>DATAWX010000020.1:0-11081 GCA_036266995.1 Pseudonocardiaceae bacterium | reverse complement strand
GGCGTACACCAGACGGGTCAAGCGTTCGAGGGTCCAGGCGTTCTCCAAGCGCTCGTCGAGCATGCGCACGCCCTCGCGCGTCTGCTCATCCAGCTCCTGCCACACTTCGCCGTTGAACTCGGTACGGATCGTGGTGCGTTGTTCGGGCGGCAGCAGACGTGTGGCGTAGTTGATCGCACAGGTCAGCCGTGGCTCCAACTCCTTGAGCAGGGCGTCGGGGTCAGGCAAGGCATCGGCGTTGTCGACATGCTGGCGCACGAGGCGATCAATCTGCTCCGTATTGGCCTGCGTGAGGTCGGCAGCAGAGGACAGCAGGCGGAACGAGATCGGTCGCTGGCTGTGGTCGACCGGGCCCGCCGAGGTGCGCAGGCACACCTGGCGCACGTGCCTATCGACTGGGGACGCTGCCGCCGCGTCGGCGCGCTCGCCGAACTGGTCCCACTCGTCGTAGAACCGCTGCACCGCCCGCGGCGAGAGGTCAATCGTGAACGAGTGGGATGGGGCACGCCGCACGTACAGCCAGCGCAGCATCGCCGGTTCCAGCACGTCCAGCGCGGTCGCGGGGATCGCCGCGCCACCGGCCGAGCTGGACATCTTGCTCGATCCGCCGGCCAGGCCAACGAAGGTGTACGCGAACGAGAACGGGGCCGTACCACCGAAGATCTCCCGAACCAGAACCTTGCCGGAGGCGTAACTACTCGATGGCGAGTGATGATCTTCGCCCGCTGGTTCGAAGTCCACCTGTTCGTGGACCCACCGCATCGGCCAGTCCACCTTCCACACCAGCTTGCCGGAGATCGAGGCACCATCGGCCAGCGTCATCTCCCCGGCATGGCCGCACCGGCAGCGGTAGGCCACGACCAGACCGTCGTAGCCCGTGACCGTCGTGAAATCCTTCCCACAGGACTGGCAGTACGGCTTGAACGGGTAGTACTCAGCCCGGCGTTGGGCGAGCGGCCTGTCGTGCAGACCCTCAGTCTGGAACTGGGCGAGGATGTCGAAGACCTCGGCCCGACGGTCCATGGCCTGGCGGACCGCGGCGTTGTACGTTCCGCGCGGGTACAGCTCGGACTGCCGCACCTCGTGCATCCGCACGCCCATCCTGGCCAGGGCATCGGTGAACTCCACCATGAAGTGCTCGGCATAGGAGGCGCGCTCACCGTAGGGGTCCGGCACCGCCGCCACCGGGCGGCCGACATACTCAGCCAGCCCCTCATCGAGCCCGGCCGGCACCTTCCGGAACCGGTCATAGTCGTCCCACGAGTGCAGGTGCACCGCGTCGTAGCCGCGGGAGGAGATCTCCTCGGCTACCAAGTGTGCGGTCATGACCTCGCGCAGGTTGCCGAGATGGATAGGCCCCGACGGGGACACGCCCGATGCGCACACGATCTGCTTCACACCCGGCCGCTTCACAACCGAACGGTGGGCATGCTCGATCGCGGCATCAGCCGCCCGTTGAATCCAGCTCAGTTCCGTCTCGGCCACGAACCCTCTCCCCACACGCGCGTACGCGCTCGCCAGCAATCCCATCCAAAGTTAGCAGCGCGCACTGTCGGGCCACCGCCTGACAGACCACGCCGCCAACGACGCGCTCACCGGCGATCTGGTACGCCGCATCCGCTCCCGTCAAGCCGCCTCAGAGCCGTCAGAATAGAGGTTCTTCTGGCTTGACAGGGCTGCCGAGCGGGAGGCGGTGGACGACGTTCCCAGGGCGCTTGGCCCTGGCCTTCTTCTTGGCGTCTTTGCCCTGCCGGACCTCGTCGGCGTAGCGCTCGTGGTTAAGTTCGAGCAGCCGGTCCAACACCTGGACCTGGACATCCGGTGCGATGGTGAACCGGCGACCCTGGCGGGTCTCGTGGAACCCATGCCCAAGGTCGAGATCGGCCCAGCCATACGCCTGCGTGGTGGCGTAGTCGATCTCGGTGTGGATCTCCCGCAGTCGCCGGATCTCCTCCTCGGTGACAGCCCGGTCGTGCACAAGGTTGTACAGCTTGGTCAGCCCCAGCGGCCGGCCGAGCATCACCGACCGCCGGACCGAGTGCAGCTCCTCCCCCACCCGATCCATACGCACCGTGAGCTCCGGGATGGGAAGATTCTGACAGCAATCAGAGGGCGCGTAAACCGTATCCGCCTTCATGGTTGAGCTGTTCTTGACAGTCCACCAATACTGGAAAGCACTCGACCGGAAACAAAGGTGTCGCCCACCCGAGACCGGGAAGACAACGAGCTTCTGATCGAATACTTGGTCGGCCGACGCAAAGCAGGGGATCTGTGTTCGACTCGTTTGGGCGATGACGAGCACCCGGTCGAGGTCGGCGATGGCCTCGTACAACGACGGAGCACGCTCCGCGTACTGCCACCACCTCTCTCGACGCATCTTGCGGTTGTTCTTGACACGCTCCGGCTTGACTTTCTGTTCGACGATCCTGAAGCAGTCCTCGTACTCCTGTGCCTGCTCGATCGGCCAGCCGTGGAAGTTGATGACCCATCGGCTACCCGAGCAATCCGGGCGCGAGTTCAGGTCATCGCCATTGAGATACGGGAAGAGCACGTCGCTGTTTCGGGGGTCCTTGTAGATCAGCTCTTGGGCGGCGTCTGGCGTCATGGTGAAACCGAGGCCGAGGATGTTCGATCCCTGGAATGACTGATCCGCGTTGGCGGCCAGCCGGTGCGGATTGCCCCAGACGCGGGACCGGGGGTCCAGCGACGGCGTGATCGCCGAAACGTGCCGGCCGTCGAGGGTGCGCGGTTCGTCGTCGGAGGCATGGCCGACCCACAGCAGGGACACCTCCAGCGACGCTGTGCCGGGCCAGGGTTGGGACTTCACTGCGCGGTAGACGCTGACGCCGTTGCTGATTGCCTGGTCAAGACCGACCTCGCGGGTGTCGCCCTGGGCGATAGTGTTGGTCGCGATGATGCCGACCCGGCCGCGCCAGGAGATGTCGAGGTTGCGCAGCAGGAAGTAGGAGCACAGGTCGGCGCTGCCGCGCTTGCCACGGCTCAGGTGCTCGACCAGGTACTCGCGGACGTCCTTGCCGATCGCGCCGGTCAGGCGCTGGCCGCCGATGAAGGGTGGGTTGCCCATTACGGCGTCGAAGCCGCCGCGGCGCATGACCTCGGGGAACTCCAGCGGCCAGTGCAGCGGGCGGATCGGCTCGGGCCGCCCACCGCGCAACCAGTCTTCGATAGTCGCCCGCAACCGGTCCTCCAGCCACGGATCACCCAAATCCCGCATGAGCAGGTCGACGTCATCAGCGATCGCGCGCAGCCGGTCGTCGAGATCCTCCTCGTCATCGTTGTCGACAACCATGCCGTTCTCGTACCGTCGGGCCTGCCGGACTGCGGTGCTGAGTGCGGCACCGACCACGGCGTCGGCGGCCAGCCGGAGCTTGCGGGTCATCCACTCGGCATTAGCCAGCAGATCCGCCTTCTCTGCAGCGTCGCGGGCGTCCTGTACGACGGTCGCCTCGATCTGTTCGCGGATCTCCGTGACATCGGTGAGCACCCCGTCGATCCGCTCGTTCAACGTACGGAACAGGTCAGTGCCCACCGCCCAGCCATTGGCGGGATCAAGGTGGAACGCGGCCACCTGGTGCTCGGAGACCAGGCCCACCAGCGAGTCTCCGCAGCGCAGCGCGTGATCGAGGAACCCGAACGGCTTGTTCTTGGCCAGCGTCACCAGCCACAGCGACAGCTTGGCCAGCTCGACGGCCATGTCGTCGCGGTCCACCCCGTACAGGCACCGGGCCGCGACCCGGCGGCGCGCCATCAGCAAGAGCTCGTCCCGGTCGCCGACCGCGTCGAGCAGCTCAGCGTCATCGTCCGGCACGCCGTCGCGGTCCCAGGCGTCCACCACCCGGTCGGCCAGGTAGCGGCGCGCCGAGACCAGGAAGGCGCCGGAGCCCATCGCCGGGTCCACGACCTTCAACGCCAGCAGCTCGGGCGCCGTCTTGGCCCGCCACACCCCACGCTCCACGCCCTGCGCCGGGCCGGGGGCGAAGCACAGCGGGGCCAGGGTGTGCTCGACGACCTCCTCGGCCAGTTCCCTGGGCGTGTAGTGGGTTCCGGTCGAGCGCCGGTCGCCGACCTGGGTGAACAGCACCGATCCGGCCGGGAACACCGTCGGCAGCCCGCGTAGGTCGGTGCGCAGCAGACCCCAGAACGGCACTATTCGGTCGGCCAGCGCGGCGTCGTTGTCGCACGCCGCGTGCAGCGCGGCCCGCTGGTGTGGCGACGGCCGGGCAGCCAGCCACTTCTGCACCTGGTTCTCGGTGGCGTCGCAGCTTGACCGCAACCACTGTGCAAATTCGCCGCCGGCGGCAACGGATTCCAGCTCGGCCAGCGGCACTTCGGGCTCGGCCTTGCCGGTTAATCCTACGAACGGTTCGCGCACCGTACGGCAGGAGAACTCCAGCAGGCCCTCATACACGTGCCCGATCTGCTCGACCCCGAGCCGCGAGTAGCTCAGCCGCTCGGCAGCCTTGCCCTTGTGCCGCAGCACCAGCAGTGCGTCCAGCATCTCCCGGACCACCCGGTCGGTGATCCGGGCACCCACCAGCCACGGATGAGCCGCCGGGTCGAACAGCGAGCCACCGCAAGCCGGTAGCCGCAGGTCCGGGTGCTCGCAGCCGCCGTGGATGGCGCCGAACAGAGCGAGTAGCCGGGGCCAGGCCGCCGCCCTCCGGTCGGCCACCTCGTCGCCGTGCAGGGTGCGGTCGGTTTCCAGCTGCTCGTACAGCGTGGACACGGCGTAGCCGCTCGCGTAGATCGGGTCGGTCACCGGCAGCAGCCGTTGCTCCTCGGCGAACAGCAGGAACACCAGGCGCAGCAACGCGGTCAGCGCGCCGCGGTAGAGCCCGCGTTCCGACACGTCAGCCAGCAGCGTTCCGCGCGACTCACGGTCCAACCGGGCCAGTTCGGCGACGAACAGCTCGACGGCCTGGCGCACCTGGCGACCCAGGGTCGTGGTGACGTGCGTGTGCTCGTCGCCGCTGCGGGCGAACAAGCCGGCCAGGCTCGCCGATGGCGCACCGTCGGCCGACACCGGCGGCGGCAACACCCGAGACGCGCAGCACAGCGAGGCGAACGCGCGCAGCAGCGTCGGCTCCTCCAACCACAGGTCGGCGTCGAACACCGCGGTGCTGGTCGCCTCACCGGGCCGGGCATGGACGAGCACCCAGAACCGGCCGTTGGTCAGCAGCGCGAGCGGCACCAGCGCGTCGCGGCATAGCTGAGCCGCGCGCTCGGCCAGCGCGGGTTGGCCGTGCGTCGCGTCGGTCAGTGGCTCGTCGAATCCCCGGCGGTAGAGGTGCAGCCGGGTCACCGCGTCCGGCCCGCTGACCACCGCGTCGGGCTGGACGCCGCGCTGCGTGGCCTCCTCGTGCAGCGCCGCTGCCGGGTAGCGCAGCAGCTCACCGATGATCAGTTCCTGCCAGGCCGGACCGAGCAGGTCCGGCGCCTCGGACACCTCCGCCCAGGCCTGCCGGATCCGGGTCCGAGTGGCGTCCGGCACGGTGTCCAGGCCCTGTGGCAGCGCCGCGGTGAGCACGGGCAGGGCCAGGAATGGACCTTCTGGACGCAGCAGGCTCAACCACTCGGCGTGCTGCTCAGCCGGAGACTGCAGCCGTGGCATGTTGGTGCGCAGCGCCGGCATCAGCGTCGCGCCCGCGCGATCACCGCGGGAACCAGGAACTCCACGGCAGCCGGGAACCAGCGCGCGGTCGGGTCGGCGTAGCGGCGGCGCAGCCCGGCGGTCTCGTCGTGGCGCTGGTCGGGAAGGGCGTCCAGCCGGGCCAGCAGCGCCTCGTGATCAGCGTGTAGCTGGTCACGCTCGTCGTCGATCTCGAACAGGCTGCCTTGCTCCCAGTGCTCGGTCTCCCCCAGTGCGCCGCGGATCGAGCGCTCCAGCTCGTCGAGGATCGTGGCGAGCGCGGTGACTTCCTCCTCGCAGCGGTTGCGCAACAGCGCCTGCATGCTGCGGGTGCGGTCGGCGGCGCGCCGGGCGAGCAGCTTGCCCAGCGGGTCGGACAGCTCCGGCCACAGCACGCGAAGCCGGTCCTGGACGTCTGCGGGAACCGGTTGATCAGATGCCGCGGCCAGCCAGGACGTGACCTCATCAGCATTGGCGCGGGCCAGCCGACCCTGCTCGATCAACCCACCCGCGGTCATCATCTCCTCGTGCAATCGGGTGCCCTCGGCCCCGGTCACCACCACCCGGCCGTGCGCCACCACCGCGGGCACCCGCAGCAGGTCGCCTGGCACTACCCGTGCGGTCACCCGGCTCAGCTTCGCGGCACCCGGCGCATTGCGCGCCTGAGCCCACAACTCAGCGCGCAACAGCCGCAGGCACATCTGCACCAGCCGGTGCCCGAGGTGCAGCAACACCACATCGGACCGGCCGGCCATCGCGTCGTGATCGAAGGTCACCAGGCGTTCCGCGCCGGTGAGCGGGTGGTAGAGCCCCGCGTTGCGGGCGACGGCCCACGCTCCGGGCAGCTCGGGCAGGCGGAACACCGGCGCATCGAACCCGTCCGGCGGTGCTGCGGCCAGCAGCTCCCGGCGGTGCGCCAACCGCAACGCGACCCGCACCACCTGCTCCACCGTGGACGGGGCGAGGTCCAGCACTGCCCGGCTACCGGCCAGTGTCTCGGTCAGCCGTTCCAGGTCCCGGGCCAAGTCACGCTCGACCTTGAGCCTGGCTCGGGCGGCGCGCCGGTCGATCTCGGAATCCGCGGTGAGCCATTCGGCTTGGCGGCCCAGCATCTTGCGCTCCACCTGTGCGGAGATCACCTCACCCGCGCTACCCAGGTCCTCGCGAATACGGTCCACCTTCTCCACCGCGATCCGCAGAAAGTCCAGCTCATCCTCCAACGATCCCCTGGCAAAGCCGTCCATGGACGACGCCGACTGCCAACCGGCCGGGACGAAATGCCGCACCTGTACCTCGGGGGCGCGCTGGCCGTGCCGGTCGACCCGGCCGTTGCGCTGCTCCAGCCGGTTGGGATTCCAGGGGATCTCCCAATGCAGCACCCGGTGGCAGTGCCACTGCAGGTTGATGCCCTCGCTGGCGGCATCGGTGGCGATCAGCACACGCACCGCGTCCAGCTCCGGATCGGCGGTGAAGACGTTCTTCACGTGCTCCCGGTCCTGCTCGTCCTGGCCGCCGTAGAGCAGGGCCAGCCGCTGCGCCGGATAGCCGGCGGCGAGCAGCCGCTCGTAGAGCCAGCGCTGGGTGTCCCGATACTCAGTGAAGATGATCACTCGTTCGGTCGACTCACCGGTCGGCGGCACGATCGGATCCAGCCAGTGGCGCAGCGCGGTGAACTTGGTGTCCGAGCGGTCCCGCGCGCCGCGCGCCCAGGTGCCCAGCTCTGTCAGCATCGCGTGCTCCGCAGTGGACAGTGCGGGCGCGCAGCTGCGGGCAGCGATGAGGGCGTCCTGCTCGGCCTGGGCGTAGGCGGCGGCATCTGCCAGGTCGTCGTTGGCCTCGTCGAGCCGCTCGACCAGCGGCCGCAGCACTCGCTCGCTGACCGGCGCCGAGGGTGCCCGCTCCCGGTCCGTCATCGTCTTGAGGTGGACCTCGAGCGTCTCGGCAAACGCCTTGGGCGACGAGAACATCCGTCGCTTGAGCAGGGTCGTGACAAAGTCGGCGGCGGCCTTGGCCGGCTTGCCGTCGGCTGATGACCGGCGACTGGCTGCATAGCGGTTGAGCAGCTGGTGAGCGTGGCGTTCCGACTCGGAGTAGCTGACCTCCAGGTAGTCGAGGTTGCGCTGCGGGAACCGGGGCGTGCCGTCCCACCGCGGCGGGAGGTCCCTCTTGAGCCGGCGCACCATGACCCGGGTCAGCTGGTCTTCAGGGGGCTTGACACCGCGAATGAAGCGCTGATCGTCCAGCAGCTCCAACAGCGCGGTGAACGACTCCAGATAGCCATTGTGCGGAGTGGCGGACAGGAACAACCGGTGCTCGCAGTGCCGGGCCAGCGCCCGGATCGCCTTGGTTCGCAATGAATCCACCGCGTAACGACCGCGACCCGACGGCGCGCAGCTGTGCACCTCGTCCACCACCAGCAGGTCGAATGCCCGCGGGTAACGCGGCACCGGTGGCAGCACCTCGCGCAGCAGCCGCATCGGACGCTCGCGCTTGAGCCAGTCCACGCTGACGATGAGCCTCGGGTAGTGCGTCCACGGGTTGACGTACAGGCCCCGTCGACGGCGTAACTGCCGCAGCGCCTCGGCGTCGACGATGCGGAAGTCCAGCCCGAACTTGTCCCGCATCTCGTCACGCCACTGGAATGTGAGCCCGGCCGGGCAGACGATCAGCATGGTGCGCGCCCGGTGTCGCAGCATCAGCTCCTGCATCACCAGCCCGGCCTCGATGGTCTTGCCCAGACCCACGTCATCGGCGATCAACAGGTTGGTGCGCGGCATGGACAGCGCCCGCACCACCGGGTCGAGCTGGTAGTCCTCGATCTGGATCCCGGAGCGAAACGGCGCCTGCAGCGCGGTGGTGTCAGCCGAAGCGATGGCGCCCCAGCGCACCGCGTGCAGGAATGCTGCGAGTTCGGACGGCTCGTCGAACCCATGTTCTGGGCTTGGTAACACCGCAACGTCGTGCACCACCGTGCCCGGCTCCAGCTCCCAGACCACCCGCAGCTCTTCGTCCCAGGCGTCATCCTCGATGCTGGCCAACGTCACCAGGTGTGGTGCCCGGCCGGTGAGCACGTGCGGGTCGCTACTGGCCACCTCGCCCCGCGACACGTCGGCCGCGATCCACTGGCGGTGTCGCACCGTGACCAGTTGTCCCGGCGCCGGGACGGAGACTTGCTGATCGTGCGAGGTGAGGATGCCGGTCACGGCGGGATCCTAGCTTGGCGCAAGCGCAGCAGTATTGAGTCGACCGCCTGTTGCCCTGGCAGCCGCGCCCTGGCGGACCGTTCCCGATCCGACCAATCCCTACCCGCTCGCGACGTGATCGTGATGCCCGGCGTCACGATCGGCAAGGGCGCGGTCATCGCCACGGCCGCCGTCGTTACCCGTGATGTGGGGCCCTACACCGTCGTCGGCGGCAATCCTGCCCAGCTGATGAGGCGGCGATACTCAGCGGCTGACATCGCCGGGATCGCGGACCGGTACATCCCTCCACCAGGCGGCCGTCCGGCGTAGCCGCGCGTGGTGGGATGGAGCCCGTGGGCGTAACAGTGGTGGGCAGCGTCAACCTCGACCTGGTGGCCGCACTGCCGCGGCTACCCAGCTCCGGCGAGACCCTCACCGCGACCGGGTTGACCCGCGTTCCCGGCGGTAAAGGAGCCAATCAGGCGTTGGCCACCCATCGGCTGGGGCTGCCGGTCCAGCTGATCGCCGCCGTCGGCACCGACCCCGAGGCCGACGCCGCGCTGGACCTGCTGCGCCGCGAGGGGGTCGGGCTAGACCGGCTGCAAAGGGTCACCGCGCCGACCGGGTTGGCGCTGATCGCCGTCGATCCGGCGGGCGAGACCACCATCGTCGTTGTGCCAGGCGCGAACGCGGCACTGCAGGTGGACGCGCAGGACGTGACCGGCGCGGAAGCGGTGCTCACCGTGCTGGAGGTGCCCGAGCAGGCCGTGATCGACGCTGCGCAGCACGCCACTGGACTGTTCGTGCTCAACGCATCCCCGGCCCGTCCAGTACCGGCCGACGTGCTGCTGCGCGCCGATCTGGTGGTGGTCAATCGCGCCGAGTATGCCGCGCTGCCCGGCCTGCGCGATGCCCGAGCCGTCGCTGTCACCGACGGACCGCGCGGCGCGGTGCTGCTCCGTGACGGCGTGCAGGTCGCGACAGCGGTGCCCCCGCCGGTCAGTGCGGTCGACGGCACCGCCGCCGGTGACGCGTTCATCGGCGCCGCGGTAGCGGGTTTACTGCGCATGCTGCCCGACGCCGAGTGGCTCGCACGGGCCTGCGCGGCGGGCGCGGTAGCGGCCACCCGGCCCGGCGCTCAACCATCCCTGCCGACCGCCGTCGAGATCGACGAGGTGCTTGCCCGGTGACCGTACCGATCAACGCGATGATCCGGCACCGGCTCCGAGCTTTGCGGTGATGCTGGGTGATCGCCGCGCTCGCTGCCGCAGCACCACCACGGCCAACACCGCGCCGATCACACCTCCAGCGGTGTTGTGCACCAGATCGCGGACCTGGCACTCGCCGCCGCCAGTAGCGCCCTGGAAGAACTCCGCGAACCCACTGACCAGCGCGCTGGATGCCACGATGAGCAACGGGCGACGTGTCGCCAGCGTCCCGAAAAGCGCAAACGGCACCAGCATCGCCACGTTGAGCTGCTCGTAGAGATGTCTCAACGACATGCTGCCCACCGAGCATTCCCGCAACGTCGTCAACGGGTTGAAGCCACCCACGGAGAAATGGCCGAACGGCCGCACCACGGTCAGCGCCAGTGCCAGCGCCAGTGCGCACCCGGCAAGCACCGCCGGCGTCTGAGCCCAACCCCGACGCGGGGCCAGCCACCATGCCAGCCCGCCCAGCAGCAACGATCCGGGAATGAAGGCCACAGGCACCTCAAGGTGGTGCAGCAGGATGTTGAGCAGGTTGTGGGGGTTGAGATCTGGTCCGTCTGACACCCGGAGCACGCTAGCCGAACCGACGCGCAACCAGGCTCCCGCCACACCGACCGTTGTCGACGGCCCTTACCTGGTGCTGCTGAAAGCGCCGAAGGCGGTCGTCAGAGCGAATAACACGATCCCGACGACAAACAGCCACAGCAGGCCCTTTATGGCAATCCCGATGCACGCGACGATGAGCCAGATGACGAGCAGCGCGACAATCAGACCCAACATGACGGTGTCCCTCCCAGGTTCCGGTGGCGTGCACTCGCCATACTACTCACCGCTATCAGCCCAGTACATACGTGATAATTACGCAGACGAGCGGGCTACCGGCCGGCGAACGTCGCCTTGCCGGGGCCGTGGTCGAGGAACGAGCGCATCCCCGTCACGCGATCCTCGGTTCGGGCGAGCGCGGCAAATGCTTCGGCCTCCAGTTGGAGACCGTTGCTGAGATCGACGTCAAGCCCGTCGTCGATTGCGGCTTTGGCG
>DATAWX010000019.1:0-25722 GCA_036266995.1 Pseudonocardiaceae bacterium | reverse complement strand
GGCACCTCGTCGCCGATGCGCCGCTTGAACTCGCGCACCACCCGATCGGGATCGGTGACCGCGCGACGCTCCGCGGCCTCGCCGACCACCACCTGACCGTCCGGCGCCAGATACAACACCGAACTCACCGCAGTCGACCGGCCACTCAGCGCGACCACCTCGGGAATCTCGGGCCGCCCCGCCCCTTGCCGGCAGATCGCCGCGGCGGTGAAGGTCGTACCCACATCGATCCCGAGCCAGTAGCTCATCCTCGCGAGCTCCTTCCTCGTCGGGCGACCTCTCGTCAATCGATCCCGCAGCCTAGAGCGGAGCTGGAGCGCACCTGCACAGCGTCTGGCCTGCGTATCGCCAACACGAGGCGCTGCGTTAGCGACACTGCGTGTCACCATCGGTGAGCTTGGGCCTCAGCGCCTGATGGTGGCGGGATCCGAGAGGGCCCCCGTGGGCCCTTCTTTCGGGTCGCTCCCCTTTGCCTAACGCGGTGAGCCCCAACCCGGTGCGATCCCAGCTCCGCAGTGCCACGCATCCGCAGGAGTAGCCTCCACCGGGGCCACCAGCAGGAGAGGGCAACGCAGTGAGCACAGTAGGACCGCCGGGCCTGGACGTAGTTGACCGATTGATCAGGTTGGTCGAGGCCGGCGACCGGCGCGACCTGCTGCAACGGCTCGCGCACACCCGTCGGCGACTGCTCGACCCCACCGTCCGGGTGCTCGTAGTCGGCGAGTTCAAGCAGGGCAAGAGCCTGCTGATCAACGCACTGGTCGACGCTCACGTCTGCCCGGTGGACGACGACATCGCCACCGCACTGCCCACCGAGGTCTCCTACTCGAAGACGCCCACCGCGACGCTGGTGCGCGGCGTGGACGGTGCCTCCGACGCGGAGATCACTCGGGTCCAGCTATCCCTCGACGAGCTCGCGAGCTACGTGTCCGAGGCAGGCAATCCGGCTGACCGGCAAGGCCTCTTGCGTGCCGAGGTCGGCATCCCGCGTCAGATCCTGGCCGACGGGTTGGCCCTGGTGGATACCACCGGCGTCGGCGGTCTCAGCTCGGTGCACACCACCAGCACATTGGCCGCGTTGCCCACCGCCGATGCCGTGTTGCTGGTCTCTGACGCTTCGCAGGAGTACTCGGAACCGGAGATTGACTTTCTGCGGCAGGCGATGAAGCTTTGTCCCAACGTCGCCTGCGTGCTCACCAAGATCGACCTCTACCCGCAATGGCGGCGCATCTCCGAGCTGGACCGCGTCCACCTGGCCGGCGCCAATGTGGAGGCGGATCTGCTGCCCGTGTCCTCGACGTTGCGCCTGCATGCGATGCGCGCCGAGGACAAGCAGCTAGACGATGAGTCCGGGTTCCCGGCACTGGTGCGGTACCTGCACAACGCCGTGGCACAGGCCGACCGGCTGAGTCGCCGCAGCGTGGCGCACGACGTATTCACCGTCACCGACCACCTCGCGGTGTCGCTGCGGACAGAGCTACAAGCGCAGCGCGACCCCGAAGGCGGCACCGCGCTAATGGCCGAGTTGGAGGCCGCCAAGTCCCGCGCGGAGAACCTGCAGCGCCGCACGTCACGATGGCAGCAGACGCTCAGCGACGGGATGACCGATCTGACCGCCGACATCGAGTTCGACCTGCGCGACCGGATGCGGCAAGTGGTCCGCACTGGTGAGGCTGCGCTGGAGCAGGCCGATCCGCACGCGATCTGGGAGCAGTTCACCGAGTGGCTCGGTCAGCAACTCGCTGCGGCCACCTCTGACAACTTCGTGTGGGCCAACCAGCGGGCCCAGTCGATCGCTCAGCAGGTGGCCGTGCACTTCGCCGAAGATGGCGGCGAGCTGCTGCCTGAGCTGCGGCTGGGCGCTACGCCCACCACCCTCGACGCGGTGCCTGAGCTAGCGGCACCGCACGCCGACGATCCCAAACTCGTCGGCAAGCTGCTCACCGGGATGCGGGGTTCTTACGGCGGCATGATTATGTTCGGCATGCTGACCATGCTCGCGGGAGCGGCGTCGATGTTCAACCCGGTCTCCCTCGTCGCTGGGTTGGTGCTCGGCGGCAAGACACTTCGGGATGACAAGCACAGCCGCCTCAAGCGGCAACAGGCCGAGGCCCAGATGCTGCTCCGGCGCCAGATCGACGACGTCACCTTCCACGTGAGCAAGGAATGCCGCGACCGGTTGCGCCAGGTCCAGCGACTGCTGCGGGACCACTTCAGCGAGGTGGCGACGGAGCTACAGCGCTCGCTGATTGAGTCCATCCAGGCCGCGGAAAAGGCCGCCCACACCGAGGACTCCCAACGGCAGCAGCGGATCAACCGGCTCAACGCCGAGCTGGCGCAGATCGACACGGTGCGCCAGGACGCTCGCGCCCTGCTGGCCGCCCCGGGCAACCGCTCGTGAGCTCCCCGACGCGAGCGGCTCCCGGACTCAGCGCCGCGGTCCGCGCGGTGTTGCGGCGGGCAGCCGAGGTATACCGAGACAGCCCGACCACGGCCACCCAACTGCGCGGTCAGATCGACCGGCTCGACGAACCGCTCCGAGTAGCCGTCGCCGGTAAGATCAAAGCTGGGAAGTCGACTCTGCTCAACGCGCTGGTCGGGGAACAGATCGCGCCGACCGATGCCGGCGAGTGCACGCAGGTCGTCACCTGGTATCGGGACGCCGCGAGTCCACGGGTCACCCTGATGCCCCGCACGGGTGCGTCGCGGCAGCTGCCGCTGATCCGGACCGACGGCCGGTTGGAGTTCGATCTTCGTGGGAGCACCCCGGAAGAGGTTGACCGACTGCTCGTCGACTGGCCCTCCCGCAGTCTGCGCACCACAACGCTGATCGACACCCCCGGTATCGCGTCGCTGTCGACGCAGATCTCGGCCCGGTCCATCGCCTTGCTGGCGCCGGATGACCGGCCGTCGGACGCGGACGCCGTCATCTACCTCATGCGCCACCTGCACGCCACCGACGTGCGCTTTCTCGAGTCGTTCCACGATCAGGCGGGCGCGCCCGCGGCGGTCATCAATACGATCGCGGTGCTTTCCCGGGCCGACGAGATCGGTGCCGGCCGCCTCGATGCGATGGTCTCGGCGCGGCAGGTCGCCCGGCGCTACCGCAGCGAGCCCAAGGTTCGACGGCTGTGCCAGACCGTGGTCGCGGTGGCTGGCCTGCTCGCGCAGACCGCTCGGACGCTGCGGCAGTCGGAGTTCAGCGCGCTGGCCGAGTTGGCTCAGGCATCCCGATCCGAGCTGGATTCCCTGTTGCTGTCGGCGGACCGGTTCGTTGCGGCGCAGTCACATCCGACCCTGCCGGCACAGACGCGCAACGCGTTGGTGGAGCGATTCGGGTTGTTCGGGCTGCGACTGGCGACCAACCTGATTCGACAGGGATACCGTGAGCCCGCCGCGCTCACCGAGGAACTGGTGCGGCGCAGCGGTCTGGACGAGCTGCGCACTGTGCTGGCCACCCAGTTCACCGAGCGCCGCGACGTGCTCAAGGCCCGATCGGCGCTACTGCTTGTCGAGCGCACCCTGCGGGAACAACCCCGCGCAGAGGCCCACGAGCTGGCCGGTGAGGTGGAGCGAATCCTGGCTGGCGCCCACGAATTCCGTGAGCTTCGGCTGCTCGCTGAGCTGCGCGCTCCCGACCTGGCGCTATCGGCCGACGCCCGGTCCGATGCTGAACGGCTGCTCGGCGGGCATGGCGCGGCGATGCCCAACCGTCTTGGCCTGGAGCCAGACGCGGACCCCGGTTCGCTCCGCGAGGCCGTGACCGCCGCGCTGGCCCGTTGGCAGCGGCGCGCTCAGAGCCCGCTGTCCGATCGTGCCGCCACTGACCGGGCCCGGGTAGTGGTGCGCAGCTGCGAGGGCATGCTCGCTCGGCTGTCCCGGGATCAGGTCAGCTCCTGAGGCCGAGTCGCCATCGGACTCGGCCTCAGGAGCGCGCGTAAAGAGTCAGTCCCTAATCCAGTTGGCCGCGGAGTGCTCCCGCATGATGGGGGGTCGTGTGGAGCATCAGGTAGTAGTCCGACGGCTCATCGATGATGGCGTTGATCTTCGATCGGTCACTGTAGACACAGTCCGCCACCGTGTTGCGCTCGCCATCGAAGTGCCGGTCATTGAAGAGATTGACAAAAACCGGCCCGTCGCTGTGGCGAGGGGCATCGTGGATGTGGAAGTCGGTTACGTCGCCTTCGAGCCCGCGCCAGGTGATGACGTAGCAGATCCTCTCGTTGTCCGGATCGAGGTCGAGGCGAGCGACGGCGTCGCCGTGGCGGTCTCCGCCATC
This sequence comes from Pseudonocardiaceae bacterium, assembly GCA_036266995.1. Classification (GTDB taxonomy): domain Bacteria; phylum Actinomycetota; class Actinomycetes; order Mycobacteriales; family Pseudonocardiaceae. The sequence continues at coordinate 21,443 of DATAWX010000019.1, read as the reverse complement.
ACGGATCTCATCACCAGTCAATTGGACGGAGAATTGCGCGTGGCCGTGCTCGTATCCCGTCGCGGTCTCTCCCGCCGCCGAGGCAGGCCCGGCGAAGACCAACATCGAAGAGGCGGAAGCCACGAAGGCTCCGACCCGTCCTATTGCCCGGGCGCCCTTGCTGAGCTGCATTTGTCGAACCTTCCTCGCCGCCGCCGGCCAGCCTCGCTGCCCTTCTCGCAATGCGATTTCCGGGCAAACAGGACGGCCGTGGAGACGATTGTTAGCCGTATGGGCCCCGACCCGCTCCAGCATATCCCAACCCGTACTCCGGCGTGAATAAGCTGTCCCGGTCTTCTCCACTGGCCCTGCGTGTATGCATTGCCGGTAATGCACCAGAGAATCAGTGAGTAATTATCCGATAGAGGTGTAACTGTGGACATCCTGTTACTCTGAGTTACAGGACTCTGAGTGACCGGGGTGAACCCCGCCGCCCGACCATGCCGCCCAGGGCTTCTAGGCTCGTGTGGTGAGCTACCTCTGCGGCGACGTGCGCGACCAACCCGCGCACGTCGCCGCAGACGCCGTCCGCACCGGGCTGGTGATCGGATCAGGCAGCAACCTCTCGGTCCGAGCGGCCGGCTCCGGCGAATGCTGGATCACGGCGGCGGGCAGCTGGCTGGACCGGTTGGAGCCGACCGAGTTCTCGTTGATCAGTATCCCGGACGGTGGGGCGCGGGGTGGGCATCCGCAGCCGTCCAGTGAATGGCGGCTGCACACCGAGACATATGCCCGGCGCCCGGACGTCAACGCGATCATCCACCTGCACCCGCAGACCAGCGTGCTGCTCACCGCGCTGGGCTACGACATCGCGCTGATCACGACCGACCATGCTTATTATCTTGGCGAGGTCGCCGCAGTCCCGTTCGACCAGCCCGGCAGCATCGAGCTCGCGGTGGCTGCCGCCGACGCCTTCGCCGGTGGGATCAACGCCCTGGTTCTCGACCATCACCGTTGCTCGGTGCTGGCGGATTCGGTCCCGGCGCGTTTCCTGGCAGCGGTAGGGCGCGGCGAGGCCCAGGTATGACAGTGCACACTCCGAGGAGCGAGCCGGTGAGGTTGCGTCCGCCGCGCCACCGGGTCAGCCCGCGCGCGATCATCTGGTGGAGCGCTCAGGCCGCTCTTGAGGTCGCAGTCCTGCTGGTCCCCCCGGTGATCGGGCTGGTCTTCTGGGCCGATGCGCGATCGTGGCTGATACCCGGCACCGCCGCGGTGGCCATCATCGGGGTGGCTTACCTGCTGGTGATGCCGCGATGGCGGTTCCAGGTGCACCGGTGGGAGACCACCGATGACGCCGTCTACACCTCGGCCGGCTGGATCAGCCAGCAATGGCGGGTCGCACCGATGTCTCGGATCCAAACCGTGGACACCGAGCGTGGGCCGCTCCAGCAGCTGTTTGGGCTGGCCACGGTCACCGTCACGACAGCATCTGCGGCTGGGGCGCTGCGGTTGGCGGGGCTGGACCGCGCGGTGGCCGACGATCTCGTCGAGCGACTCACCGAGACCACTCAGGCGACTCCCGGGGATGCCACATGACCGTCGACGCACTCCCCCGCGCAAACGCGGCATGGTGACCACGGTGACGGCGCCGGGCGATGCCGACTGGCAGCGCCTGGATCCCCGGATGCTCGCGGTTACCCCGCTGCGCCAGCTTGCCGGTTTCCTGCCGGTGATCGCGGTGGTGCTGGTGACCGGTATCGGGCAGGACATCGCGGGGCGGGTCTACAGCGTGGCGGGCGGTGTACTGCTGGTGCTGCTCGCCGGGATGCTGCGCTGGCGCACCACCCGCTACCGGATCACCAGCGAGCGCGTCGAGCTGCGGACGGGTTTGGTGTTCCGTAGCACCCGGTCGGTTGCCCGAGATCGGATTCGCAGCGTCGACGTCACCGCCGGGCCGGCGCACCGGCTGTTCCAACTCTCGGTGGTCAAGGTCGGGACTGGGGAACGCACCGATGGACGGGAGTCGCGCGAGCTGACCCTCGACGCGATTTCCGCGGCACAGGCCGACCGGGTGCGGCAGCGGCTGCTGGATCCCCTCTACGCCGGTCCGGACCGCTCCGGTGCGACGGTTGCCCCGGCTGCGACCGTGTTGGCCACGCTGAGCTGGTCCTGGCTGCGCTTCGCGCCGCTCACGGTGTCGAGCCTGGTGGCGGTGGTCGCCGTCGGCGGCGCTTTCGGGCAACTTATCAGTGATGTGGGTGCCAATGCCGTGGACGTCGGCGGGGTTCGCGAGAAGCTGACCATGACGCCGCTGTGGATGGGCATCGCCGCCTTTGCGGTGCTGGTGTTGGTAATCGCACTGGCTGGCTCATTGTCAATCTTCGTCGAGGCTTGGTGGGGATTCACGCTGGTCCGCGAGGTGGGCGGCACCCTGCGGATTCGCCGCGGACTGTTCACCACCAGGTCGGTATCGCTGGAGGAGCGTCGGCTGCGCGGGGTCGAGGTGGTCGAGCCGCCACTGCTGCGAGTCGGGTGTGGGGCCCGGACTGTCGCTGTGGCGACCGGCCTGGGCGGTCGGCGCGGTCACGGCCGGGGAACTTTGCTGCCGCCGGCCCCGCGCAACGAGGCGCACCGGGTGTCGGGGGCGGTGCTCGCAGAAGTTCCCTCCCCCACCGGCACCACGTTGCACAGGCACCCGCTGGTGGCCCTGCGGCGTCGGCTGGTCCGCGCAACGGTGCCGGTGCTGGCCGGATCCGCGGCGCTGTGGCTTGCTCCGGTGCCGGCCTGGGCGGCATGGGCAGCACTGGGCCTGCTGCCGGTGACGGTACTGCTCGCGCTGGACGCCTACTTCAACCTGGGACACGCGCTGACCAGCAACTATCTCGTCACCCGGCACGGTGCCGGAGTGCGTGGCACGGTGGCGCTACAGCGCGCCGGGGTGATCGGCTGGACGGTGTCGCAGTCATTTTTTCAGCGCCGGGCCGGCCTGGTCACAGTGACCGCGACTACCGCGGCTGGCAACGGCGGGTATTCCGTCATCGATGTCGAGACCGCCGAGGGATTGGCCGTCGCCGAGCGGGCGGTGCCGGGACTGCTCGATCCGTTTGTCCAACATGAGGTGAGTGGCGCCGCACACACACTAGGCTCGACGGCGTGAACGACCGTCTGGTGTGGATCGACTGTGAGATGACCGGCTTGGACGTCGGTAAGGACGCGTTGATCGAGATCGCCGCGCTGGTCACCGACGGCGAGCTCCGGGTGCTCGGCGAGGGCGTCGACGTGGTAATCCATGCTGACGACGCCGCGCTGGATTCGATGCCTGAAGTGGTGCGCGACATGCACGCGAAGTCCGGCCTCACCGAGGCGGTGCGGCGGTCCACGGTGAGTCTCGCCGAGGCCGAACGGCTAGTGCTGGCCTACGTCCGCACCTGGGTGCCCGAGGCTCGCTCGGCACCGCTGGCGGGCAACTCGGTGGCCACCGACCGGGCCTTCCTGGCCCGAGACATGGCCGAGCTCGACGGCCACCTGCACTACCGGATGGTCGACGTGTCATCCATCAAGGAGCTGTGCCGTCGCTGGTACCCGCGGGTCTACTACGCGCAGCCGGCGAAGGGTCTGGCGCACCGGGCACTGGCCGACATCACCGAGTCCATCCGTGAGCTCGCCTACTACCGGCGCGCCGTGTTCGTGCCGGCACCGGGCCCGAGCTCTGAACAGGCGCGGGCGGCGGCCCAGGCCGTCACCAATCAGGTGCCCATGCGCTGACCCCGGGTACAGCTGCCGCTACCATTGCTCGCAGCGCTGGTGAGGCAGCCGCATGGTGGGTGTAGCTCAGCTTGGTAGAGCACCTGGTTGTGGTCCAGGATGTCGCGGGTTCGAGTCCCGTCACTCACCCCATGTTCTCGATGCCCTGAGCGGGCTGGTATTAGAGTTCCGGGCATGAGAACCGTCGAGGTCTACCACGAGCTCACCGGGGCGTCTGAGGCCCCGGTGCTGGTGCTGGCCGGACCGCTGGGTAGCACGCTGGAGATCTGGGATCCGCTGGTCGAGGCACTGGCCGAGCGGTTCCAGGTGCTGCGCTACGACCATCGCGGACACGGCCGGTCCCCGGTCCCAGGTGGGAGCTTCACGATCGTGGACCTGGCCGTCGATGTGGTGGCGCTGCTGGATCGGCTCAGTATCGAACGAGCGGCCTTCTGCGGCCTGTCGCTAGGTGGGATGGTCGGCATCTGCCTGGCCGCGAACGTCCCGGAACGGTTGTCGTCTCTCGTGCTGTGCAGCGCCAGCGCCTATTACGACGACCACGGGCCGTGGGTGGAGCGGGGCGCATCAGTTCGTTGGGCGGGCACCGCGTCGATAGCGCCGGACGTGGTCGCCCGCTGGTTCACCCCAGAGTGGGCAGCTGCGAACCCGGAGACCGTCGAGCGGGCGATCAAGATGATCGCCGGCACTCCCGACGACGGCTACGCTGAGTGCTGCTCGGCCATAGCCGGCTGGGACGGTCGCCGGTCGCTCGGCCGGATCAACACGCCCACGCTGGTGATCGGCGGTTCCCAGGATTCTGGTACACCGGTCAATCCGCATGCCAAAACTCTTGCGTCCGCCATCTATCGGGCGAAGCTTGAAGTCCTCGACGGTGCGCACCTGGCGATTTTCGAGCAAGCCGACAAGGCTAAGCGTCTGATCACCAGGCACGCCGCCGCACGGTGACGCGACTACTTGTTTCCTGACACCCACTGTCCCCACGGGATCTGCCAATCCCCGAAGCCATCGTAGGACTTGAGGTCGGGGCCACCGGTGTTGATGTTGATCACGACGTCGCCTTTCTTCGCGTTGTCGAAGAACCACTTGGCGTTGTCCGGCGAGAGGTTGATGCATCCGTGGCTGACATTGGTGTTGCCCTGTTGGGCGACTGACCACGGCGCGGAGTGCACGAACTCGCCGCTATTGGAGATGCGGGTGGCCCACTTCACCTTGGCGATGTAGCCGCCGGGGGCATCGAGCGCGAGCCCGAAGGTGGTCGAGTCCATGACCTTCGTCGCGTTCTTCTCGGTGACCACGTGGACGCCTTTGGCGCTGGGGGTGTTCGGCTTGCCCATGGAGATCGGCATCGTACGCACCAGCTGGCCGTTGATCTCGACGGTCATCTGGTGGGCCGCGCCGTCGGCCCGGGCGATGAACGCGTCACCGATCGTGAAGTGCGACGTCCGGTCCTGCTCACCGTAGACCCCGTTGCCGAAGTCCTTGCCGTAGTCGTGGATATCCACGGCGACGTGGGTGCCGGTCTCCCAGAACTGCTGCGGTCGCCAGTGCACCTCTTTGCTGGAGAACCAGTAGAAGGCGCCCTCGACGGGAGGGTCAGTGGTGACAGTGATCGTGTTCTCGGCTGCTTGTCTGTCCGTGATCGGCGCGTCGAAATAAATCGAGATGGGCTGGCCGACGCCGACCGTCTCCCCGTTGAGCGGGTTGATCGACGGAAAGGCGAGGTTGCGTGGCGCGATGGTGGTGAACGTCGAGATGCTGGTAACCTGCCGGTTGTCGTCACCGATCGCCTTGGCGTTGATCGTGTAGGTCTTGCCATAGCCCAGCGGTTCGGTGGTCTTCCAGGATGCGGCGTCGGGCTGGAGCTGGCCAGCCACCTGGGTGCCCTGTGGACTGGCCACCGACACCTCACCGAGCTTGCCCTTCGCGACGGTCACCGTGATGGTCGCCAGCGGTGAGATGTTGGTCGCCTGATCCGCCGGATCACTGGTGATGACCGCGACGGGAGGCGGCAGCGGTGGGGCGGCCTTGTGCACAGCGGGCGTCGGCGCACTACTGTGACCGGAATTACACCCTGCCAACAACGCGCCAAGTATGCCGACGACGAGTAACACCGTGATCATGGCGCCGCGTCTGACCAGCCCTGACGCTGTGTTCCGACGTCCGGTCGCCGGACCTGACCTGCTCACCCCCACGGGCACCATCCATTTCCGTCATCTACTGCAAGGAGTTCAGTCTGCAGCCCCGGTCTGACAGACTTAGGCGGGCTCGCCGCCTGGACACGTGTGTACCGACGCGCGACGCCCTTGTCCGGTTGCTCGTAGCCTGATTCGGACCGGTGACCGCAAGCGTGCTAGCGTCCCGTCCGTCGCGCCGAGCACGGTCCGACACCAGCGCCGCTAGCTCAACTGGCAGAGCAGCTGACTCTTAATCAGCGGGTTCGGGGTTCGAGTCCCTGGCGGCGCACCACCTCTCACCAGCACAGATGGACGGAAGAAGATCGAGTTTGGGGATCTTTGTCCATCGGACTGTCCATTAACGCGCTGTACGCTGCCGTGATGGCACGCAGGAAGCAGCCTCCGAAGGACCTGACCGGCATCCGCCAGCGGGGCGGCACCTACCAGATCCGCGTCTCTGCCGGGTACGACCCGGTAACCGGTCGGCAGCTGATGCTCAGCGACTCGGCCGACACCGAGGACGCGGCGGTCCTGATCCGCGACAGGCTGCGGGAGCAGGTCCGGGACAACACGGCTGCGCGGACAAACGTCACGCTCAACTACCTGCTCGACGAGTGGCTGGTCGGGCATCAGGTCGAGGAGACGACCCGGGACAGCTACCGGCTGCTGATCAACGGTTTCATCCGTCCGGCACTCGGCAACACTCCTCTGGCCCAGCTGTGCCGACAGGGTCCACGCCCCTTCGAGCAGCTCTATGCCGAACTGCGAACCTGCCGCCGGCGCTGCCACGGCCGCGAGTTTGTGGAGCACCGCACGCCCCGGCCGCATGACTGCGACAAGCGGTGCGCGTCACACGTGTGCAAGCCGCTAGCCGTCTCTTCGGTCCGCCAGTGTCACGCTGTGCTCAGTGGAGCGCTGAGCGCCGCAAAACGCTGGGGCTGGATCACCGTCAACCCGCTGGATGCCGCCCAACGCCCACGCATCCCACAGCCCCAGCCGGACCCGCCTTCGGCAGAGGAAGCAGCCAAGATCGCAAACGCCGCGTGGGAGCAAGACGCGGACTGGGGCACGTTCGTCTGGCTGACCTTCGTCACCGGAGCGCGGCGCGGCGAGCTGGTCGGACTCGCCTGGGAGCACGCTGATCTGGTCTCCGGATTGCTGACCATCCGGCGCAGCCTTGTCCGGCGTAACGGCACGACGATTCTCAAGGACACCAAGACTCACCAGATGCGAGTGATCAAGCTCGATCAGGACACGATCACGATCCTTCACCAGCACAAGGCACGCGCTGAACAACGCTGTGCCGACCTCGGCACCACGCTTGACGATGACACCTTCGTGTTCTCTTACGCGCCCGACCACCGGCGGCACTGCGACCCGGATGCCATCACCCACCGGTACGCGAAGATGGCCGCCGATCTTGGCATCGGTACGCACCTGCACGCACTGCGGCACTACAGCGCCACCGAATTGCTCGCTGGTGGCGTCGATCTGCGCACCGTGGCGGGCAGGCTCGGCCATGCTGGCGGTGGAGCAACCACGCTCAAGGTCTATGCCGCCTGGCTCGCCGGTGCCGACACGAAAGCCGCTGACCTCATCGCCTCCCGACTCCCCCGCCCACCCTATGTACGCGGCGAACGCAGCTAACGACCCGCCCGACCACGCGCTCCGCTGGTCGACGCGGTCAACGGGACCTGAACGCACCCTCGAGGGACAACCCGAGCAGCCCGTTGTAGTGGCCGCTGATGTCACGGCCGCACCCGACGTCCAACGCCCCCGAATCTGGGCGATTCCCGACCGATCAGATGTGAGGGCAGGCGGTGAGGCACCAATTTTCCGCTAGGGCACATGCCTCGCTCCCATACCCTGCCCCTGCCCTACCCCGACCTGCGATAAGGCAGACAACCCGGCGAGGCAGACCAGCACCCACGACGCCAAAACGGGCCACTTTCAGCGGCGCGGGTGGGGTACCCCTGGCAGCCTTCGAGCCGCCTGAACGCATCACGCCGCTAGGGACGGCAGGGTCGGGACCAGTCACAAACCACCACCGGAACCCGTCACAAACCAGGTGAACCCGTCACAAACCAGGTGAACCCGTCACAAGAAGTGTGACGGGTTCATCCATACTCTGGACTGGGGAAAAGCCTTTTGTGACGGGTGTGACGGGTTCGCTCGAACCCGTCACACCCGTCACAAAAGACGCCGGAAACGCCCCTTCGAGGATGCTCGCTCGGCTGTGACGGGTTCGGCCGCGACACCGTGAGTTGAGCGTGCCGCTCTCCTTGGAACCGGCCGGGCCGCCGGGAGCCGAGCGTCGGGGGCCGCACGCTCAACCGACGGCCCGGCCGGGTTTAGGGCAGGTGCCAGCTCTCATCCCCCCAGCCACTCGCCGAGGATGTCGTACAGCGTCGTCGCGGCCTGCTCGTCCAGTCGCAGCACACAGCAGTTCGCCAGGTGCGGGTTGAGCACGATGATCCCGTTCTCCCTGGTCATGAGTAGGTTGGTGAACCCGGCCGCGCCGCGTGCTTGGCAGGTGGTCATGATCACGTGGCGCGAGCTGTTCGCGTGGCGCCGTAACGGTGGCTTGTCTACCAAGTGGGCACCTGCGCGGATGTGGACTGATCGGCAGTGGAGAGGTGGGCCAGCCCCAGGGGTGATCGGATCAGCGACTGTGCTTCCTGGTAGCCACGGAGCTTCTCCGTGGTGACGCACATGCCGTGATAACCCGTGATGGTCACGGTCCCTCCCAGGTCAGGACGTCGTTGAGCACATCGAGCGCGCTGCCTTCGACAGTGCGTTGCACGAGGGCGTCCTGGGACACGATCAGCGAGGATGTTCGCATTCGCCAGGCGAAACAGCCGTGACTGAATCCCTCGATGTGGATCATGTCTACGCAGTCATCGCTGACCCGGTATCCCACCAACGGACCATCTACGCCCGGCGTCACGCGCAGAAATGTGAAGCCACCCCGCTTGGCATGGTCGAGGAGTCGTTTTGCGATCACCACGTCCGGGCTATCAGTCGTCTTCATCGACTATCACCCCAGCGTGGGCCGTGCTGTACCCGCACAGCGCCTTGTGCGTCGTTGTGCCCTGTCTCCTCGGGCTCGTCGGGGCCGGTGCGTGGGGTCCAGCCGGAGCGACGGCAGGATCGGCGGCGATCCCCCTGAACCAATCGGGGGTCACAGAGCCTCATCTCGGCCGCTGCATACCGTCAGCTCCACCCACTTGATCAACAGGGTCATCCCTCCGACTGCCAGGCTCTGCCTCCTGCCGCTAGCCTGATCGACACGGGCCACCAAGAGAACAGCTGAGAGGTTCACAAGCGTTGACAGCAATGACGGTGGGAGAAGCACTGAGGGCGGCTCGGAACGCCGCCAGCATCAGCTTGTGCGTGATGGCGACCCGCACTCACTACAGCAAGCCCTACCTCAGCATGGTCGAGACCGGGAAGCGACCTGCGACCACAGATGTGATCAAGGCGTACGAGAGAGTGCTCGGTATTGGCCAGTTGGGCGATGACGTGAACCGTAGGGACTTCTTCAAGGTGGCCAGCCTTGTGGCCGGAAACACCAAAATAGCCGCCGAGCTAGCGGCCAGCATCGCAGGCAACGATCCCGGCCCACTTGCTACAGTCCAGACCACGCATGGCACCGACCTTGCCGTAGCCACCCTGGCTGATGGTGGCACTGTGGCCCATTTGCGACGATGGCTCGAGAACGGCGATAGTCCCGTCCTGCGAGTGAATGCCGCCGGAATTCTCGCTAAGGTTCCCGGACAGGTCGAGGCATCCCGCGTGACCGCAGCTCTCACCCGAGATCCTGACATCCGTCGCCGCTACAAGACCGCCGTAGTCGCACGCGTCTGCGGACTTGAGTGGTCCGTCGCCGCACAGTTCATTGACAATCCGGCGGCCTTTCCTCAACCCGTTCTCGTTGCCCAGAGGTTCGCCCGTGAAGCGGTCAGCGACCGCGACGCGGGCGCACGCTGGTGTGCCGCCGCGATGTTGCAAACCCTCAGCCCCATGATTGGAAGGTAATCGTGGTTGTCATCGAGATCCGCAACGCTGAGCTGATGGAGGCCGTGACCAAGGAAGCCAAGCGCCTCGACATCACCAACGGCGCAATCGTCAGCCTGATCGGTGCCGTGGACAGCTTCACCATCTCCACCATGCCCAAACACGATGCCACCAAGGACATCATCACCGACTACGCACTGCCAGCCGAGATGACAGGTACCGGAGAGATCACTAATGGTACTGTGCACATCCACGCCGTCATGGCCATCGAAGGTGACCAAGCAGTCGCCGGTCACCTGCACCGCGCAGAAATCGGCACTTTCTACGGCCACGCCTATATCATCCCCTGCTGACGAGGCCGCACGCGTGGAGGAACACGCCCCTGCGATAGACACTGAGGGTGACGAATAGGGCATAGAGTCAATCGGGGAGGCTTCGGGGACGACCGAGGAGCTCTCCCTGTCGCCTCCCTCAAGCTTCCTCCTCTGCCTGACTGGCCTATATGCTCAATGGCGACCCGGCTCACCACCACCACCGACCCTCCACTCGGACCCCAGAATCCAGGGTTAGTGCGCCCGGCGGCCGCATCCCTCCCTGACCTCGTCCACGGTCCTCTGCTACTGAGAGTGATAGGTGACTGCAGGAGGGCACACCCAAGAACACGAACAACAAGATCCCAGGTCGCCTTGTGACGGCTGGAGATGTCACTCTGATTCAGCCGTTTCAGGGGGGTCCTGTGACGGGTGTGACGGGCTCCGACCGACCCGTCACACCCGGGCAGTCAGCTCTGCAGGTCAGAGGCGGGGCGCAAGTAAGAGGCATGTGTCTCCCTCTAGCGCGGGTTCCTGGGCTAACTGGCTGATACCTGGGCTAACTGGCCAGACCGATACGGTGAGAGACTGACGACATGACGAGCTTCGACCAAGTCCCGTTTGACGCGAGCGAGTTCGTGGACAACCCCGAGCCGCGTTGCCCGTGTCTGCTGCTGCTGGATGCCTCGACCTCCATGGCTGGCCAGCGGATAGATGAGCTTAACGCTGGCCTGGACACGTTCGCCTCGCAGCTCACTAGCGATGGACTAGCAGCCAAGCGCGTGGAGGTGGCAGTCCTATCCTTCGGTCCCGTACGCCTGCAGACCGACTTCACTACGGCCGAGAACTTCACGGCCCCCGTCCTGCGAGCCAACGGCGCCACGCCAATGGGCGAGGCCATCAGTACCGGCCTCGACCTCATTGAGCAGCGTAAGCAGCTGTACCGCCAGCAGGGCATCTCGTACTATCGGCCGTGGGTCTTTCTTATCACAGACGGTGAGCCGACTGACAATTGGAGGGACGCTGCCGCGCGTGTCGGCTCGGGCGAGGAGACCAAGGCATTCATTTTTTTCGCTGTCGGCATTGAGGATGCCAATATGGACGTGCTCTCGCAAATCTCCACGCGTCAACCGTTGCGGCTTCGGGGACTGGAGTTCAGTAGCCTATTCACCTGGCTGTCAAACTCCATGAGCTCGGTGTCCCGATCCCAACCAGGCGACGAGGTACCGCTACTTAACCCCGCCACTCCGCAAGGCTGGGCGGTCGTGTGACCGAGCGCGGTGCTCAACATGATATTCATTCTTGGCAATGATTTTTCCACCTGAGCCGGCGCCCGACCCGATGACCTGGCGATTCGCGGCGGCCGCAATAGCTGGCACGAGCCATGTGCGTGAGGGCCTGCCCTGCCAGGACGCCTATCGCTGCAAGGTTGTCGCGACTCCGCAGGGACAAATCCTCATTGCGGTGGTGTCCGATGGCGCCGGTAGCGCCTCCGAAGGTGCCCGAGGCGCCGCCTATGTCTGCAACGAGCTCTTGGAGCAGGTCCAAGGGAAGTTGCCGCACCTTGCGTCCCCTCCCACGACTGCCGATTGGCTGCAGGACAGCGTTGTCAGTGTCCGCGAGGGTCTCCTCGCCGAGGCCGACTGCTTGGGATTACCGCCGCGAGAGCTAGCCGCGACGCTGCTTTGTGCGGTGCTGGCCGAGCAGTGGTCGGCATTTGCGCAGGTGGGTGACGGTGCCATCGTCACTCCCGAGGTCGGAACCGACTCGTGGGCATGGCTTTTCTGGCCCCAGCGTGGCGAGTACGCCAATACAACCTCATTCGTCACTGACCCGACAGCCATGCAGATGCTCCAAGTCGACACGCTTCCCCATGCTCAGCATGAAGTCGCTATGTTCACCGACGGCCTGCAGCACCTCCTTTTGCACTACGAGCAGCAGACGGTGCACAGCCCATTCTTCGAACGGATGCTGCGTCCGATCCGCCTATCCACAGCCGATGGTGAGGATCGAGAGCTCAGCGCTGAACTGGCGAAGTACCTGAGTTCGTCCACCGTGACGTCGCGCGCCGACGACGACCTGACGCTCGTTATGGCGAGCCGCCTCGCGGACGGTTCCGGCGTTGTCGCGTCTCGTTGATGAGCAGGGTCGCCTACTGCGGCTTGGCGACAAGCTTGGCGAGGGTGGCGAAGGAGCTGTTTATCGGCTCGCTGGACATAGTTCTCAGGCGATCAAGGTCTACGCCTCCCCCCTGACTGCCGAACGAACTCAAAAGATCAAGATTTTGACCCAATTCAGCCAGACGGACATCGCACGATTCACCGCATGGCCCTCCAGCTTGGTCCTCGACGAGAAGGGGCGAGCGCGCGGTCTGTTGCTTCCTGTCGTGGAACACGGCAAGGACATTCACCACCTTTACACCCCGAGTAGCCGCCGTAAGCACTTCCCAACTGCGGACTGGCGTTTCCTTGTGCACGTTAGCGGCAACGTCGCTCGCGCGTTCGCCGCCGTCCACGCTCTCGGGCTGGTCATCGGTGACGTGAATCCGGGCTCAATCTTGGTGCTAGGCGACGGTACCGCCAGGCTCATCGACGTCGACAGCTTTCAGGTGCCCGTGCCTGGTGGGTGCCCGCTGCTGTGCACCGTGGCGGTGGACCTTTTCTTGCCACCGGAGCTGCATCAGGCGTCGCTGAACTCGGTGGTGCGGACCCCGGACCACGACGCGTTCGGGCTGGCCATCACGATTTTTCAGCTGCTGATGTTGGGGCGTCATCCCTACGCCGGGCGCTTCCTGGGCGTGGGCGAGATGCCGATTGAACGCGCTATCGCCGAGCATCGGTTCGCCTTTAGCGCCCACGCCGCCGACCGCCAAATGCAGCGACCACCAAACACGGTGGGAATGGAAATACTGCCGTCCCGTGTGGCCGCGCTCTTTGAGTCTGCATTCACGCCTCCCGCTCACCGACGTCTGCGGCCATCCGCCAGTGAATGGGTGCAGGCTCTGGACCAATTAGCCACCGAGCTCGCACATTGCCGGCGCAATCCCAAGCACTACTATCCTCGGTCAGCATCGCTGTGCCCGTGGTGCGATTTCGAGCAGAGTATCAGCGTGCTTCTGTTCGGTGTCCCGACGACCGCTTTCACGCAACGGTACGAAAACGAATACCAACAATTAGTTGGCCTCATAGCGGCGGTACCTCGGCCAGTGCCACCGACCCTGGTTGCGGCGACCTCCAGCCTCGTAGTTAACCCTGCCGCTCAGGAGGCTGCCAAGGCCCCTGGCTTGGCATGGGGTAGCTACTTACTGGGCCTCCTGCTTATGGTGGGAGGATTAGTCCTACTACCTCGCGGTGGCCTGCTGTTCATCCTGCTTGGCGCCGTTGCCTTGATGTTTGGCGCCGGCGCACGCAGAAAGCGCCGGAAGCCGTGGATCAACGCCTACCGCGCTGCCAAGAGCGAAGAAACGGACGCTGTCGCGGAGCTCGAGCTCGCGAACCGCTTCCCGGCGCACGCCGCAGCTCTGGCAGCGGTTACCCGGGCGTCACGTCAGTGGGATGGTCTGCAATCCCTGCGGGCGGAGAGGTACCAACAGCTGGAGAAGAACAAGCGTCAGGAGCAACTGCGGCAGTTCCTGCAGGCGCAGCTGATCGAGTCGGCTCGTATTAAGGGAATCGGTTCCGGGCGTGTGGCAATGCTGTCCGCTTATGGCATCGATACGGCCTGGGACGTCGAGATCCAGCGCGTCCAGCAGGTTCCGCAATTCGGGCCAGTGCTGGCCAATCGTCTCGTTACTTGGCGCCAAGAAAGGGAGCACGCGTTCGTCTACGACCCGTCTCGTCCACTGCCTCAGGAGGCGGTGATCCGCCTCGAGAAGGAGATCGAGGATGCGCAGCGGCGACTCGTGGACAACCTGCGGAGGGCTCTACGAGCCCTGGAAGCAGCCCACGCTGCGGAACCGGCGGCGGCCGCAACCGCAGCACGACGGCTGCATGCCGCCAAGCTCACGCTGCTTCAAACGGAGGCAGACGTCCTGGCTGCCACCGGTAGGGTGCCAACCTAAGCTCCAGCTGTTGTGACGTCGCATCGAGCAGATCACCAGGCCCGGATCACTGCGGTGATCAACCTGGTGTGCCGATCCAGGATCATGCCTTGCCGCCCGTCGCGGCCGTCGTTGGTGTCCAGGCGCACCATCGGGCCATCGGCCTGGGCAAATCCGAGAGTTTCGATGGTTTCTGCGAGAATACAACCAGATGCTGACCGCGCAAAATGCGAGCTCGATCTCTAGACAATCGCTAGAACCAGTGTGACGACCCCGACGACCGCACTCACCGCTGCAAACGCCCACATTGACGCGTTGTAGACCCCCTGCTGTGCCGCCTTGTTCGACATGCCAGGATTGGTACCTAGCTGGTGTCCTGGCTGCGGACGGCTGTCACCCCACGTCAACCGAAACGCCAGACCGGGGTTCCGCCGTCCCATCGCTGCCCAGGTAGCGTCGCGTTTCAGCCTGCGATGCTGGAAGCAACCTCTGACTTTGCCGTAGACCTCACGGGTGCAACCTCGACCGCCGACGTCGTAATCGCAGTACGTCGGCATGAAGAGAAGCACCCAGATCATGACCACAAAGACCCAAGCGGCGACAACGGCGACTGTTGTCAGCTTACCTGGGATGAGAAAATGCTGAACGCCATATCCGAGGACACCGAAGCCAAGCAAGTACATCACATGGATTGACTTCCGCCGGCTGTCCTTGACCACGACGCCCCCGTCCCGCGCCAACCAGCTCGATACAGTAACGGTAGGCCACGTCACGCCGTGTGGAGTAGCGGACAATCGGGTGAGCAGTTGACATTTCTCCGGAGCTCATGCGCGGCTCACGTCGCGACCAGACAAATCGGTGTATTCTAGACAAATGACGCAAAACTGCGACTCTCCAAATTGTGTACATCCGCAGTGGATTCACAGGTTCACGGAATCGCCACGGCCGCCGCACACCTCTTACCGTCCGCTGTCGCCTGCACCTATGAGCAGCTCGGCGGGGGTGCTGGTGCGCTGGCCAATCAGCCACGCGCAGCCTTGCCGACACTTCGTCAGGAGCGAGCAGTGCTCAAGGATCTTGTCCATTGAACTGTCCATTAACCCGGGTGCTGTAGGCGTCCGGTGCCTCTGCGACGAAACCAGTGCAGATAAAAGTCCCAGGTAGTACACTCCTGAATGGGTGAACTCGCGACTCTTAATCAGCGGATCCGGGGTTCGAGTCCATATCGGCGCACCATCGCTCACCGGCGCAAACCGACGAAGGAAGATCAACTAAGGGGATCTCTGTCCATCGGACTCAAGCCCGCCGTGCGTCGATGAAGGGCCTTTGGCGAAGCTCGATGTCGCCACCACAACGAGGTGGGCTGCCAGGAATAGGAGGCCGCGATGTAGGCCAAGCCCACCGCCAGAAACGCGACGAACCATGTTGGATCCCCCCAGCGCCCCCGGAACGCGTCGAGCAGATCGACAGCGCCACATCAGGGCCGCTCGCCGCACCCTCAGCTCGGGCAGCGATGACAGAGATCTGCGAAGATGGGCAGGCGTTCGCGGCAGCGTCCCGGTGAACGTGTAGACGTAGGAACCGTCAGATCAGCGGCGGCGCCGGGCCGCGTCGCGCCCTACCCCATCACGGCTTGTCAGCCTGCAGGCACGCCGCACCCACGACTTGCCGAGCCTTGAGGAGGGCCCGTGGCGAAAACGGGAAGCCAGGGGCCGGTCGCCGAGTTCTGCGCGGATTTGAGACGATTGCAACAGGGTAGCCAGTTAGCGCGGATAGTGCTAGCACGACGCCTAGATTACAGCAGGTCGCAACTCTATGACATTCTCGATGGCCGCATCAGCCGCCCACCCGACTGGGACAAGTTCGTCGCACCTCTGGTCCGGGCGTGCACAGACAATGATGAGCGCGCACTGGCCCATTGGCGCCGCCGTCACGGGCTGCTAGTTGACGTTTATAATGAGTTAAGACGCCAGGCGCGGCGGAGGGACGCCAATATACAGCACGTCGATGGCACGTCGATCACCCCGGCGCAGCTACCGGGTGACGTAGCAACTTTCACCGGCCGGATTGAGGAGTTGGAAGTCCTCGATCATGTACTTCCGACGACCAGACGCCAGGCATCCGCGATCGGGGCGAAGTCGACGGCGGTAGTGATTTCAGCGGTTTCGGGCACCGCAGGTGTAGGCAAGACGGCGCTCGCGATTCGTTGGGCGCATCGGACTCGCCGCCAGTTTCCCGATGGGCAGTTGTACGTCAACCTTCGCGGCTACGATCCCGATCGGCCCCTGACGGCAGGAGATGCATTAGCTGGGTTCCTCACCGCCCTTGGCATGCCCTGGCAGAACATACCATTGGATGTGGACCAACGCGCCGCGGCCTACCGGAGCCTACTGGACGGTCGACGCATACTCGTCGTTCTGGACAACGCCGCCACAGTCGAACAAGTCCGCCCCCTGCTGCCCGGCACCCCATCCTGCTTAGTCATAGTGACCAGCCGCGACTCACTTGCGGGTCTGGTGGCGCGCCACGGAGCCCGGCGCCTAGATCTTGACCTCCTCCCGTCAGACGATGCGCTAGCCCTTTTACAGGCATTGATAGGCTCCAGAGTCAAGACCGAACCCGACGAAGCCGCCAAACTTGTAACACAATGTGCCCGGCTGCCACTGGCCTTACGCGTGGCCGCCGAACTCGCCGTCACCCGGCCCACGACTAGTCTCGCGGAATTGGTCGCTGAACTAGCTGATGAGCAGCAGCGGCTGGACCTGATGGATGCTGGGGGTGATCCCCGAACCGCAGTGCGGGCCGTGTTCTCCTGGTCCTACCAATACCTTGCGGCGGATACGGCCCGAACATTTCGACTGATTGGCTTGCACCCCGGCCCGGATATTGATATGTACGCGGTCGCAGCGCTTGCCAATAGCAGTCTGGATCAGGCCCGTCATCACCTTGACGTGCTAGCGGGAGCACACCTAGTTCAGACCGCAAGCGGTCGGCACGCCATGCATGACTTGCTGCGGGCCTACGCTGCATACCTCGCGACCGCCGCGGACTCGGAACAGGAGCGTCGGGATGCGCTAACTCGCCTGTTCGATCATTACCTAGCGACAGTCTCCGCTGCGATGGACGTCCTCGCTCCGGCCGAGCACCATCGGCGACCCAGAATTCCCCAAGCCGTTACTCCCATGCCGCTCGTGAGCGACCCGGCCGTTGCATTGGCATGGCTGGATTCCGAACGAGCCAATCTAACTGCGACCTGCGCCTACACTTCATCTCGAGGTTGGCCTAGCCACACGACTCGTCTAGCCAATACGCTTTTTCGTTACCTCGAGACAGCCTGCCATTTTCCAGATGCACTGACCATCCACGACCACGCGCTGCAAGCTGCCCGTCGCACCAGCGACACGGCAGGCGAGGCCGAAGCGCTTACCAACCTAGGCTATATTCACTGGCGCCAGGATCGTTACGAGCAAGCCGCCGAACATCATAAGGCATCCCTCACATTGTTCCGCAAGATCCGCCATAGCGCCGGCGAAGCGCGAGTGCTGGCGAACCTCGGTGGTGTCTACTTCTGGCAGGGCGACTACGAAACCGCTGCTGACGACTTCCAGCAAGCGCTCGCATTGTCATACAACATCAGTGATCGCTACGGCGAAGCCCACGCGCTAGACAGGCTCGGCGCTGTGTACCGACGGCAGGGCCGATACCAGCTGGCCATCGAACACCACCAGCAGGCACTAGTCATCTTTCACGAGATTAGGACATCGATCGGCGAAGCCCACGCGCTTGACAACCTGGGCGCCGTTTATCGACGGCAGGGCCGTTACAATCATGCCGCACAGCGTCATCATCAAGCCCTCAACTTTTTCCGAGAGACCGGCGACCGAATAGGCAAAGCGCACGCACTGGACAATCTCGGCATGGTCCATTTCTGGCAAGGTGACTACGAGCGGGCGACTGAGTATTACCATCAAGCCCTCAAGCTTTTCCGAGAGATCGGCGACCGCGGCGGCGAAGCCGACGCCATGACCAATCTAGGCACCGTCGATGTGCGACAGGGTCGTCACGACGACGCGGCTCGATATCACCAGCAGGCCCTCTCTCTGTTCCGAGAGATCGGCGAACGGGCCGGCGAAGCCCAGGTGCTACACAACCTCGGCGTTCTCAACTTCACGCTAGGCTACTATCGACAGGCTAGCAACTATTACCACCAAGCACTCACCTTGTTTCGAGAGATCGGCGACCGCGGCGGTGAGGTCAAGGTTCTCAACCACCTCGGAGAGACCCTGCACTCCCGCTGTCGACCCGTCCAAGCCCGCACTCAACACGACGCCGCCTTATTATTGGCCAGCGGCATCGGCGACCAATACGAAGAGGCGAGCGCCCACAACGGCCTTGGGCATAGTTATTCCTCTACTGGCGATATCACTATGGCCGTCCACCATTGGAGTCGTGCCCTGGCTCTTTTTACGAGCCTCGACGTTCCGGCGTCCCACGATGTCCACGCTCACCTGGAAACGCTCGATCAAGCATCTGACTACGATGGAAAATGACAGAAAGCGACGACGGTGTCAAGTGATATGGACACCACCAGTCCCGGCCAAGAATTGTATGGAACTTCAGTTTGCCTTCAGTCAACCGAGTGTCTGCCGTGGACGGTCGTTGAGTTCGTTGACGACTGTGTCGAGTTCGGCCTGTGTATAGGCGGACGTCGGTGCCTTTGTAGAAGTACTGGCGATGTTCTTGACGTTTTCGTGGTACCGCTGCTACGGTTAGTGCGAATCGCAGAAGTAGACGTCGATTCCTGTCTTGACGGTAAAGCTTGTGGGTTATCTGAGGCCGTGTTCAGGTAGGCGTTCGAGGACCGCGAGTAGCTCGCGCGACGGCTACTCCGGATCGGACATTCTACATGATCCGCACACCACGATCGCGCGGTTACGCATGACAGGTTGCAATTGCACCGACCCAAGCCCTCAACGTTTACTCTAATCAACCGACCACGGCTTCATCCGTATGACTGTTAGCGACGGTGCCCCTCCTGGCTGATCACGGCCTAGAGAGAACACATCGCGGTTTGCTCCGTCGACCTCTGCCCAAGCGCGACTGGGTAAATGGAGGACTGAACCACTCGCCGAGTCTCAGCGGCTCAGGCCCAGAGAACCACGTTAGCTGCTCGCTCCGACTACGAGCAGGGCACCAGCGGCCAGGACCAGACCGGCCCCTTGGAGGTTGCCAGGACGCTCACCGTGCAATATTCGGGCTAACAACACCGTTACTGCAGGGTAAAGCGCGACAATCGCGCCGACGACGGCCAGCTGGCCTCGTTGCACACTAAGAAGGTAGATAGCATTGGCTGTTGCATCAATGGTGCCGCCGACCACTACCAGGACGAACGTTTCCCTATCGACACGGGACAAAATTCCAGTACGAGTTTTAACGTTTTTGGTCGCAGTTGCCCCGAGGGCCCACATCGCCAGGGCAACCACTGTTTCCGATATTCGCGCTGAGATCACTGGCCACAACCCGGCAGTGCATGGGGCTTGAGCGAGAAGCACAAAGAAGCCCCCAAAACATATCCCAGAGAAGAGTGCCAGCGCGACAGCTCGCCCGAACCAGGCACTCTTTAAGTGCGTGCTGGGCGCTGCGCCCACAAGCCCCGACGCGATAACGATGAGTCCTATTCCGACCCAGGTTATAGCTGTGAGCCTGTCCCCAAATAGTGCACCGGCAAGGACCGGCACCGCCGCAGAGATCAACGCGGTCAGGGGTGCAACAACATACATCGGGCCGGCTGCTAGACCAGCGTAAAGCGAGAGCGCGCCGACGCTGCCGATTAAACCAGCAGCTGCACCCCATCCGGCTCCACGAGGGGAGGGTTGACCCGGAGCCAATATCACGACGGAAAGCAAGAGTACGAGTCCGACGCCTTGAGTGAGCGCGACCACGCCCGGAACACTGAGGCGTCGCGCAGCGGTCCCGCCGCAGAAGTCAGCGATCCCGAACGCTAGGGCCGTAATCACCGCAAGCGCCACGACCATTACGGTGCGCCCTACGCCGCATTTGTTCGGGCCAACGGATGATGAATCATGGGCTTAAGTCTAGACCTGTCCCCCAACCAGGACTCCGTCAAAGTCGGGATCAATTGTTGTGACCTGCGGTGATAGTGTGCGACACGCCGAGGAACGAGGGCAGCACGGCGGGCATGGTCTTTGTCGTGATCATGAGAGGCCATTACCAATTTGATCAACCCGAGGGACCATGTCAGCTCGGCATCCTCGCCGATCCACCCCGTAGCTGCCCACCTGGCCGCTGCTAACGGGTGTTTGGCACCGAAATGCTGACCCCGACGTCAAGTGTACCGGCTCCGCGGTGCGCGGCGGGGTGTGTGCCACCCGATGCCCACGATCGTTGGTGCGCGCTCTGCGCTGTGCTGGCGGGGCGCGGTCGTTCACCGCGATCGGCGAATCGGCCGCCGACACCAACGTTTCCCAGCAGGTGCTGGCTGCCCTGGCCGCCGGTGGCTGCCCGCCAAGTGAGTCCTGGATTCGCAGGACTCTGCGGGGCACTGTTGTGCCTGCCCCGGTCTGGCTGATGGGTTGTCCCTCGGCTCGTGTGCCAGCGTTGGGGTCCGGCTTTGCCAGGTTCCGCTTCTCTCCTCAGGTGATCACGGTGACGTAGGTTGGTGCCTGCGCTACGGCCCGTCCGCAAACCGGTTCCCGCTTGCTTGTGCTGCCACGGAATTTCCCTCCGCGTCCGGTGTCGTCCGGCCTTCACAAAGTCGCACACCCGGACGACCAGCATCGATGCCTGCCGTGACCGGACCTGGGCCGGTGTTACAAACAACGCCAGCTCCTGCAAGTTTCGATGGACTTTGCACACCGCACCGACGATTGAAGGCAGATCAACCCTATGCATACCCACAACTCCGCCTGCCGACTTCTGATCAGTTCGACGACCCGCGGGATCGGGCCGCAGCCGACGCGGATAGGTAAACGGCGATGAGGCTGTGCGGTCGGGTGCTTCTAGGGAACTGCTCTCGGGTAGGGAGGCGAAGATGACCACGCAGGGGCTGATCGTGCTGGTAGCCTCCATCATTCTCACTGTCGGTGACCTCGTCGGTGTCCGCTGCCAAGAGATCAACTTACGAGTACGAGAGCGACG
>DATAWX010000018.1:0-3807 GCA_036266995.1 Pseudonocardiaceae bacterium | reverse complement strand
GGAGGTCGAATGAACGCCGCGCTACAGCTCGATCCGGCCCATTACACCTATCGCGTCACCTGGTCAGCCGAGGACGCCGAGTACCTCGCCACTTGCTCCGAACTGCCGTCGCTGTCATGGCTGGCCACGACCCCGGAAGAGGCGCTCGCAGGCGTTAAGCGGGTGGTTACCGACGCTGTGTCCGACATGCGCGCCAGCGGCGAACATGTCCCGCAGCCGCTGGCGGATCGGTCCTACTCCGGACATTTCAACGTGCGAGTGTCCGAATCCTTGCACCGACGACTGGTGACCGAAGCAGCCGAAGAAGGCGTCAGCCTCAACCGACTGATAAGCGAACGGCTCGCTCGCGCTTAGGGCCGTTTCTGACTGGTACGGTAGTCCCTCGACTTTTGCTCTTTGTGGTGGTCAGGCTGCTGCTGCTTCCCAGGCCAGTTGCACGGCCCGGATTTCGTGATTGGTGGGCTGAGCTGGGCAGGTGGGGGTATATCGGGTGGCGATGATGGTCCGGCGGAGCGTGATCAGCATGTCTTCGAACGAGGGCTGGTGTTTGGCTGTGTACCAGGGTGCGTGGGTGCGGTGCGCGGCCACGTCGGCTTCGGGCTGGCCGTGTAGGGCGTACCAGATGATGACCATGCTGTAGACGATCAGCTCGAAAGGCACCGTCCGCTCGACCGCGGCTTGGACTCGGTTGCGGGCCTCTCCGGCACCCAGGATGTGGCGGACCTCCAGGAACACCTGCTCGATGGTCCACCGGTCGCCGTAGCGGATGAGGATCCGCTCGGCCGGGCTGGCCAGGTCGGTAGTGACCAGCGCGAGGTCGTATCCGCTGACGGTGGCGGGGTTACGGACCAGGATCACCCGCACGGTCTGGGTGTGGAAGGGTGTGTACCACAGGCAGCTCACTTCGGTGATCCGCACGGTCTTGACCACGTCGTAGAGGCGCAGCGTGTGCTCGGTCCAGCCCGCGCACGTGTCGGCGCGTTCGGCCAGGTCGGTGGGGATACCGAGGCGGTCGCCCTTGAGTCGGGGACGTCCGCGTTTCCCAGTGGCCGGCGGCGTTGTCTGGTGGAGCACGGCGTTGCGTGGTAGCCGACACGTCCAGCTCACGGTCGCCGGTAATGTGCGCAGCGCTTTGGAGTGGTAGGCCGCGTCGCCCACCCCGTGGATCTGACGGCCGGGGAACGCCGCGGCGACCAAGGCGATAAACCGTGCGGCCATCTCGACCTTGGTCGGTCCCTCCTTGCGGTGTAGTCCGGCCAACACCGGCACCCCGACGGCCCGGTCGAGGAACGCGAGACGGATCCGGATCGAGACCACCACGAAACAGTTGCCGTAGCCGATCTTGCGTGGCCCCTTGGCCGAGCCGTTGTGCTGCCAGAACGCCCCGAATACCCGGCGCCCGGCGCGCTGGAACAGGGTGTCATCGACGGTCACCTCGATCGGATCGTCCGCACCGAGCAGCGTCGTGACGACCAGCCCGATCAGCGCCAACCCGACCTGCTCGACCGACCAGACCCGGCGGGCGAAGAAGGAATGCGCCCGATCGTGCGGCCAGACCCGCTCAAGGCCCGCCCCGACCAACATTCCGCAGACGGTGCGCCGACGCGGCCGAGAGATCAGACCGGTCACCAGCGCGGTGAAGGTGGCGAAGGTCGGCACGGTGAAGCAGGGGCGGAAGATCTCCAGGATAGGAATCAGTGAGGCCGGCAGGGCGGACGCGGGGAGCATCGGTAACGACTTCCTTCACAGGGCGGGGAAGCGCCCATGCTTCGTCGTCGCCACCCCACGGTCTGCCCGACACGCCGGGATGTCTGTCAGCCGGGTTCGATAAGCGGTGCACTGATCACCTCAGGCTCAGCGCCGCCTGCTCACCCTTTCACCAGCACCGTGGCCAGCCTGGACAACTGCTTGTTGGCCTGCTCGAGGCTGAAGAAGGCCGGGTCGAACTCGCCCGCCGAGTCCAGCCCTAGCCACTGCACACGCTCGGCGTGCTCGTCATGACCGGCGTCCGCGAGGATCTCCAGCAGATGCTCATACCCCCAGATCCCGCCACAGTCCTCCGGTGGGCAGGCTCGCCGCCCGGTGACACAGCGTGGATAGGCCAGGCCGGGCTTGGCCAGCCCCACATCCTCGACTGTGATGCCATGTTCCCAGTCATCACCGAAATCGTAGGTATAACCGAAGCGGCCGCCGGCCCGTGGCGCGACCTCGTCCAATGTCGTGGTCGCCGCGTCGCGGTGCCCCAGCTCCCGGTCCGGCATGCCGAACTCGCCGTTCTCGGTGGCAAACACCCACAGGTGGTGGCTCTCCCAGCCGAACGCTTCCTGAATAGCGTGATGCAACTGCCCCAGCGTGATCCGCGAGGGTACTTCCAGCCGACGCCAGATCGGCGGGCGCGCCCCCCGCAACGTGATCTTCACCCGGTGCACCGACCGGGCACCACTACCCACCGACGCCCCGCCCGTCTTTCTCCTACGCGGGCCCATCACTCCCGCTACGGCCACAGCGCTGCGGTTGGCCATCAGCGCCACTCGGGCCCGCACCAAGTCCAGATAATCGCCCACATCCTCGACCTGATCGGGCTCGACCGGGCACGGCTCGGCGGCCAGCGCCGTGTCCAAGATCGCCCAGGCCTGCGCCGGGGTGTACTCGCGGTAGGTCATCATCACCGGGTCGCGCTGGGCCATCTGCCGACACTGCGCACGGACCCGCTCCGGCGCATCCAAGGCCCAGCAGTCCTTCACCCCGCCACCCAGAACATGGTCGATCAGGACACTGACCCCATGGCGTTTGCGCCCGTAGCTGAAGGTCACGGTCACCGACTCCTGCTCACCCAACGTGTCGCCATACCCGAAGCAGGCACCCACGACCGGCTTCCCCAGCCCCGCAACCCACCCAGGATCGGTCAACCCGGCCTCGACCAGCCGGTCGGCGGCCCGCGCCGCCACCGGTGCCACCGTGGGAGGGCCGACCACGGCCAGCACCCGCAGCATCACCAACGCCTCCGGGCCGCCGTGCTGCTCGGCCTGCTCGATCAGCCCGGTGAGTACGTCCGGCATCTGGTCGGCATCCGGCGCGGCCACCCGCATCAGGCCCAGGAACTCATACCCAGCCAGCTCCGCGTCAAACGAGCCACGGCCCCGCTTGAGCAACGGTTTCCACCCAGCGAGCATCTCAGCCACCGACTCCGCCGGCGAGGGCAGCACACCGGCCTCGATCAGACGGGCCACCACCTCCTCCGGGGTATCCGCGCCCCGCATCGCCAGCGACACCACGTCGTCGGGCACCCCCGCCGCAGCCAGCGCCTCCCGCAACTCGACCAGCTCGGCATCCTCGCCCGACCGCTGATCACCACCCACAACCGACAGTCCCGAACCGGTCTTCGAAGTGCCCCCAGCCTTCGCCATGACCGTCATCCTGTCACGTGATCAACACGCCCCGCCCACAACCACCGGCGACCAAAAGTTCCAACAAAACCGCGAAACTCGAGGTACTGGTGGAGAGCACTTATTCGATGTGTGCGGTATTCATGGGTCGTGTGGCGACGTAGGCGTACCAGTCTCGGCTGACGAGTTGGGCCCAACGAGTGGCGGTTTGGTAGTGCAGTCCCAACAGGTCGGCGAGAACAGCGGGTGGTAGTTCGGCCGCAAGAGCGGCGAGAGCTGCGTTGCGGGCGGGTCTGGCATGCATGCCGAATTGGGTGAGCTTGAGAGAGAGTCCGCTGGCGGTGAGAGGCCGTCCTGGGGTGAGACCGGGGAACAGCCATTGGGGTGTGGAAGGGTCTGGCTGGTAGCGGGAGCGGCCGTG
>DATAWX010000017.1:0-211429 GCA_036266995.1 Pseudonocardiaceae bacterium | reverse complement strand
AGCGAATCAGTCGGCAAAGATGACATCAGCTCAACGACGGTTTAGCCGTAGGGACACGCCAACAACGGCTGGTCCAGGCGCTGGAGGGGTTGTCAGACGAAGCCGCGAGGATCAGGAACCCGTCGACTGTTGGTTAGTTTCCCGACTGACACCACCAGCGGTGTCTTCCCGAGCACTGCCACCCAGGACACCGGGACCCGGCTCAAGTGAGGTTGTTCTAAAAACAACTACTGTTGACAAAATATATGAGAGGGTTAGATTTCTAAATATAGTAAATATCATTTTAGAAGAGGTTCTCATGACCACAGCTGATGTGCCGGCATCGAGCATCGCCCGACCGGCCGCCCGGTCCGACCCGGCTTATCAGGCCTTCCTGCTGCTGCGCACGGTGTTCACCGTCGCGCCGATCCTGTTCGGGCTCGATAAGTTCGCCAACCTTCTGGTGCGCTGGCCGGGGTACCTGGCCCCGTGGATCGATGACATCGTGCCCGGTACCGCTGGTGGCCGCCTGGCTGGCCGGGATCATCGTCAACCTGCTGAGCTTCCCGGGTTTCTTCGACATCGCGCTGCGTGATTTCGGGTTGCTCGTCGCCGCGGTCGCGCTGGCCCGGCTGGCCACCCGCTACACGCCCGCGCGGCGCACGTCCTAGCACCGCGTGATCGCGCCGTGACCACCTGCGTTCCTTACCTCGCTGCGAACGCAGACCGCTGGAGGGCTTGGGCCAGCGTCGCCGCCCCAAGCCCTCCAGTCCTGCAATCGCTGTGCGAGCATCACCTGCTGCCCTTTCACGGGATCGCCCACAGTGGTTACCTGCCCGGTGAACGCATCCTCGGGCTCTCGAAGCTGACCAGGGTCATCGACTTAAGCGCCCGACCCAACAGGTCGCCGACGCGCAGCAGGAGCATCCAGCACCCCAGCGAGTCGGCGTGGTGATCGAGGCGGAGCACCCATGCATGTCACTGCGCGGCGTGCGAGCCACCGGCTCACGCACCGTGACCTCAGCACTGAACGGGCTACTGCGTGCAGACGCCCGCTCCCGGCAGGAGTTCTTCGCGCTGGCCGGCGTGGCCCACTGACCGGCGTCACCTTGCAACGGCGCCAAGAGGAGCAACGTCATGGCAGACCGCCTAGTCACTTCGCCATCCGAGCTCACGGCGTACCGCAGGTCCCGCGGGAAACGGCTAACAACACCCTGGCCTCTCGGTCCCCTCGCGCCTATTGACCTGACGTCGCTCGTCGGCGCGTGGAGTTCGTCCATTGCCACCCGGCTGAGGTATGCCGACTCGGGTGGACGGCGGCTCCTCGGTCAGTGGCAGGAGTTCCCCGCCACCCTGGGGGTCGGTAAGCCGGAGGCAAGCTCGGACCCCGAGGTAGTACGGCGAGTCTTGTGCGCCCTGGATGAGGCCATCTATCACCTCGACTCGGTCTCCGAGCCGTGCAGCGTCCACCTGGAAGTCCGGCTCAGTGGAACCGTCGTCGAAGATCGGCTGCGACAGGCCGTGGGGATGGCGCTGGCCAGACACCCCCGAGCTCGCGCGCGGGCCACCATGGCACGCCTGCGGCGGGCTGGATATGAGTGGGAGATCCCCCCCGCACCTGATGTCGATCCCCTCGACGTTGTTCTGTGTTCCGACGACGACGCTTTGCAGGCCGTCCGGGCCGACCTGCAGAGCCTGGCGGTGCCGCTGGCGACGTCGCCACCGCTGCGTATTCGCCTCGCCCATCATCGCAGCGGCGACGTGGTGATGCTCAACCTTCACCACGCCGCCGGTGACGGTATCGCCGCGCTGGGCCTGCTTCGCTCCATCGCCCGGGCCTACGCCGGACGCTGCGACCCTGTGTCCCAAACACCGCCTGAGGAGCTGAAGATCCCGGCTCTGAGCGGCCGGTGGGCCCAGCTGCGAGCACTAATGGGCGAGCTCCGTCAAGCCGCCCCCCGCTCAGCGCACCTGATCCCGATAGGCGGCGAGGACCGCCCGGGCTACTGGCTCTATCACCTCGTCCTGGACCCCGCGCAGACCGCGGCGCTGGTCGCCACGGCCGAGGGGGGGACCACGGTCAACGACCTCCTGCTGGCAGGTCTGCATCTGGCCCTGGACAGCTGGAACTGCGAGCACGGCGGCGTTCCCGGTCGACTCAGCGTGCTCATGCCGGTCAACCTGCGCCCCAAGGCATCTTGGCATGAGCTGTTCGGCAACTTCACCTACATGGTGCCCGTCGTCACCCGCCCCGAAGACCGAGCCGACCCCACCGCCACAGTCGAGGCGATCCGCCGTCGGACCCGGCGCATCAAGGCCGAACGCACTCCCGCCGCAGTCGTCAAGCTCCTCGACGTCCTTCAGCACCTGCCGCTGCCGGCTAAGCGGAGCATTGCCCGCCTGGCCGCTTCCGAGCGGGTGATGCCGACGGCCATCCTGTCCAACCTCGGCCGCCTCGATGAGGACCTGGACTTCGGACCCGAGCTCCGGGCCCGCGAGGTGTGGTTCTCCCCACCGACCAGGATGCCCATGGGCTTGGCGCTCGGGGCGGTCACCGCAGTAGGCTGGCTACACCTCGTGTTCCGTTACCGACACCCACTCTTGGGCCCGGTTGAAGTCGCCGGCTTCGCGGACCGTTACCTGGCAGCGCTCGGTCACGTTGCCGCTTACGTTGACCAGCTGGATCAGGCCCTTGGCTCGCCGACTGAGCCCACCACCAGCCCACCCCAGGGTGGAGGACTCCGGGCGAGTTCTCTCACCGACACACGCCACGGTCCGCAGGCTCCCGGCGGCTCGCAGCACGGTCCGCCAGTGACCCGGCCAGGGCCCAGATGAAGTCCCACGAGCATCGCGCCCTGGGCGAGGCCGCCACCGCAGGCGCGCTCGTCGACGTCGGAGGAGACGGCGCCGAGGAGCGTCTTGTCCTCAGCTACGGCGATGTGGTGGCCTTGAGCGGTGACTTCTTCCCAAGCCACCCGCCTGGTGACCAGGAGGGCACCCAGGCCGAACCGGGAGGCCTGCCATCTGACGACTTGTTCCGGTTAACGGCCATCCCCGGCGAGCGGGGGACCGAGCCCGGCACCCGAGACGAGATCATCTGCGCTCTGCAGGTGATGGCGGTGGACGGGGCCTTCGTGGACGCCTGCTTCGAGCCCGGCGGGCAGTTCAGCCATTTCCGTTCACCGCGACCGCGGCGGCTACCACGGTCGAAAGGCAGGTCCGGGATCGTTTTTTGGCCTTGGCCACCGTGAATGGAGACCACTTCGTGGCTCCCGGTCGACCCGGCACCGCTCCCGACCACACGGGCCCCGCAGCCCACCCGATTCGCCTCAGCAGTCCTCGCCTATCGCCGGCTGCACGAGGTGGCCCTGGACGAGGCCTGCCGGCTGGGGCGTTGCCGGGGTGACGAGTCCCGGGCGATGGGCAGGGAGGCAGCAGCCCAGCACTATCTCACCGATGCCTTCGCGGCGGGGCACCTGCGGACTCCGGTCACGGCCATCCGCCACTTCTGGCATCACCGTTACCCCCAGTTCTGGCAGAGCTTGCAACGCAAAGTCGCCGCCGACACCGTCGCGGCGCTCCGAGAACTCACCCGACCGGCGAGGATGCTCCCTGATGGCTTCCTGTACAACCGCGCCCATGCGGCGGTCAAGGCCCGCACGAGCGGGTTTCCGCCGATCACTCTGGGCGACCTGTTGGCCCGGGTGTTTCACGACTGGGACAACAGCCATGGCCTCACCCTTCAGGGAGAGCTCAGACCCGGATCCCGACCCCGTCTACCGACAACCCTCCGCAGAACTGGTGGGCGAGGGATGCCGAGGCGTTGTGGAGCGCTCCCATCGTCGGCACCACGGGGACGACCGTGGGCATGGCGGTCGAGGAGACGCTGCGTCTGGGGGCCGAGGTCTCCCGCCGACTGGACTGTCTGGGGCCAGGTGTCTTCGAGGTGCCAGGCCTCCTGAGTTTCCCTCCCGTGCGGCGATGGGCGGCCCGCAAGGCCTGCCAGGCCTACCACCACGGCTTCATCCAGGGCCTAGCCCAGAACCCCACAGCGACCATGCTCGCCGTCGTCAACAATGACGCGGGTCCTGGCAGGGGCGCCGCCGCGGACGATTGACGCTAGAGGCCCGGTAAGCAGAGGCAGCACCTTGGCTGCCACTAGCTCCACGCGCTGGGAACTCGCTGGATGGCATACCTGGTCCCGGTCCGAGGAGCTACCGGAGGTCGAACTCGTTGCGCTGACAGGAAAGGCACAACCTCACCTGGGGAATGACTCCGGCACGGAGAGGGGGATGTCCGCTCCACCGCCCGCGCTCGGGGTGGCTGCGTGGCAGCATCCCGACTCGGCCGAGGACCTGCGGTCGTGTCCGTGAGGCTGGCGGGTTGTCCCGCCCGGTCGCCGTGTCCCGCTGGGCTGCCGGTCACTTGTCGGGGGGGTCGGTACCACCGGTCTCGTCTGGCTGCACAGCCTGTGCTGCGATCTCCTCCGGTGCGGGCGGGTGCCCGCTGCTGCCGATGTGCGCCTCGGCTCGCATCCGGGCTGCCATGTGCGGGTAGTGCAGTTCGAAGGCCGGTCGCTCGGAGCGGATCCGGGGTAGTTCGGTGAAGTTGTGCCGCGGTGGTGGGCAGGAGGTTGCCCATTCCAGCGAGTTGCCGTATCCCCACGGGTCGTCGACGGTGACGGTCTCGCCGTAGCGGTAGCTGCGGAAGACGTTCCACAGAAACGGCAGTGTGGAGGCGCCCAGGACGAAGGCGCCGATCGAGGAGACCATGTTCAGGGTGGTGAACCCGTCGCTGGGCAGGTAGTCGGCGTAGCGCCGCGGCATGCCTTCGGCGCCGAGCCAGTGCTGCACCAAAAACGTCAGATGGAACCCGATGAAGGTGGCCCAGAAGTGGAACTTGCCCAGCGGCTCGTCGAGCATCCGGCCGGTGATTTTCGGGAACCAGAAGTAGATCCCGGCGAAGCTGGCGAACACGATGGTGCCGTAGAGGACGTAGTGGAAGTGCGCCACCACGAAGTAGGTGTCGGTGACGTGGAAGTCGATCGACGGTGAGGCCAACAAAACCCCGGTCAGCCCGCCGAGCAGGAACGTCAGCAGGAAGCCGATGGCGAACATCATCGGGGTCTCGAAGGTGAGTTGCCCGCGCCACATGGTGCCGATCCAGTTGAAGAACTTGATTCCGGTCGGGATCGCGATGAGGAAACTGGTGAACGAGAAGAAGGGCAGCAGGACCGCGCCGGTGGCATACATGTGGTGCGCCCACACCACCACCGACAGCGCCCCGATCGTCAGCGTCGCGAAGATCATCCCCTTGTAGCCGAACATCGGCTTGCGGCTGAACACCGGGATCACCTCGGCGATGATGCCGAAGAACGGCAGCGCAACAATGTAGACCTCGGGGTGGCCGAAGAACCAGAACAGGTGCTCCCACAGGATGGTCCCGCCGTTGGCCGGGTCGAACACGTGGGCCCCCAGCCGCCGGTCAGCCTCCAGGCCCAGCAGCGCCGCGGTGAGGATCGGGAACGCCAGCAGGACGAGAAGTGAGGTGACGAAGATGTTCCAGGTGAAGATCGGCATCCGGAACATCGTCATTCCGGGCGCCCGTAGGCACACCACCGTGGTGATCATGTTCACTGCGCCCAGGATGGTACCCAGCCCGGCGAGGACTAGCCCCATGATCCACAAGTCCCCACCCGCGCCCGGTGAGTGGATGGCGTCGGACAATGGGGTGTAGGCGAACCAGCCGAAGTCCGCCGCACCACCCGGCGTGAGGAACCCGGACAACACGATGAGCCCGCCGAACGCGAACGCCCAGTACGAGAAGGCGTTGAATCGGGGGAAGGCGACGTCCGGCGCGCCGATCTGCAGCGGCAGTATCAGATTGGCGAACGCGAACAGGATCGGCGTGGCGTAGAGCAGCAGCATGATCGTGCCGTGCATGGTGAAAAGCTGGTTGTACTGCTCATTGGACAGGAACTGCATGCCCGGCCGGGCCAGCTCGGCGCGCATCAGCATGGCCATGCTGCCGCCGATGAAGAAGAAGGCCATCGAGGTGACCAGGTACAGCATGCCGATCACCTTGTGATCGGTGGTCTGGAGCAGCCCGAGCAGGGTCGAACCCTTGACAATGGGGCGCACCGGGCGCGGACGGGTGGCGATCGGTGGGGGCCTGACGGTCGTCACCCGTGCCTCCTGGCTGCCTCATGTTGCTCCGTCGGAGTACTCCGGGGCGGAGTACTCCGGGGCGGCTCACCGTGTACACCGGCTCGCAGGCCCCGCAGTCACGGGCTCGTCGGGGGGATATCGAGCGCTTGGGCACTCCTCCCGCCCGTCCTCAACCGTTAATAGACTATGGCCATCCTCTTTATTAGGGTAGGGGGGTGAAGGCGAACGAGCTGGTTGGGCGGCACAGGACGTACGGGGCGATGGCTGTGGCCAGTCGGGTCCGGCTGCTGGACGCCTTACGCGCCAGCGAGCGCCCCTTGGATGCGCGAGAACTGGCGGCTGCCTGCGGGCTGCACGTCAGCACGGTGCGATTCCACCTCGAGGTCCTGAGCAAGGCGGGGTTGGTGTGCAGCCACTCCGAGTCGCCCGGCACACGGGGACGCCCGCGGTTGCTCTACGGCCCGGCCAGTGTCGGTGACACCGGCGGCCCGAAGCAGACCGGTTATCAGGTGCTCGCGACGGTTCTCGCCGCGCACTGGGCCAAGACCCCGGCCCAGCGGGCTCAGCGGGCCGAGCGAGCCGGCTGGGCCATGGCCAGGGAGCAGGGCTTGCGCCCCCGCTCCTCGCCGAAGCTGACCGCGGAGGAGTCGGTGGCCCAGATAAGCGCCTTGTTCGCCGAGCTCGGCTTCGAACCCGAACTCGCCCGCGAGGGTCAGGACTTGCAGATCCGGCTGCACGCCTGCCCGTTCCGGGCCGTCGCCCAGGAGCACCCGGAGGTGGTGTGCTCGATGCACCTGGGTCTGCTCCGGGGGGCCCTGGCCGAGTTGGGGGTGGCGGCCACGGCCAGAAGCCTGCGGCCCTTCGTCGAGCCGCACCTGTGCGTGGCGCACATCACTCCGGTCATCGAGTCGGCGCCGGACGCGGACAGTCCGCAGTCGCCGAACGCGGCGAACTCACCGTGACGGGGGGAATCGCTACCCGGGTGCAGATCACCGTCCCGTTCATCTGGCTGGGAATGGCGCTGGCGATCTCGTTCCTGGAGACACCGCTGAGGTTCCGGGCCCCCGGCCTCACCGTGCCGCTCGGCCTCGGTATCGGGCGGCTGGTCTTCCGCGCCCTCAACGCCGTGGAGCTTGCCCTCGCCGTAGTCCTCACCGCGGCGATGCTCGCCGACCATGCTGGCGTGAGTGGTCGCGTCGCACCGGGAGCGCTCTGGGCCGTGTTGGTGGGTCAAGTTGCGGTGCTGCGTCCTCGGCTGGACCGGCGTGCCCGCCGGATTCTGACCGGACAGATCACACCGCGCTCGCACCTGCACCTGGCCTACATCGCCCTGGAGGCGGCCAAGGTCGTCCTGCTCACCGTCCTGGGTGGCCTCCTCGATATGCGGGTCGCGGCGTGACCGCCGCGCCACGCCGCGACATCGCCGACCGCGAGGATATCGCCGGCCTGGTGACCGCCTTCTACCGGCGGGCATTCGCCGACGACATCCTCGGCACGATCTTCGTCGACGTCGCCCAGATGGACCTGTCCGCGCACCTGCCGGTGATGTGTGACTTCTGGGAAACGGTGCTGCTGCGCGCGGGTCTGTACCACCGCAACGCGCTCCGACCCCACCTCGAGCTCAACACCAAAGTCGAGCTCACCGCCGCCCACTTCGCCCGCTGGCTGGACCTGTGGACCGCCACCGTCGACGAGCGACACACCGGGGGGAAGGCAGAGCTGGCCAAGGTCCAGGCGACCCGGATCGCCGGCTCGCTCATCCGGCGGCTGCGGGGACAGCCAGCTACCGAGCTCGTCACCATCCAGCGCCCACCACCGGATCAGAGGTAGCCATGACCACCACCGTCCCGCGTCCGCCCCCGCGGAAACTCAGCCCCCCGGATCCACGGCCTGGTTCGGACTGGCCCGGTTTGTCCCGGCCTGCGGGGCGCTCGCCCAGGACACCACCAACCGCGGCGGCACTGCCCGGTCGTGTCCTACCCGCGGGGTTCCCGGGCGACCCTGCACAGAGTCGGCGGGATCAGCCTGGTCGCGAGGTCCCCGGCCAGAGATCGGGGCTGCGGTCCGGGGCAGCTGGCGGCGAGCCGGAGTTGGTGGATCTGCTGCGGTTGCACAGGCCGAGACCGGATGTGGTGATCGTGCGCGTCGGTGAGGTCGTAGTGGGCGTCGGGGTCGGCCACAAGCTCGGTGAAGTCGTCCTCGCGGCCCTCGCCGCGCAGAAACACGCGCACCGCGTCGTCGGCGGGAAAGACCGTGGTGGTCGCGCCCAGCTCGGCGCCCATGTTGGCGATGACGTGACGATCCATCGCAGACAGCTGTGCCAGCCCGGGACCGTGGTACTCGATGATCCGGTTCAGTCCGCCGGTGACCCCGTGGCGGCGCAGCATCTCCAGGATCACGTCCTTCGCCGAACACCACGGCGCCAGCTCACCGGTCAGCCGCACGCCCCAGATCTGCGGCATCCGGATATGCACCGGTTCGCCCGCGATCGCCAACGCGACCTCCAAGCCGCCGACACCGATGGCTAACATGCCCAGCGAGCCGGCCGCGCAAGTATGCGATTCCGAACCCAGCATCTCGCACCGGGCTTGCCGAAGCGCTGCATGTGGGTGGGATGGGAGACCCCGTTACCCGGCTTGGAAAACCACAGACCGAAACGGCGGGCAGCCGAGCGGAGAAACAGATGATCTTCGGCGTTGCGCTCGTCGGCCTGGAGCAGGTTGTGGTCGACATATTGCATGCTGACCTCGGTGTGCGCCCGATCCAGGCCCAACGCCTCCAACTCCAGCATCACAAACGTGCCCGTGGCGTCTTGGGTCAGGGTCTGGTCGACCCGCAGACCGACCTCTGACCCAGGGACCATCTCACCGCTGACAAGATGTGCCTCGATGAGCTGTTGCGCCACATTGCGACCCATCGGCCTGCTCCTCCACGCGGTTCTTTCAGTTCAGTGCTAGTTGGGTGAGTTCCCAGAGCACGTGGTAGATCGTGGTTTGAGCCTCCTGGATGCGGTGGACCGACGACGATGGCATGACGAACAGGTGGTCGATGGTGCCGGCTTCGGCCATCTTTCCGCCGTCGTAGCCGGCGAGACCGATGGTGAGCAGGCCGCGGCGGTTGGCTTCCTCGAAGCCGCGCAGCACGTTCTCCGACCCGCCGCTGGTGGACAAGCCGAATGCGATGTCGCCGGCGCGGCCGTTGGCGGCCAGTGGCCGGGCGAAGACCACGTCGAAGGAGACATCGTTGGCCAGGGCGCTGAGCACGGCGACGTCGCTGGTCAGCGTCGTTGCAGGCAACGGCCGGCCGGTGGGACCGGGATTCTGGAAAAGCTCGGCGATGGCCTGGGCGTCGGTGCTGCTCCCGCCGTTGCCGAAGCTGAACAGCCGACCGCGGTCGGTGAACGACCGAGCCATCGCGGTGGCGCACTCGATGAGTTGATCCCGATAGAGCTCCAGCACGTCAGCGCGCAGCCGGGTGATCTCCTCGGCTTTCTCGGTTGTCGACCGGCAGACGTCCGCGAGGACCGCCTCCACATCCGACACACCCGAGTAGAGAAACGGGTACAGCGACTCCATATCGTTCATGACGGCACCTCCCGGCAGATCATGCACAACAGTGCGCTCACCGAAGGACACTGGGAGCGAGCACGCCGGGCTGTTCGAAGAAGACGTGCACCAGCTCCCACAGCACGTGATAGGTGGTGACCTGGATTTCCTTGACCACCCGTGGATCGTCGGAGCGCGCGATCAGCACGTGGTCCAGCCCTTCGATCCGGGCGATCCGGCCGCCGTCGCCACCGACCAGCGCCACGGTCAACAGGCCCAAGTCGTGGGCGGTGGTCAGCGCGCGAGCGACGTTGAGGCACTCGCCGTCGGCTGAGACGCCCACTGCGATGTCGTCCGCCGTTGCGTGCAGCCTCAGCTGGGCGGCGAAGGTGTCCTCGAAGCCGCCCGGGCCGGCGATCCCGCTCATGATCGCGGCGTCATTGGACAGCGATACGGCGGGTAGCGCCCGCTTGCCCATGATCACCGGGTGGACGAACTCCACCACGATGTGCGCTGCGTCGGCGGCCGCGGAACCGTTGCCGAAGCACAGCAACCTGCCGCCGCGGTGGAAACGCAGGGCCATGTCGTAACAGGCTCGGCCCACCGCCTCCGCATCCTGGCCCAGCGCCCTCGTTGGCTCCGTGCGCCGCGCGAAAGCTTGATCCACCTGCGCACGCGTCAACTCGGTGACCATCACTCCGCCTCTCCCTGCCTCACGGGTACGGCCGTGGCGTTGAGGTCCACGGATCGGCCGACGCCACCCCAGCCCGTTACGGATTTATACGATAATCGCAGTTCTTACCGTCCAACCTTGCCAGTGAGCGCAGCAGGACGCATGTCGCGCTGGCCAGCGCCAGCCGGGTCCGCATCCTTGACCTGCTACGCGGCAGCGGCACCCCGCTGGACGTAGCGCAGGTCGCCGGGCAGAGCGGTCTGCACCCCAACACGGCGCGTTCCATCTCAGGGTCCTCGTCGATGCCGGACTCGCCTGGTGCCGCACCGACCCCCAGGGTTCCTCCGGCCGGCCCCGACTGCTCTACACCGCCGCCACCGGCGGCCTTCCCTGCCGTTCGCCGGGATCTCCGCCGCCGACGCCGTCCGTCACGTGGCCGGTGTGTTCGCCGAGCGCGGGAGAACAACCATGACGGCCGGGACACCAAGCTGCGACATCGCTGCCCCGCGAGGACATCGCCGGCCTGGTGACAGCCTTCTACCGGCGGGTATTCGCCGACGACATCCTCGGCCCGATCTTCGTCGATATCGCCCAGATGGACCTGCCCGCGCACCCATCATGATCGCCAAGAGTGAGCGGTAACCGTGCAGGATTGCACTGCCATCACTCAGTTTCGGCGATCATGATGGGTCATTGGGCGTCGGTAGGATCCGATGGTGACCCGGGGGAGGGGCGATGGCAGGCGATGAGGTGCAGGCCGTGGTCTTCGACCTCGACGGCGTGCTGGTGGACTCTGAGGAGCTGTGGGACGAGGTCCGCCGCGGTCTTGCCGCCGAGGCTGGCCGACCGTGGCCTGCGGAGGCGACCCGCGCGATGCAGGGCATGAGCACCGGGGAGTGGTCGGCGTACCTGACCGACGTGGTCGGCCTGCCCGGCCAGCCGGAGGACATGGCGGCTACCGTGATCGACCGGATGGCCGCTCGGTACCGCTCCCGGCTACCCCTCATTCCCGGCGCTGTCGAGGTGGTACAGCGGTTGGGGAGCCGCTGGTCGCTGGGGCTTGCGTCGTCGTCGCCGCGACGGCTGATCGACGCCGTGCTGGAGTCGGCTGGGTTGGCAAGCTGGTTCCGGGTCAGCGTCTCCACCGAGGAGGTAGCGGCCGGGAAACCTTCGCCTGCGGTCTACCGGGAGGTCGTGCGGCGCCTCGGTGTGGACCCGCGGCGAGCGGTAGCGATCGAGGACTCGAGCAACGGGCTGCGGTCGGCCGCCGGGGCCGGGCTGAGAGTCATCGCCGTGCCCAACGCCGCCTTTCCACCGGCCGAGGACGCGCTCGCGCTCGCCGGCGTCGTCGTCCACTCACTGGACGAGATCGTCCCAGAATTGGTCGAGGGTACCCGTCGAGTTGCCGTCAACGGATCCTCTACCGGGCGGGCGCTGCCGTGCGGATGATGCCGTTGTCGCCCTGGTCGGCCCGTTTCCCGGGCCTCGGGGCTCGCTACCTTGGTGGTCCCATGACGACCTGACCGAAGTCGTCCGCGGCCTTGGCCATGTCCTCCAGCGACGGCTCCGCGTTCGGCTGTCGAGGACTTGTCACCGCTTGGCCGGCCTGCAGGAACATGCCTTCGAAGCCGCCCGGAGTGCACATCATCAGCAGGTCAGCTTTGGGGGAGGTGATGCGGTAACCGTGCGGGACGTTCCTCGGCAGGAACACAATCCCGCCCTCGGACAGCTCCATCTCCTCGTCGTCGCACCACAACAGGGCAGTGCCCTTGAACAGCATGAAGACCTCGTCCTCACGAAGATGCTTGTGGTAGGGAGGCGCTTCTCCCTTGCTCACCCGAAACCGACCCACCCCCAGCTGACCGTTGGTCGCCGCAGCGTCGAGCAATACCGCAAAGGTCCCACCCGCCAGCCACTCGACCATGGGCTGCTGCTCAGGTTGCGCCAAGTACGCAAGGCTCATCAGGTGCTCCTCGTAGTTCGCATCCCGCATCCCGCATCCACAGAGGCGGACTTGGCCACTGAGAACGACCATTTTCAGCATGGCACGCAGGGCGGTTCGCAGGGAGGTACAAGGCTCTGGCGGGCCGTTGCCCCATCCGGTTGGCACTGTTGTGCGCGCCTAGTCGAGGGTGGCGTGCATCTCCCATACCAGGATCTCGGCTGGTTCGGTGGCGGTGACCTGCTGCCCGCCCGTCGCCGGCGGTCAAAGACCCGGCGCCCTCGAGCGTGACGCTGCCGCGGGGAACGAAAAGGTGCAGGAAAGGCGCCTCGGCCAGCGTGATCGTGTCGCCCGGACGGAGGCGGGCCGCGTGCAGCGCGGCGTACCCGTTCACGATCTCCATGTCCTGGTAGTGATGCGTCTCGAACCCGCCAGCCGGGGCCGTAGCGGGTGGCCAGCTGAGCCAGCGCTACAAGCGCCGACGTCTTGCCCGCGCTCTCAAGGTCGCCGATAGTGAGCGATAACCGTGCAGGATCGCACTGTCATCACTCAGTTTCGGCGATCATGGTTGGTCGTTGAACGTCGGTAGGACTCCGAACGCACCATCGGTCCTTCAACCCGAAATCACGGAAGGTCAGCAGGTTGAAGCTGATCCCGGCTTGCGGGGGTTCATGGGGGTGCTAGACCATGCGCGGCGGCGTAGTTGGCCAGCTCAGCGAGTTGCCTCGGGTCCAGCGAGGGGTGGATGGCCTGGCGGGCGGCGGCCAGCTGAGCGGCGGTGACCTCGGTGGCCTGCAGCGACTCCCGCATGGCGCTCAGCGCGGCTTCGCGGATCAGCGCTGCGCAGTCCGCCGCAGAATAACCTTCCAACCCACCGGCCAGCGCGTCGAGGTCGACGTCGGCGGCAAGCGGAGTGTTGCGCGCCGTGGACCGCAGGATGGCCACCCGGGCCTGCGCATCCGGCGGTGGTACATACACCAGCCGCTCCAGCCGGCCGGGCCGCAGCAGCGCCGGGTCGATGAGGTCAGGTCGGTTGGTGGCGCCCAGCACCACAACGTCGCGCAGCGGTTCCACCCCGTCCAGTTCGGTGAGCAGCGCGGCGACCACCCGGTCTCCGACGCCGGCGTCGGACGACCCGCCCCGCCGCGGTGCGAGCGCGTCGATCTCGTCGAGGAAGATCAGCGCGGGGGAGGCGTCGGAGGCGCGGCGGAACAGTTCCCGGACTGCCCGTTCCGACTCGCCGACCCACTTGTCCAGCAACTCGGCGCCCTTGACCGAGAACACGTTGAGCGCCCCCGAGCCGGCCAGGGCTCGGACCAGGAAGGTCTTGCCACAGCCGGGTGGGCCATAGAGCAACACGCCGCGCGGCGGGTCGACGCCGAGCCGGGTGAACGAGTCGGGGTAGCGCAGCGGCCACAGCACCGCCTCGGTGAGCGCCTGCTTGGTCTGCGTCATGTCACCGACGTCGTCCAGGGTCAGCCCACCGGTGTTGATGGTCTCCGACGTGGACATCGAGATGGGACGGACGGTATCCAGCGCACCGAGCAGATCCTGCTGCAGGACCACGAGATCCGGTTCGGTATCGGTGGCGCTGGTGTGGCGCAGCGCGGCCCGCACCGCTGCCTCGCGGCGCAACGCGACAAGATCAGCTGCGACGAACCCCGGGGTGCGCTCGCCCACGGCGGTCAGATCCACATCAGTGGCCAGCGGCACTGCGGCTAGCAGCACCCGGAGCAGCTCCGTGCGGGTCCGGGCATCGGGTAGCCCCAGCGACAGCTCGCGATCGATCAGCTCCGGCTCGCGCAATCGCGGATCCACCGACGCGGGATGCGCGGTGGTGACCACCAGCGCCACCCGGTCCAGCGCCGACGCCAGAGCGTCGAGCACGACGGTGGCCAGTGGCGGCGGGTTGGTTGCTGGCAGCAGCGCCTCGACGTCAGTGATCAGCAACACGCTGGGCCGGCGGGCGGAGGCGGCCGCCACTGCGTCGTGCACCCGCTGGGCGGCAGCATCGGGCTGCACCGCCGCCACGCTGGGTGCGGCCAGTTCGACGACGTGCACATCGGCGTCGCGGGCCACCGCGTGCACCATCGTGGCCTTGCCCACCCCCTCGGGGCCGTGCACCGCCACTCCGAGGCGGCTGGTGGCGCCGAGGCTGCGCAGCAGCTCGGGCCGGTGGAAGGTGAGTTCGAACCATTCGGTCAAGCGCCGGGCGGGGTCCTGCGCGCCCACCAGATCGGCCACCGCAGGCGCTAGGGGTGCCGGAGCCGAGATGCTGAGGGCCTGCGACTGCACCGGCTGGTCCCCCGTGCGGTCGCCGTCGCGCCAGCCGACCACAGTGGACGGGTGCGGCGCGACGGGGCCGGCCGGGTCGGTGCCCGTCACGGTGAGCAGCTCGTTGGTCCAGGTGATCCCGATCGCCGACGCGAGCCGGCTGCGCACCGCCGCGGTGTCGGACCCAGGTTCCAGGTCCTGCGGGAGCAGGGACACCGCGTCCCCGGTCGTGAGCACCTTGCCGGCCAGCGCGAGCCGCAGCGTTTCAGGGCTCACAAAACGGCTGACCAGCACGGACCCGGTGAGGGTGATCGAGCGGGCCGCGGGTACCTGCACCGGCGCGAGCACCACCTCAGAACCTTCGGTCAGCCCCAGGTTGGACAGCGTGAGGTCATCCAGCAACGCGATGCCGGGGGCGTTGTCTCCGGCGGCCGCCAGCGCGGCACTCACCCGCGCTCCGGTGAGCTGCACCGCGTCCCACGGCCGCAGGCCCAGCGCGTCGAGCACCTCAGGGTGCAGCCGGACCACGCCACGCCTGGCGTCCAGCGCCGAGGTGCTGAGCCTGGCGGTCAAGGTGATCTGCGGCGCGCTCACGACGTCCGAGCCTACGACCACGGCATGTGCATCGTTTGCCACGGAGGTAGCAGACGATGCCCTACTGGCGAGCATGCTGCTGGAGACCGAGCTGCGAAGGCTCGCGGTCCGCGTCGACCTGGCCCAGAGCGCAGTGACCCGGCTGCTCGAGCGCTTCGACCTAGTGGAAACCGATCGCTCGCTCTACGCAGCGTTCCCAGACCTAACCAGCAGCGATGGTCAAACCCATCAGTCGAGGCTCCGGTAGAGGTCGAGGTGCCGCAGCGCTGCGGCTGGCCAGGTGTAACGGGCCGCGAGCGCGCGGCCGGCTTCCCGGGCATCCACGTCCGGCTCGGCAAGCCCGGCGCGTAGCTGCGCCGCCAGCTCGGCCGGGTCGTCGGCGAAACGGGCGACGCCGGTGAAGATCTCCCGAAACACCGGCAGATTTGACACCACCAACGGGATCCCGGCGGCCAGAGCTTCCATCGCGGCCAACCCGAAGCCCTCCTTGGTCGACGGGAAGGCGAACACCCCCGCGGCGGCCACCAGCGCGGGAAGCGCGTCGTGGTCCACTGGCCCGAGTACCACCGGCTCGACCCCAAGCTCCGCGGCCCGCAGCTCCCAGCGGGTTCGGTAATCCCGGTAGTCGAACAGGGTCTCCCCACCGGCGATCACCAACCGCACGTCGGGCATCCGCGGAGGCAGCAGGGCGTAGGCCTCCAGCAGCTCCAGTGACCCCTTGCGGGGCTCGATACCACCGACGGTCAGCACGTAGCGGCCCAGCCGCGATCGCCACGCGGTTCGGGCAGCGGCGCCAGCC
Source organism: Pseudonocardiaceae bacterium (assembly GCA_036266995.1). GTDB lineage: Bacteria > Actinomycetota > Actinomycetes > Mycobacteriales > Pseudonocardiaceae. The sequence continues at coordinate 195,456 of DATAWX010000017.1, read as the reverse complement.
GGGCCAGCCGCGCAGGAGAAGCGTTGGACGTCCACTCCGTTCGGAATGACCGTGGCCGTGATCCGCCAACCGTCTCGCAGCTCAGCCGCGACCGCGGCTGACACACAGACGTGGGCGTACGGGTTGACGACGGCACGCTCGTGGCAGGCAGCAAGCTCGGGCGTGTTGAAGTGATCGATGTGATGCACAGTGCGGACGCAGCGATTGACGGCGTTGGCGCTTATGCAGTCCTGCGCGTGTACCACGTCATAGCCGGTCGGGTCGAAGGCATCGCGCAGCACCTGGATGGACCGCAGGATCCGGGGTCCGAACTCTTCCTCGGCGGTGTCGGGAAACGGCACGATCCTCAGTTCTACCCGGGGATCGACGGGTCGGAAGAAGGTGCCATCCCCGCTACGGCCCAATGCCCACACGGTCACCCGCTGGCCTGCATCGGCGAGAGCCTCGGCCAGCGCGAGCGTGTGCACCACGCTGCCCCGCGGTTTGGTCGAGTAGGTGAGCAGCGCGATCGACAACCACTCGTGAGTGCGTAACAGTGTCATGACACTGTTACGCACTCACGAGTGGTCACGAGCGGTCCCGGTAGACACCGGGTTTGCGTTCTTCGAGGTGCCGCAGTACTCGACGAGCCTTGGTGATCTCGGCGGCAACGTCCAGCTCGGCCGTCGCGATACCGGCCTTGGCCCATGTGCGGGCCAGGATCTCGCCGCCCGGGCCGACCACCTTCGCCTGCCCGAGGAAGCGCAATTCGCCCAGCACACCGGTCTGATTGGAGGAAACCAGCACGACCTGGTTCTCCGCCGCTCTGGCCTGGTCGTAGAGGTCGAACAGACGAGCCTGGCGGTCTTGTGCCATCCGCGGCGCGCGGTTGGTCAGGCTGGTCGGCCACGCCGACAGGCAGGCCAGCACGTCGGCTCCGTCCAGAGCGAGGGTGCGGGCCGATTCCGGGAAGGTCTTGTCGTAATCGATTAACATGCCGATCCGCCCCACCGGGGTGTCGAATGCGGAGAAACGCTCACCCGGCGAATACGCGATCGACTCACCGGCGGGTTGGTGCACCTTGCGATGGGTGCCCAGCACGCCGTCGCCGTGCACGCACAGTGCGGTGTTGTAGCGCCGATCCCCGTCGGCTTCGCAGAAACCGAAGCACACCACCATCTCCGCTGCCAGCGCCACGACCTTGTGAACGTGCGGATCGTCGAGCTCGAGCGCGGGTGGCAACGCCGCCGGATCGGGTTGGCGTAAGTCGCCGAGGTAGCCACCGAGCGCTGCATCGGGAAGTACCAGTAGTGACACTTGTGACCGGCGGGCGTGCTCGATCAGCGTGGCGATCCGCTGAACGTCGAAGTCGAGATCACGCCCGAACTTCGCCGCCACCGCCCCAACCCGAATCGCACCCATCTCAGCGTCCGTACGGATCGCGATCTGGAGGCGTAGAGCTGGTCACCGGTCGTGCACCTGGGGCCGGTTGGGGGAGCAGGGGTAGGCGGCGGGGCGGCGATCGCGCAGGTGGTCCATCGACCGGCGGGCGGTGTCCAGCTCCGCTTTGACGTCCAGCTCAGCGATCGCAAGACCGGCTCGCACGCCGGTGTCGACCAGGATGTCACCGCCGGGGTCGACGACCTTGGCGCTGGCCACGAACCGCAGCGACCCGAACCGGCCCGACTGGTTGGCCGACAGCCAGATGATCTGGTTCTCCAGCGCTCGGGCTCGGTCGTACAGGTCGAACCGGCGCTTCCAGCGGTCCTGGTTCAGGTTCGGCGCCGCGTTGGTGCGGCTGGCCGGCCACGCGGACAGGCACATCACGATCTCCGCGCCGTCCAGCGCCAACGCCCGGGCCGACTCGGGAAACGCCTTGTCGTAGCAGATCATCATGCCCAGCCGTCCCACCGGCGTGTCGAAGGCGGCGAAGTGGCCGCCCGCGGCGTAGCTGGCGTCCTCCCGAAGCGGCTGGTGCACCTTACGATGATGGCCCAGTATCCCGTCACCGGTCACGCAGATGGCGCTGTTGAACAGCTGGTCTGCACTTTTCTCGCAGTAGCCGACCGCCACGACCATGTCCCTGGCGAGCCGACTCAGCCTGTGGATCTCCGGCCCGTCCGGGCACAGCGCAGGCGGCGACCCCGCCGCGCCGTCGAGGTTGGCCAGGTACCCACCCAACGCGGCTTCGGGCAACACGAGCAGGCGCACCTCGTCGGCCCGGGCGGTGTCGATGAGGTGCTCGATCCGGGCGAAGTCGGCTTCCAGATCGCGGTCGAAACTCGCTGCCGCGGCGGCCATCCGAAGGGCGCTCATGCCGCTCCCAACCCGGTCACCGCGCCGGTGATCACTTCGGTCAGCTCACCGTCCGGCCAGCGCAGTACCACGCCGCGGCCGGCTTCCAGCTCACCACAGTCCGCGCTAGTCGCCGGACCGGCCGTCGGCGGCGGACGGTCCGCCCCGTCGGCGGTGAGCATCCCGAACCCGGGGAAGCAGGTGAACCAGTCGCCGACGGTGGCGGCGGGCGGTCTGGGCGCCGCGGCGACGTCCAGCACCGCCCGGCAACCGCTCGCTTCGGCGAGCATGCCGAGGGTGCCGACCAGCCCCGCCATCGAGACGTCCTTGGCGGCGGCCGGCCGGGCCATGGCCACCGAGCCGAGCATCGCGCGCAGCTCAGGGGTCCGGCGGTGCGAGCTGGAGTCCCACTGGCGACCGGCATACCCGGGCCGCCAACCGCCCGCTGTGTCCACGGTGAGCCGGATGCGATGGCCCGGGCGGCCGCCACCGCCGCGGATCGGATGCGCCGTGCGACCCAGCGCGGTCACCGACAGTGCGGCGGGCACTCCGAGTTGCGTGTGGCCACCGAGCACGGGGACGTCATAGGCCTGGCTGGCCCGCCCCAACCCGGCCAGCACCCGGCTGGCGAACGAGCGGTCCCGCGCTCCCAGCGCGTCGAGCAGGCCCACCGGTGTCGCTCCCATGGCGGCCAGGTCGTTGAGGTTGACCAGCACCGAGCACCAGCCGGCCCACTCCGGGTCGCGTTCGACCATCGACGGCAGGATCGCGTCGCAGGCGGCCACCAGGTCGCTGCCGGGCACCGGCGCACCGTCGTCGCCGACATAACCAGCCCCGCCAGGAACCAGACCGGACAGCAATCCGCCCAGGTCAGACTTGGTGGCCGAGACCTGAACCGCGATCCGGCCGATCGGCCAGCGCATCAGCACGTGCGGGGCGGCGGCCACGGTCACCGGGCGCACCGAAGTCCAGCCAAGCCGACGGAAGAGCACCTCGTTGCGGGCCTGCACGGTGGCCTCGAAACGCAGCACCCCGGCACTTTCGGCGTGCGCGCAGGCGGCCCGGACGAGCGCTCCGCCGACTCCTCGGACCGGGCAGTCCGGATCCACCACGAGCCGGCCGCCGCACCACCAGCCCAGGTCGGGCCCGTCGTCGACGGGGCCGAGCCGCACGCCGCCGAGCACGGTGCCTTCCGGGTTGCGGGCAACCAGAGCCAGGGTGCGTGGGTCGTCGTCGCGGTCGTCATGGTCGTGATCGGTGAACAACCCCTGCTGGTCGACGAACACCCGGGTTCTCAACCGCTGGTAGGCCGCCAGGGTCACCAGATCCGCAGCGGGCTCGATACGGAAGTCGGGCCGGCGGGCTGGTTGGCCGAGTAGTACCTCGCCCAGACCTTCAGCGCTGCGGTAGACCGCCGGGTGCATGATTCACGCCCCCGCCGCGGACAGTGCTGCGCACGCCCCGCAGGCAGCGCAGCCGGCCCGCTGGTCGGCGCCGATCATGCCGGCCTCGTGCAGCAAGGTGGCGACCCTTCCGGTCACGTCACGGACCAGCTCGGCAGAGGGCCCGCCGATGCCGTCGCGGCTGGCCAGCGTGCCGGCCATCGGACGAAACGGCACGACGAACGGGTACACGCCGCGCTCGACCAACCGCCCCGCACCGGCGACCAGCTCGTCGGGGTCCTCGCCCAGCCCCACCAGCAGGTAGGTGGACACCCGGTTGCGGCCGAACACCCGCACGGCTTCGTCCCAGGCGGCCTCGTACTCGGCCATCGGCACGGATCCCTTGCCGGGCATCCACCGCTGGCGCACCTCGTCGTCGAGTGACTCGACGTGGATCCCGATCGCGGTCACGCCCGCGCTGCGCAGGTCGGCCAGCACTGCCAGGCCAGCCGGCGGTTCGATCTGCACCTGGATGGGCAACCCGGGCACCGCCTCCAGCACCGCCCGCACGCAGCGCACCAGGTAGCGAGCGCCTCGATCCGGGCCTGCGGTGGTGCCGGTCGTCATCACCATCTGCCGGATGCCGTCCAGCGCGACCGCGGCCCGCGCGACCTCAGCCAGCTGAGCCGGAGTCTTGGCAGCGATGGTGGCGCCGGCTCGCAACGACTCCTCGATCGTGCAGAACCGGCAGCGCTGATTCTCGGCATATCTGATGCAGGTCTGGACGACCGTGGTGGCCAGCACGTCGGCGCCGTGCAGGCGGGCGATCTGCTCGTACGGCACGCCGTCGGCGGTGGTCAGATCGTAGAACCGGGGTCGGGCGACGACCTGCAGCGACAGTCCGGTGTCGCGTTCCCCGAGGAAGATCCGGCCGTCGCGCATCCGGTAGGGACTGTCCGGATTGCGGGGCAGCGCGGCGTTGGCACCGTCGACGAGCACGTGACCGTCATCGCTGGGCCCGGCTCCGGCGGGACGGCGGACCGGCGGGTCCATCCGCACGCCGCGCAGGGCGATGTCAACCCGAGTCGACAGTCTGTCGGCGGTGATGTCGGTGCCAACGCGCACTGTGTCCTCCTAGAACATGCAGCCGACTAGAACGTGCAGCCGACTAGAACATGCAGCCGACTAGAACATGTAGGTGGAATTGATGATGGCGCCTTTACGCGCGTAATGAATCAATGCGTCCTGCACGTCCAGGGGATGGGTCGGGATGACGCCCTCGAGAAGGTCCTCCTCTCGAGCGCCGTGCAGCGAGAGGCCGAAGCGGCAGCAGTACACCTTGCCGCCCTCCTTCATGAAGGTCTTGAGCGAGTCGTTGATGTTGTGCTCGCCGGGAAACGCCGAGTTGCCCGTGGTGGGAAAGCCGCGAGTGGCCAGACAGTTCAGCGAACCCGGACCGTAGAAGTAGATGGCCGACTCGAATCCCTTCCGCTGCGCACGGGTGGCCTGCAGGATTGCCACGAAGCTGACCGAAGATTCGTGCGCGATCCCGTGCACGAGGGTGAAGTACGTTTCACCGTTCTCGGCCTGGTAGTCCGGGAAGACCTTGGTCCCGCCATAGATGCTCGACCCCTCGGGCAGAGACGGGTGGGGGATCTCGTCAAGGCTTTGCTTCTCGACGTCGGTCATGTCGGTCATGTGACTCCTCCTCGTGGTTGTTGTTCACCCGTACAGCGCTTCGAATGTGCCGGAAAAGACCCGCGTGGCCAGCTCTCCGTCGCCAGTGGCCGCACGCAGCTTCGCCAGCTCACCGGCGAAGTCACCCCAGGGCTGGTCGCTGGCGAACAGGACCCGGTCGTGGCCCACTCCGCGCCGGTCGATCTCCCGAACCAGCCAGCCGGGGGCGAATCCGATCGACCAGGACAGATCGGTGTAGACCCGCTTGCCGGCGCCGATCCAGTCGAAGAACCGTGCGCCGGCCAGCTTGATGTGGCCGCTCATTCCGCCGCCGAAGTGCACCAGGTGGATCGCGACCGTGTCGCCGTAGGAGTCGACGAGCCGGCCCACCTCGTCGATGTCCGAGCTCCCGCCAGGAGAGGTGTGCACGTGCACCACGAGATCGTGTTCCCGGGCGACGTCGAAGATCTCGTCGAGCTGCGGTGTGCAGTCCTGGTCGGTCACCCGGCCACCCAGCAGGAAACTCAGCTTCAGCGCCCGCACCCCGGACTCACCGGCCAGCGCCAGCGCCTTCGCCGTCCGGTCGGCGTCGGCGGGCTTGGGTGAGACCCACAGCGCTGCACTGATCCGGTCGTCGGTCTGGGCTGCCTCGACGACCAGTTCGTTGAACGTGAAGGCGATGTCCGGATCGGGCACCCCGTAGTTGGGGATGACCAGTGCCCGGTCGGTGCCCTCGGCATCCAGATCCGAGATCAGCTCGGCGATGGTGGCTCTGGCGGTCGTATCGGGGTTGACCGCAGGACCACCGTAGAACGGAAATGCCGGCAGCACTCCCAGATGCCGGTGAGCGTCGAAGACGCGCGTCGCAGACATGACGTCATGCCACCGTGCGCGGGGCGACCCACTCGTCGTCCCGGGGATAAGTGCTGGTCGAAGTGCCGGCGATCCATCGGAATGGGTGGTCGGACGCAGTGCCGGTGATGATGCGTTGTACCAGGTACGCCGCGTCGTCGGCTACCCCGGACAGCCGGCCGGAGCCCCAGGTGTGCTGCCAGGGCAGCCCCAGGAAATACAGGCCCGGGCTGATGGTGACACCCCGATCATGGGTGGGGTAACCACGGCCGTCGAACACCGGAACCTCGATCCATCGATCGTCCCGACCGAACCCGGTGGCCCAGATCACCGAGGTGATCCCGGTGTCGCTGAGATCCAACCGGGTGGGCGATCGTTCGGGCGTCCACACCGGCGTGTAGCGCGCCTCGCGTGCCGCGTCGATACGGTGCGCGTCGATGTAGCTGTCGATGGAGTCCTTGATGCTCTCCGACACCGCATCGGCATGATCGAGGTTCTTTGCCAGATCAGGGGCGAACCGCAACGCGGCGCCGGCCACTTCCTTGAGCCGCCCGTACAACCGCATGCCGTCGCGGGCGAAGGCGCGCAGGTCGATATCCCGCCCACCGTCGCGGCCGGTGACGTAGTGGTTCACCCGGAAACGCACCGCGTCGACATCGGCGAACTCGTCGACCGCCTTGCGGTAGTAACCCAGCGCGTCGAGCCAGGCCACCACGTCGCGGCCGCGGTAGAACCGGGCCACTCGTGGGGCGCTACCCACCGCGAGATGCACTCCGCGGCCGGCCAGGTGCAGATCCTCGGCGATCTGGCAGCCGGACTGGCCGGTACCGATCACCAGCACCTCACCGGGCGGCAGCTGCTCGGGGCTGCGGTATTGCGACGAGTGGAGCTGCGTCAGCTCGTCGGGCAGCCGCTCGGTCAGCCGGGGGATCAGCGGCACCTGGTACGGACCGGTGGCCAGCACGACCTGGTCGGCGATCAGCTCGCCACGGCTGGTACCGACCAGGTATCGGCCCTTTCGGTCGCGGCGCAGGCGGTTTGCTGCGACCCCCTCGACTACCGGTGGGTTGAACGACCTCGCATATGCCTCGATGTAGCCGACAATCTCGTCGCGCACCATGAAACCGTCGGGGTTAGGCCCGGCATACGGGTAGCCCGGTAGCTGGCATTGCCAATTGGGGGTGACCAGGCAGAACGAATCCCAACGTCGGCCGCGCCACTCGTGACCGATCCTCTCGCGTTCCAGCACGAGGTGATCGACGCCCCGATGGCTCAGGTGGTTACTCATCGACAGGCCGGCTTGACCGCCGCCGACAATCACCACCGAGTGGTGGACACCCTCAAGGTCGTCAGGAGCGCCGTCCTCCGGCGAGGTCTTCGCGCTCAGAGTCATGACTCGAATCCCTTTCCGGCGTGTAAGCTATCCGTGCATTACCAGTACAGGAGATGAATATTTCCGATTTGTTGCATCCGGAACATGAGCGTGTTTCAAAAAGCGCCGAATGTAACAGATTCGTGGCGAGACCGGTGCGTCGCTGTCCGTGAGGCCGGGGAAGGGCAGTTGTCGTCTACGGATGTGCCAAGGGTGGCAACTTCTGGTCAGAGTTGCCACCCTTGGCACACTCGCAACGGATCCACCCGCCTCCTCTTGGGGCAGGAGAGGCTGGTGAGACGAGAGAGCAGGCCGAGGCGGCGCGGGCGGGCGGCGATGGTGTGCCCCGCCTCGCCCTTGCTGCCGGTGTCGTCGCGGCAGCGCACGCTGTAGCGGAAGCCGACGACGATCACGAGCTACGGCGGCGATGCCGACCGGAACGCAGCCACTGAGGACGATAATGAGCTATCGCAGTGATGCCGACGACGAGGAGGCCGCCGGGAATGCCACTGAGGGCGAACTCCCAGCTATTTATCCGGCTGAACACGCTCGCGATGCCCAGGGCGAGGCTGAGGAAAAAGCAGCGTTTAACGAGGCCGGTGTGGCCGGGCGAGCAGGCGGCGGCGCCGTAGGCAGCTCCCTCGCAGACGCCGATGACTACACCGCCTGCGACGCCGGCACCCAAGACATGGCTAACGACAGGACCCAAGACGACACCAAACGCGGAACCGACGACACTGACGACACTGACGACGGTAACCCGGCGGATTGAACCGACAATCTCTTCTCGGGTCCGTTTCATCTCAGGCTTTGCTCGGGGAGGTGACACCGGGCCATCGTGGGCTTCCCGTTCCCCTCCCCTCTCACGACGATAGCCGGCCTTCGCCGAAGTGCTGTCCCACCCCTAACACTTCTCCGACACGATGTCCTCAGTTCATCGACGCGCTTTCGGTGGACGCGATCGTCGTCCGCGTATAACCGGTCGGAGCGGGCGGGCCAGTTTACGGATGCCGGCGCAGCCCGATCCGCCGGGAGCGGCGATCCTCGGGCAACTGGCCGTTGGTCTCGGCGCTGCGGCGGCGGCGCACCGCGGCACCGGCCCGGGCGGCGGCACCGGCCACCCGCCGTCGCAGCGGCGGGCGCAGACCGAGGCGGCGCATGCTGCGCGCGGTGCGGCGAATCGCCCGGCGCTCGCGGGGAGCGACCTCCCAGGCCGAGGGGTGCTTCGCGAGCCACCGGTAGCGGTAGCTCGCGTAGGGCACGTGGACCAGGTACAGCAGCATCGCCACGGCCAGCGACGCAAGCGGGAACGTGATCACCGCTGCGGCCAGCCCGGCGATCAGCGCCAGCAGCGGCGCCACCGCCCGGGCCGGCACCCGGATCGTCTTCATCGACAGGGTGGGTAGCCGGCTCACCATCGCCACGGCCACCGCGACCGTCCAGGCCGCCACGGTCAGCGGCGAGGACCACCAGCCTCCGCCCAACTGGAGGAACACAGTGAGCGGAAGTAACGCCAGCAGCGCGCCAGCCGGGGAGGGGATCCCGATGAAGAACTCTTTGGCGAACGGCAGCGCGTCGGTGTCGTCGAGCAGGGTGTTGAACCGGGCGAGCCGCAACACGACGCACACGGTGAATACCAGCGCCACCGGCCATCCCACCCGGGTGCCATCCAGCGCCCAGACGAACAACACGACCGCCGGCGCCACCCCGAAGGACACGCAGTCCGCCAGCGAGTCAAGCTCGGCGCCGATCCGGGAGGTGGCGTCGAGCAACCGGGCCAGCCGGCCATCCAGCGAGTCCAGCAGCGCCGCCACCCCGATCGCGGCGAGCCCGCCGGTGAAGTTCCCGTCCAGGGCGAACTTCAGTGCCGACAGGCCCGAGCACAGCGCCAGCACGGTGATGACATTGGGCAGCAGGCGGACCCCGGCGCCGGCGTTGGGCACGGCTCAAGCCTCCTCGGCCGGGGGTAGCCGGGCCAGCGCGGTCTCCCCGCCCACGGTGTGCTGGCCGGGGCGGACCAGCACCGAACTGCCCGGTGGCAGGTAGAGGTCCACCCGGGACCCGAAGCGGATCAGGCCATAGGTGTCGCCGGCCGCCACCTTGTCCCCGGGCCGCACCGAGCAGACGATCCGGCGGGCTACCAGCCCGGCGATCTGCACCACGACGAAGTCCTGCCCGCTCGTGGACCGCAGCAGCATGCTGGAACGCTCGTTGGCCTCGCTGGCCTTGTCCAGGTCGGCGGACAGGAACTTGCCCGGACGGTAGGCGACGTGGCGGACCTCGCCGTCGACCGGGATGCGCTGCACATGCACGTCGAACACCGACAGGAACACGCTGACCCGTGGCCTCGGGTGGCTGTCGAGACCCAGTTCAGCGGGCGCCGGGGCGGGCGTCACGCTGCTCACGGTGCCGTCCGCCGGCGCCACCACGAGCGTGGAGTCCTGCGGGGGCACCCGGCGCGGCTCGCGGAAGAACGCGGCACAGCAGGCGGTGGCGACGACGCCCAGCGTTGCCGCGGTCGGGGACAGCGTGCGGAGCAGCAGCGTGGTAACTGCCCCGGCGGCCACGAACGGCCTGCCTGCGGGGTGCATCGGCGGGAGCGTCTCGCGGGTGAGGTCCACCAGATGTCGCAATGTCGCGGGAAACCGGACAGACGCCATTCGTTCGAGAGATCCTCAGGCTGGGGTTAGTGAGCGATTGCCCACCGTACGCCCATAACCTGGGGGGACCACGGCCGGGGAAACGGCACCGGAAAGCCCCCGTCCCCCGACGGAGGTCCCGGTGCCGTTCACCGTTCGTCTGCTCCCCAGCTTCCCGAACGGTTCTTCCCAGCGCGCTCCTGCGCCCCCCGACGACGCAGGAACCCCACGCCATTCTGGGACGGGATAGCTCACTGAGCCTTTGTTCACGCTCAGTGTGCTGCGCCTCACCCACGATTCACAAGGTCTGTCCGGGTGTCGTGGTTTTCTCACACCCGAGCCCCCATCGCCAGGTCAGGCCGCGCCGGTGCACAAGACCACGACCTGCTCGCCGGCTTCGAGATGCCCGGTGGTCTCGGGAATGTCGATCAGGCAGTTCGACCTGGCCAGCGCACCGAGCAGGTGCGATCCTGGGCCTCCCACCGCGACGACGGTGCCCGCGTCCGAATCGAACGCGCCACGCCGAAACTGCCGCTTATCCGTTGGTGACTCCAAGGCCTCGGTCAACCGAGCCATAGCGCGAGGCCGTTGGGCCGGCAGCCCCATCGCAGCCCGAAGCGCAGGACGGACGAATACCTCGAAGGACACCGAGGCGCTCACCGGATTGCCGGGCATCGCCGCCACTGGCACTCCGCGGTAGCGGCCGACGCCCTGCGGAGCGCCGGGATTCATCGCCACCTTGGCGAAATCCACGCCCTGGCCGGTCATGGCGCTCTTGACCACCTCATAAGCCCCTGCACTGACCCCGCCGGAGGTCACCAGCAAATCGATCCCGGCCAACCGGGGGGCGAGTGCGGCCTCCAGCGCGGCCACATCATCGGGCACGAAATGCATCAACTGCGCGTCGCCGCCGGCCTCCCGAACAGCGGCGGCGAGCATGGTGCCGTTCGACTCGTAGATCTGCCCGTGCTGCAGGGGGGTGCCCGGCACGACCAGTTCCGAACCGGTGGACAGCACCAGCACCCGGACCGGGCGGTGCACCGGCAGCTCGGCGTAGCCGACCGCGGCTGCCACCCCCAGCTGTGCGGGTCCCAGCACGGCACCCGCTGGCAGCACCTCCTCGCCGGCCGCGACGTCCCCGGCGGCTAGGCGCACGCTGTCGCCCGGCGCACGGGGGGCGAAGATCTGTACCTGGTGGCGGCCGCCGTCGGTGAGTTCCACCGGCACCACCGCGTCCGCGCCGGACGGGATCGGCGCCCCGGTCATGATCCGGTGCGCGGTGTGCGGTGCCAGCGTTGGTGAGTCGGTGCGCCCGGCCGGGATGTCCTCGGTGACCGGCAGCCGCACCGGCGCATCGCCGGTGGCGTTCGCGATGTCCGCCGAGCGCACCGCGTAGCCGTCCATCCCGGAGTTGTCGAACGGTGGAAGTGACACCGCCGCGGTGATCGGCTCGGCCAAAGCGAGGCCGGCGCACTCCACGAGGGGCAACCGGATCACAGCAGTGGCGGTCAGCAGGGCGGCCATCACCCGGCCGTGCTCGTCGACGGATCGGGGTTTCTGCGCGGTGGTCACCACTGGCATCCTGCCCGGTGCCACCAACGTGATCTAGTCGAGGTAAGTGTTCCCCCAGCAGGGCACCTCCGGCAGGCGCGGCAGCTTGCACTCGACGGGGCCGAGTGCTAAACCTGAGCTAGCACTCTGCCCCTTCGAGTGCCAGTTCCACAACACTGAGGTCGGGACGGTGAGTCCGGCAAGCGCTGGACGTCCGTCGCGGGCACCGAGCCTGGCCGAGCACTGTGTCCTTGCCGCGGACAACCCGCGGCGCCCATGACCGGAGGACCACACCGCAATGGCCAAAATGATCGCGTTCGACGAGGAAGCCCGTCGCGGTCTTGAGCGCGGGATGAATCAACTCGCCGACGCCGTCAGGGTGACGCTTGGCCCTAGGGGCCGCAACGTCGTTCTGGAGAAGAAATGGGGTGCCCCCACCATCACCAACGATGGTGTGAGCATCGCCAAGGAGATCGAGCTCGAAGACCCGTGGGAGAAGATCGGGGCCGAGCTCGTCAAGGAAGTTGCCAAGAAGACCGATGACGTCGCGGGTGACGGCACCACCACCGCCACCGTGCTGGCCCAGGCGCTGGTGCGCGAGGGTCTGCGCAACGTCGCGGCCGGTGCCAACCCGCTCGCCCTGAAGCGGGGCATCGAGAAGGCCGTCGAGGCCGTCTCGGCGCAGCTGCTGAACTCGGCCAAGGAGGTCGAGACCAAGGAGCAGATCGCGGCCACCGCCGGGATCTCCGCCGCTGACCCGTCGATCGGCGAGCTCATCGCCGAGGCGATGGACAAGGTCGGCAAGGAAGGCGTCATCACCGTCGAGGAGAGCCAGACCTTCGGCCTCGAGCTCGAGCTCACCGAGGGCATGCGCTTCGACAAGGGCTACATCTCGCCCTACTTCGTCACCGACCCGGAGCGTATGGAGACCGTCCTCGACGACCCGTACATCCTGCTGGCGGCGACGAAGGTCTCGGCAGTCAAGGACCTTCTCCCGATCTTGGAGAAGGTCATGCAGTCCAACAAGCCGCTGATGATCCTCGCTGAGGACGTCGAGGGCGAGGCGCTGGCCACCCTGGTCGTCAACAAGATCCGCGGCATCTTCAAGTCGGTTGCCGTCAAGGCGCCCGGCTTCGGCGATCGCCGCAAGGCGATGCTGGCCGACATCGCCATCCTCACCGGTGGCGAGGTGATCAGCGAGGAGGTCGGCCTCAAGCTGGAGAACACCGACCTGTCGCTGCTGGGTCGCGCCCGCAAGGTCGTCATCACCAAGGACGAGACCACGATCGTCGAAGGTGCCGGCGACCCCGAGCAGATCCAGGGTCGGGTCAACCAGATCCGCGCCGAGATCGACAACTCGGACTCCGACTACGACCGCGAGAAGCTGCAGGAGCGGCTGGCCAAGCTGGCCGGCGGCGTTGCGGTGATCAAAGCCGGAGCGGCGACTGAGGTCGAGCTCAAGGAGCGCAAGCACCGCATCGAAGACGCGGTGCGCAACGCCAAGGCTGCCGTCGAGGAAGGCATCGTCGCCGGCGGTGGCGTCTCGCTGATCCAAGCGGGTGCGTTGGCGTTCGAGAAGCTGGAGCTGGTCGGCGACGAGGCGACCGGTGCCAACATCGTCAAGGTCGCGCTTGAGGCTCCGTTGAAGCAGATCGCTATCAACGCCGGTCTCGAGGGTGGCGTGGTGGCCGAGAAGGTACGCGGCCTGCCCGCCGGGCACGGCCTCAACGCCGCCACCGGCGAGTACGAGGACCTGATCAAGGCCGGCATCATCGACCCGGCCAAGGTCACCCGCTCGGCGCTGCAGAACGCAGCGTCGATCGCGGCCCTGTTCCTCACCACGGAGGCTGTGATCGCTGACAAGCCGGAGAAGCACCCGGCACCGGCGGGCGGCGGCATGCCCGACGGCGGCGGCATGGACTTCTAGATCCATCCGTAGTCCCCGCAGGGGCCGGTCCCATCTCCAGGGGACCGGCCCCTGCGCCTTTCTCGGGTGCCACTGGCTCCGAATCGTGGTCGGGCGTGTCAGGATTTCTGCTGTGAGAACACGGATTGTGGCGGCCGGAGTTGAGGCGCGGGTTACCCCGATCGAGCTGTTCTTCGACCTGGTGTTCGTGTTCGGGTTGACCCAGATCACGACGTTGATGGCGCACGACGTGTCGGTGCACGGGATCATCCGGGGGCTGCTGGTTCTGGGGCTGCTGTGGTGGAGTTGGGTCGCGTACGCCTGGCTGTGCAACGTCGTGGTCGCCGATGAGGGAGCCATCCGGGCGGCGATGTTCGCCGTGATGGCGGCCATGTTCCTGCTGGCACTGGCCATTCCACAAGCTTTCACTGACCTGCCGGGCGGGCACAACGGGCCGGTGGTGGTGGCGCTGTGCTACTTCGCGTTCCGGGCGCTACACCTCATGCTGTTCTGGATCGTCGCGCGAGGCGATCAGGGGTTGCGAAGCCAGCTGATCCGGTGGACCCCGTCGGTGATCGGTGGCACGGTTGTGCTGCTGATCGCCTCCCGGTACTCCGGTGCGGTGCAGACCGGGTTGTGGGGACTGGCCCTGCTCGCCGACTACGGGGGAACCCTCCTCGCTGGCAGTGCGGGCTGGCGGCTGCGCGCACCGGGGCACTTCGCCGAGCGACACGGCCTGATCATCATCGTGGCGCTGGGCGAGTCGATCGTGGCAATCGGGGTCGGGATGGCCGGGCTGCCGATCTCCTGGTCGGTGGTCGCCGCTTCGGTGCTGGGTTTGACGGTCTGCGCCACGCTGTGGTGGGCGTACTTCGACACCACCGCGTTGCTGGGCGAGCGGGCGCTGGCCGCCGAGCCCGAACAGCACCGATCGCGGCTGGCCCGCGACGCCTACAGCTTCCTGCACCTGCCGATGGTCGCGGGGATCGTGCTGCTGGCGCTGGGGCTGAAACTGGTCCTCCAGCACGTCACCAACGCTGGGCACGATGAACCGCTGACGGTGGCCGCGCTGTACGGCGGTGTGGCGCTGTACCTGCTCGCGCACGTCGCATTCAAGTGGCGGATGGTGCGAATCGTGACAATGTCGCGGGTCGTGGTGGCCGTCATCCTGCTGGCGGTCGTGCCGTTGACCAGCAGGCTGACACCCCTGGAGGCGCTGGGAGTACTGGCCGGCGTGCTCGTGATGATGACCAGCTACGAGATGATCCGCTTCGCCGCCGCGCGCGACTCGGTGCGCCATGGCCGGGTGACTCCAGCCTGATCGCGGACGATGCGACGCCGGCCGAAAGGCCGCTAGCTCGACGCCTCGGCCTGACCGACGCGGTGGTGGTCGGCCTGGGTTCGATGCTCGGTGCGGGGGTCTTCGCCAGCTTCGCGCCGGCCGCGGCAGCCGCCGGCGCCGGGCTGTTGATCGCGCTGTTGATCGCGGCGATGGTGGCCTACTGCAATGGCATCGCGACCGCCCAACTCGCGGCCCGCTACCCCGAATCGGGCGGTGCCTACCGCTACGGCCGCCGTCGGCTGGGACCGGTCTGGGGCTTCCTGGCCGGTTGGGGATTCGTGATCGGCAAGACGGTCAGCTGCGCGGCGATGGCCCTGACCTTCGGCGTCTACACCTGGCCGTCGCACCCCACCGCACCAGCGATTGCCGCAGTGCTGGTGCTCACCGCGGTGAACTACCTCGGGATCGGCCGGACCGCAAGCGTGACCCGGGCCCTGGTCACGCTGACACTGCTCTCGCTGACCGTGGTCGTGGTGGCTGCCCTGGGCGGCGGCCACGCCGACCCAGCCAACTTCACCGGCTGGACCAGCGGCGGGCTGATCGGCATCAGCCAAGCCGCCGCTCTGCTGTTCTTCGCCTTCGCCGGCTACGCCCGGATCGCCACGCTCGGCGAAGAGGTCCGCGAACCCGCCCGCACCATCCCGCGGGCCATCTCGCTGGCGCTGGGCATCGTCGTCGCCATCTACGCGACGGTCGGCGCCGCCGCGCTGGCCGCGGTGGGCCCCGCGGTGTTGGCCAGGTCGGCCGCTCCACTCGCCGCGGCCACCCAGTCCGGCACGCTGAGCTGGTTGACACCCGGGGTGCGGATCGGCGGCGCTGTCGCGTCGGCGGGCGTACTGCTCTCGCTGCTGGCCGGTGTCGGGCGCACCGTTCTGGCGATGGCCCGCGACCACGAACTCCCGCACGCCCTGGCCGCGGTGCACCCCCGGTACCAGGTGCCGCACCGCGCCGAGATCGTGCTCGGCCTGGCCATCATCACCATCGTGGCGATCGCCGACCTGCGCAACGCGATCGGCTTTTCCAGCTTCGCCATTCTGACCTACTACGCCATCGCCAACGCCGCCTCGTTCACCCTGCCCGGCCGCCAACGCCGCTGGCGGCGCCCGCTGGCCGTGCTCGGGTTCACCGGCTGCGCCGTGCTCGCGTTGACCCTTCCGTTAACCACGGTCCTGACCGGCGCCGCAGTCCTTGTCTTGGGTCTTCTCGGCAGAGCCGTCCGGTTCGAGGCAGGATCCTGATTCGCCGGCCACCGCGGCGACGTGCGGGCGGATCATTCGCCGGTCTGGTGGGCCGCGACGTAGCTCTGTGCATCCGGTGCCAGGAACAGCGGCTTGACCTCCCGGATCCCGCCGAGCACGGCCGCATCGGGAACACCGACCGAGGCCTCCCGGGCCGCCGGGGAGCCCCTCTTTGCGAAGTTCAGATCCGCGACCAGCTTGTCGGTGGTGATATTGGTGCTCTGGAGTAGCGCCTCCTGGATCCCGGACCGGCTCATGTTCCCGTTGGCGCAGGCCCGCTTGAGCAGCTGGCCCCAGATCTTGCCGATGGCGTAGCCGTAAGGGACCCCACTGCTGGGCAACTCCAGGTAGCCGGCTTGCCGGTACGCATCGGCGACGTGCTCCGCACCGGGTACAGCGGCGGAGAACGGAACCGAGCTGTCCATCACCGAAAGGTTGCGCAGCGGACCAGCGGCAGGACCGAACAGCAGTCGAGGGGTGAACGCCGCACTGTTGCCGATCATCGGCACGTTGAGTCTCAGCTGCTGGTTGGCAGTCACGGCCGAGGCGGTCTGGTCGGGGGTGGTGCTCAGTGCGATCGCCGTCACCCGAGGCGCGCCGGCGAAAGCGGCCACAAAGGCGTGCAAATCCGATGTGGTAGCGGTGACCTTGGCGTCGCGCAGCGTCAGATGGTGGCGCTGGGCGAAATACCTGGCGCCGCGCAGACCGTTGGCGCCGTACTCGCCATCGAGCCAGAGGTACCCGATGGTGTCGCCGTCGTGGATCTTGCCCTGTTCCATCAGGTAGGACAGCCCATTGATCATCTCGACGTCATAGGTGGTGGCAGGGATGATCACATACGGGTTGCCCAGCAGCTCCGACGATTTGGACAGCGCTACCGCGGTGGTCTCGTTGTCGATCAGGCTCTGGCTCAGTGCCGTGGTGACCGACGAGCCGAGGATCTGCGTGAAGCCCAGCACCGTGGGCTCCAGGGCAGCGTACTGAGTTTTCGCCTTGGCGACGTCGTCCTCGTCGTCGCGGATCGCCAGCTTGATCTTCCGCCCGCAGATCCCACCAGCTGTATTGGTCTCGTTGACCCACACCTGCTGACCGTGCACGACCCCGACGCCGAGGTCCTTGAACGGGCCGGAGTACTCGGTCAGCGCACCGAGGGTGATCTCGGTGCCGGTGACGCCGAAGTCGGTGGTGAGACCCTTGGGCTTAGCTGAGGCGCCCGGGTGCGGTGCCGTAGTCGAGCAGGCGGCCAACGCGAGCGCCCCGGCCAATGCCACGACGGGAAGAGCGAGCGCACGCCGCATCTCATCGTCCCTTCGTCAACGTTGCTGCAACCCCAGCGACGGGTTCCGTCTGAGAAGACAACGCGGCCGGGATTACCGTAGTGACGGCCCCACTGGGCCGGCCTACGGGTGCGCCGTATTTCGAGCCATCTCCGGCCGCCCACCGCCGGGCCCGGGCGGGGATAGATCACAATCTGTGTGCCGCTCACGACACGGCGTGTAGCCGATGGCACACAAACAGCGATCACCGGGGTTTGCTGCAATCATCGATGGATGGAGCACGGGAGTTAACGAGTGAGACGGCGCTGGTGGGTCATCGCGTTGCTCGTGGTGGTCTCCTCGCTCGGGCTGATCACGGCTGGCTGCGGCGGATCGGCCCGTCCGGTAGTCGTGCCCACCCAGCCTCCGTCTTCCAGTCCGGCTGGGATGCCCCGGCCGCAGCATGTGGTCGTGGTCATCATGGAGAACCAGAACCTCGATCAGGTAGTAGGCAACCCGGACGCCCCGTACCTCAACCAGCTCATCAGCGACGGGGCGCTGTTCACCCAGGCCTCGGCGATAACCCATCCCAGCCAGCCGAACTACCTGGCCCTGTTCTCCGGGGACACCCAAGGTGTGACTGGTGACGGTTGTCCCAACTCCTTCGCCACTCCCAACCTGGCCGGCCAACTGCTCGACGCGCACCTCGGCTTCGCGCTCTACGCCGAGGACCTACCCACCGCGGGAGACCCGGTGTGCAGCAGCGGTGACTACGCCCGCAAGCACAACCCGGTGCCCGACTTCACCAACCTTCCGGGCCGGCTCAGTCAACCGTTCACGGCGTTCGGGTCGGACTACGCCGCGCTGCCGCAGGTATCGTTCGTGATCCCGAACCTCTGCCACGACATGCACGACTGCCCCATCGCGGCGGGCGACGCTTGGCTGCGCTCCACGCTGGATGGCTACCGGCGCTGGGCCGCCGTCAACCAGAGCTTGCTGGTGGTCACCTGGGACGAGGCGGAGGACAACTCCGCGGCCAATCGCGTGCCGCTCATTATGGCCGGGCAGATGGTCAGGCCCGGGCGCTACGCTGAGTCCGTTGACCACTACGCGGTGTTGCGCACCATTGAGGACATGTTCGGCCTCGGCCACATCGGGAACGCCACCCAGCGCACCCCGATCCGCGACATCTGGCTCGGCGGTTAGCGGGCCGGTGGAGCCAGCCGCAGCGCGTTCTGCTCGTCCAGCAACTGCTCGAGGAGGACGACCTCACTATTGGCGAGATCGCCCGCCGCACCGGCTTCGGCACCGCCGACCTGCTTCGCCACCACTTCCTGCAGCAGGTCGGCACCACTCCGACCGGCTACCGGCGGACGTTCAGCCACCAGGACCGCGCAGCACCGTGACCGCGCGAACAGCATTTGCGTTCGGGACTATCGCGATGTATCGTGAGCGTGTCGTCAAAAGGACGATATCTCATGCAGAGGAGAAGTCATGTACACCGATCATCACCACTCACATCGTCACGGCGATCACGGAGCCGACGGTCGTCAACACGGGCAGCGCTGTCATCACCCCGACATCCCGGCACGGCTTGACGGGCCGGGCGGCCATCGGACACGCGGCGGCCGTCCACGTGGTACGGGACGCGGGCGAGCGCAACGCGGCGATGTGCGCACCGCCCTGCTGCTGTTGCTGGCCGAGGAGCCCATGCACGGCTACCAACTCATGCAAGCGATCACCGAGCGCACCTCCGGTGCCTGGCGACCCAGCCCCGGCGCCGTCTACCCGACGCTGAGCCAGCTTGAGGACGAGGGGCTCATCGACACCGTCGCCCAGGGCGGCCGCAAGCTGGCCACCCTCACCGACGCCGGACAGGCATACCTGCAGACCTACGGCGAAACGATGCCCGACCCGTTCACCGAGTTCACCGCACGCTGTGGCGGCGGCAGCGACCTTCGAGGCGCCCTGGAGGAGCTGCGCTACCCCACCCGTCAACTTGCGATGGGCGACGCGCAACAGGTGCAGGCGGCCCAGCGGGTCCTGGCCGAGGCGCGCCGCTCCCTATATCTGATCCTCGCCGGAGCCCCCACCCCTGCTAACGAGGCCAGCGAGCAATGACGGAGCAGGGACTACCCGCGGCGCACCCGAGCGCCCAGGCTCGATAGGAAGACGCCCAGGCCGAAGATGAGCACCGCGATCGGGATGTGCGCGGCGATCAGCTCGTTCGCGTTGCCCTTCGTGATCGCCTCGCCCAGTCCCGTTTGGACGACGATCAACACCAATAGGCCAAGCGCACCGAAAGTGAGCGCCGAACTGGCCTTTCGCAGCGCGAGTGCCGCCACTGCGGTGACCAGGGCCAGGACGACGACGACGAAACCACCGATCTCATGCACGGTGACCCAGACGTGTCGACCGTGACGGTCGATGAATTCGCCTGCCCACAGCGCCTGGAGCAGCACACCGAGCAGGGTCAGCCCATTGAAGATCGAGAATATTCGAACCGCGCCAGGAGACGGTGGTGCGGGCGTGGTCGAAGTGCTCATGGTGCTCTCCCCGGTGAGTGGTTGGCGATCAGGTGCACGCTAGTCGGTCGGGGCCTCCTTTGAGATCATCCGAAGCTGACCCGATCCAGCCAGAAGTCGAGCAGGGTTCACGATTTCAACCCTGGGGCCTCTGATGTGCGGACAAGAAGGCCCACATCAGGGTGGCGGCGGCCGCGGACGTGCCAACGGTCATGTTGGAGGGGATGTCTACTTCGGTTCCGCGTGGCCAGGAGTGGTTCACCCCGTCGTACAGCACAGATTCCACGGCCGATCCATTCCGACAGTGTGCCCACACGGTTAGCTGTGCCGATGTGATAGTCGTGCTGGCCGACTTTGCCCCGCAGCGGTCACGGGCGCGCCAGCGCGCCACCACCGACTTGATCACCTGGGTCGTGGTCCGCGCGGGTTTGGTGGTGGCTAGTTCCGGATCGGCGGTGCCGGCACTGATCCACGCCGGAACCGCGATGCTCGTGTCCCCACAGGTCTCGGTCGGCACAGCACCGAAGACGGCGAACGCGGCGTACAGCGAAGGATGCGCACAAACCTCGGTGAAGGCCATCCGCGCGCCGTTGCTGTAGCCGACCAGATAGACCCGCGAGCCGTCGGTCGACAAATGATTCGCCACGTCACCTCTCACAGCCGCGAGGAAGGTGGAGTCGTCGATGTGAGTCGCCGCGGCGTCACCGCAGCAGCCGCCGTCGGCGTTCCACGATTGCCCGTAACCGACCGGGTAGACCAGCACGGCCTTTCCCTGTTGTGCCAGTGCCACGAAATCTGTCCTGATCTCCTCCTGCTGCACGGTCACCGACCTGCCGTGCAAGATCATCAACAGCGGCAACGCCGTGTGTTGGTCGGCAGGTGCCACCACCAGGTACGAGCGTTGTGTCCCGCCGATGGTCAGGGAACGCATCGTGCTTGTCGTCGCGGTCCGGGCTGTCGTCGTCATCGGCGCCGGCGTCGTCGGCGCCGCCTTCGACATCGAGACCGCCGTCGCGCAGGAGGTCAGTGCAGCCAGCGCGAGGCACAGCAACAGAAGTCGACTGAGCGCCGTCACGGCAGTCAGTCTGCCAGTGCACCGTGTGGAGTCGGGCAGTTCCAATTCGCCCGCCGCTGCTTGCCCCCGATCCGCGTGACCAGGAGCCTGGGGTCTGTGGGGCTCACGCTGACCGGGGTCAACCGGTATCCGATCAAGTCCTGCCGCGGCCGTGCAGTCGCCGACGCGATGGTCGAGCTGTGGGGTTTGGCCGGTGATCGACGGTGGATGCTCGTCGACGACGAGGGCGTTGTGGTGACGGCGCGGACGCACCCGAAGCTCGTGCTGGTCAGCCCGGATTTCGACGTCGACGGTTTGCTGGTGCAGGCGCCCGCCGTCGACTCGCTGCGGGTACGGACCCCGGACTGCGCCGTGCTCACCGGCGTCCGCGTCTTCTCCAGTGAGTTGTTGGCCGCGCCTGCGTCGGACGACGCGCACGCCTGGTTCAGCGATGTGGTCGGCGAATCGGTGCGGCTGGTATACCTCCACGATCCCACCCAGCGGCGGCCCAACCCCGCCTACAGTCGCGAGCCGGATCGGGTGTCCTTCGCGGACGGCTACCCGATGTTGCTCGCCACCGAGGAATCCCTGGCCGCGCTGAACGATCTCATCGCCGGGGGACCGCGGCCTGAGGAGGGGCCAGCCTCGATGACGCGGTTTCGGCCCAATCTGGTCGTCGCCGGCGCACCCGCCTGGGACGAGGACGGCTGGCGGGTGCTGCGCATTGGAGCGGCGAGCTTCCGCGCGGTGAAAGCCTGCGACCGCTGCGTGCTCACCACGATCGATCCTGACACCGCGATCAAGGGCAAAGAGCCGCTCACGACGCTGG
This sequence comes from Pseudonocardiaceae bacterium, assembly GCA_036266995.1. Lineage (GTDB taxonomy): Bacteria > Actinomycetota > Actinomycetes > Mycobacteriales > Pseudonocardiaceae. The sequence continues at coordinate 173,559 of DATAWX010000017.1, read as the reverse complement.
CTCGGCATCGGCGCTGGGACGGCAAGACCTGGTTCGCGATCAACCTCATCCCGGATTCCCCCGGCGCGATCCTGCACGTCGGCGACGGCGTCGAGGTCGTCGAGCAGGTGGAGACCAGCGAGCCGCTACGGGGGTGTGCCGATGACTCGACCGACGATCCGGCAAGCCGTGGCAGGATGCAATCATGATCGCCGGACTACTGTTGGCGGCCGGGGCCGGGCGGCGCTATGGCATGCCCAAGGCCCTGGTCGACGGTGGTGCCTGGTTGCGCCGGGCGGTAGCCACCCTGACCGATGGCGGATGCGACCCGGTGCTCGTCGTGGTCGGCGCGCAGGCCGATCGGGTGCTCCCGCTGGTGCCGCAGACCGCCAGCACGGTGCTGGCCGAGGACTGGGCGCAGGGCATGGGGGCATCCCTGCGCGCTGGCCTGGCCGAGCTGGTCCGCAGCGCGCCGCCGCAGGTGCAGGCCGCGCTGGTGCACCTGGTCGACCTACCCGACGTGGATGCGTCAGTGGTACGCAGGCTCGTCGCACTGGCTGGTCCCGCGGTGGTGGCCCGAGCGGGATTCGAGACTCAACCCGGCCATCCGGTCCTGCTGGGCCGGCAGCACTGGGCCGACATCGTCGCCTCGGCACAGGGCGACCGAGGGGCGCGGGACTGGCTGGCGCAACGCTGCGACCTGATCGTGGTGGACTGCTCCGACCTGGCCAGCGGGATCGACGTGGACACTCCGCGGTCCGCCCCGCGAGGTCCCTGAGGGAATAAATGGTGGCGCTGACGCGTCGTGTGAGAACAGTCATTGCGGGTGAACCGGCACGCCACTCTGGCCGAATACCGACTAATAGGGGTAGGCCTATGGTCATCGGCGACGTTCAGCGCGAGGAGGGTTTGCGGTGCGTGAGGTGCTCGACGAACTGGTGGCGGAGTGGCGCCAGGGCAAATCGACCGCAGTGGGCACGGTGGTGTCCACCTACCGCTCGGCTCCGCGCCCTGCCGGAGCATCGATGCTGGTGACTTCCGACGAGCGGGCGGTCGGCAGCGTCTCCGGTGGCTGTGTCGAGGGTGCGGTCTTCGAGCTGGGCCAGCAGGTGCTCGCCGACGACACCCCTGTCCTGCAGCGCTACGGCGTCTCCGATGACGATGCGTTCACCGTCGGCATCACCTGCGGCGGCATCATCGACGTGTTCGTCGAGAAGGTCGACCCGGTCCACTTCCCTGAGCTCGACGACGTGGCCGCCTCGGTGGAGAAGAAGGAAGCGGTCGCGGTAGTCACCGTGGTGGCGCACCCCGACCCCGAGCGCGTCGGGCTGCGCATGGTGGTCTGGCCCGACCGGCACACCGGCACGGTGGGCTCGGCGCAGGCCGACGAGGCGATTCTCGACGACGTCCGCGGCGCGCTTGCCGCCGGCCGAGTGGTCACCCTGCACTACGGCCCCGAGGGTGAGCGTCGCGGCGAGGGCATGGATGTGTTCGTCAACTCCATGCAGCCACCGCCCCGGATGTTGGTGTTCGGTGCGATCGACTTCGCTGCCGCGATGGCGCGGGTGGGGGTGCTGCTGGGCTATCACACGACGGTGTGCGATGCGCGTCCGGTGTTCGCCACCAAGAGCCGCTTCCCCGACGCGCACGAGGTCATCGTGAACTGGCCGCACCGGTACCTCAAGGAGGAGGCCGAGGCGGGCCGGATCGACCAGCGGACCGTCGTCACCGTGCTCACCCACGACCCGAAATTCGATGTGCCGGTGCTGGTCGAAGCGCTGAAGTTGGACCTCGCCTACCTCGGCGCGATGGGATCGCGCAAAACCCACCGCAACCGCGAGGAACGGCTGCGCGAGGCGGGCGTGACCGACGAGCAGCTCAAGAAGATCGCCTCGCCGATCGGGCTCGACCTGGGTGCCCGCACTCCCGAGGAGACCGCGGTGTCCATCGCCGCCGAGGTGATCTCGCTGCGTTGGGGCGGCGGCGCCACCGGAGGCGGTGCCACCCGGCTGGCCAATGCCGAGGGCCCGATCCACGGCGCAAACCCCATCGCCGAGCCCGAACCGGTCAAGGCCTAACGCCTCGCAGTTGCCGGCTGCGGGTGATCACCGGTTGTGTGCCTGTGACGACAATCCTTGTCGCGGAGCGCACACAAACGGTGATCATCCCGCTGTTTCTTCGGAGCGTCGTATTGCGTCAGTCGGTGGGGTCCGGGTCGCCGTTCGAGAAGACCATCGGGTTCTCTCGGGCGGTCCGCGTCGGTGACCGGGTACTGGTATCCGGCACTGCGCCGGTATGGCCTGACGGCTCGTGCCCAGACGATGTGGCTGTCCAGGCCCGGCGCTGCTTCGAGATCATCGCTGAAGCGTTGGCCGAGGCCGGGGCCGCCCTGACCGACGTCGTGCGCACCCGAATGTTCCTCGTCGACTCGTCCGCCGCGGACGCGGTCGGTGCCGTACACGGGGAGCTGTTCGCCCAGATCCGCCCGGCGGCCACCATGGTGGTCGTCGCCGGGCTCCTCGACCCCCGATGGAAGGTCGAGATCGAGGCGGAGGCCATGATCGCCAGCTGACAACGACCTCCAGCAGGCCTGGGGGTCCGTCGGTAGCCGATCCGGGGCCGGTTTGTACCCACCGTTGACCTGGACGTAAACTGTGCTGTCGGCGCGGGCAACGCGCCGGTTCTAGCGTGTCTGCAGGTATCTGCGCAGGCTTCCTGCCCGGCAGTGCGTCCCCGCACTTCTTGTGATGCCTCCCCACGTCGTGGAACTGGTGTGCGCGTGCGTCGCGGCAAGGCCGCTACCGGCGGCACGGCGAGTGAGCAGGAACGCGGAGGACATGGCCAAGAAGGACGGGGCGATTGAGGTCGAGGGCCGGGTGGTCGAACCACTCCCCAACGCGATGTTTCGGGTCGAGTTGGAGAACGGTCACCGGGTTCTCGCGCACATCAGCGGCAAGATGCGCCAGCACTATATCCGCATCCTGCCCGAGGATCGGGTGGTCGTGGAGCTTTCGCCCTACGATCTGTCCCGGGGCCGCATCGTCTACCGCTACAAGTAGCGCACCAACTACATAACTGAGAGATGACGTGAAGGTAAAGCCAAGCGTCAAGAGGATCTGCGACAAGTGCAAGGTGATCCGCCGCCACGGCGTGGTCATGGTGATCTGCGAGAACCTGCGTCACAAGCAGCGCCAGGGTTAAGCAGGGCACGACACCGCTGGTCCACACGGCGCGAGAAGACCTCCCCGCGCCAGCCGATCCAAATGGATGCGACGGTTCAACCGTCGATGAGGAATCGGTGTCACCCCCGGACGCCAGGCCGGGGCCCGCGGACGGCCGACACGGTCGTCCTACGGGACGGACGGGGAGCAGACCTGGGACGACGAGACAGGAGACACGCCTCGCATGGCTCGACTCGCCGGCGTTGACCTACCCCGCGACAAGCGGATGGAGATCGCGCTGACTTATATCTACGGCGTTGGCCGTACCCGCTCGCATGAGATCCTCAGCGCCACCGGGGTGAGTCCCGAACTGCGCACCAAGGACCTGACCGACGAGGACCTCATCCGGCTGCGGGACTACATCGAAGAGAACTACAAGGTCGAGGGGGACCTCCGCCGCGAGGTCCAGGCCGACATTCGTCGGAAGATCGAGATCGGCTGCTACGAGGGCCTGCGGTGGCGCCGCGGGCTGCCGGTGCGCGGTCAGCGAACCAAGACCAACGCCCGCACCCGCAAGGGTCCGAAGAAGACGGTCGCCGGCAAGAAGAAGGCCGGGAAGAAGTAACGCCGGCTACATCAACTTCGGACTAGCTAACCCAGACCTTTGTAGGAGCGCAATCGAATGCCACCCAGAGCACGTACAGGTGCCGGTACCAAAAAGGTTCGGCGCAAGGAGAAGAAGAACGTCGCGCATGGGCATGCGCACATCAAGTCGACGTTCAACAACACGATCGTCTCGATCACCGACCCCACCGGTGCGGTGATCGCGTGGGCGTCCGCGGGCCACGTGGGATTCAAGGGCTCGCGCAAGTCCACCCCGTTCGCCGCGCAGATGGCCGCCGAGAGCGCGGCCCGCAAGGCCGCCGAGCACGGCATGAAGAAGGTCGATGTCTTCGTGAAGGGCCCGGGTTCAGGCCGCGAGACAGCGATCCGGTCGCTACAGGCCGCCGGCCTCGAGGTCGGCACCATCCAGGACGTGACCCCGCAGCCGCACAATGGCTGCCGGCCACCGAAGCGGCGCCGGGTCTAGGGCGCGGGGAGGAACAGCAGAGATGGCTCGATACACCGGACCTGTAACCCGCAAGTCCCGTCGCCTGAAGACCGACCTGGTCGGCGGCGACCAGGCCTTCGAACGTCGGCCGTACCCGCCCGGCCAGCACGGCCGTGCGCGGATCAAGGAGAGCGAATATCTCCTGCAGCAGCAGGAGAAACAGAAGGCGCGCTTCACCTACGGCGTCATGGAAAAGCAGTTCCGCGGGTACTACGAGGAGGCCAACCGCCGCTCTGGCAAGACTGGCGACACGCTTCTGCAGATCCTGGAATCCCGGTTGGACAACGTTGTCTACCGGGCTGGCCTGGCCCGCACCCGACGTCAGGCGCGCCAGTTGGTGACCCACGGGCATTTCCTGGTCAACGGAGTCAAGGTCGACGTGCCCAGCCTCCGGGTGTCGAAGTTCGACATCATCGACGTCAAACCCAAGTCGGTGCCGACGCTGCCGTTCGTGGTGGCCAAGGAGAGCTTGGGCGACCGCCCGGTGCCGGGTTGGCTGCAAGTGGTTCCCGCAACGATGCGGGTACTGGTACACCGGTTGCCTGAAAGGGCGCAGATCGACGTACCACTTCAGGAGCAGCTCATCGTCGAGCTGTACTCCAAGTAACGCTGTACTCCAAGTAACACCAAGGCGTCAAATAGCGGGCGCCATAGGAGGAATTGTCATGCTGATCACTCAGCGACCGAACCTCAGTGAGGACCCGGTCGACTACACCCGCTCTCGGTTCGTCATCGAACCGCTGGAGCCGGGATTCGGGTACACGCTGGGCAACTCGCTGCGCCGGACCTTGCTCTCGTCCATCCCCGGGGCAGCGGTCACCAGCATCCGCATCGATGGTGTGCTGCACGAGTTCACCACCGTGCCGGGCGTCAAGGAGGACGTCACCGACATCATCCTCAACCTCAAGGAGCTGGTGGTTGGCTCCGAGGAGGACGAGCCGGTGACGATGTACCTGCGCAAGCAGGGTCCGGGTGACGTCACCGCGGGCGACATCGTGCCGCCGGCCGGCGTCACCGTGCACAACCCCGATCTGCACATTGCCACCCTCAACGGCAAGGGCAAGCTGGAGATCGAGTTGATCGTGGAGCGGGGCCGAGGCTACGTGCCCGCGGTGCAGAACAAGGCATCCGGCGCGGAGATCGGCCGGATCCCGGTGGACTCCATCTACTCACCGGTGCTAAAGGTGACCTACAAGGTCGAGGCCACCCGGGTCGAGCAGCGGACCGACTTCGACAAGCTGGTCTTGGACGTGGAAACCAAGCCGTCGCTCACCCCACGGGATGCGCTGGCCTCGGCCGGTCGCACCCTGGTGGAGTTGTTCGGCCTGGCCCGCGAGCTCAACGTCGAGGCAGAGGGCATCGAGATCGGCCCCTCACCGGCCGAGGCGGACACGATCGCGGCATTCGCCATGCCCATCGAGGATTTGGACCTCACCGTCCGGTCCTACAACTGCCTCAAGCGCGAGGGTATCCACACCGTCGGCGAGCTGGTCAGCCGCAGCGAGGCCGATCTGCTGGACATCCGCAACTTCGGTGCCAAGTCGATCGACGAAGTGAAGCTGAAACTGGCGGGCTTGGGCCTGCAGCTCAAGGACAGCCCACCCGGATTCGACCCGTCGGCGGTGGCGGCGGAATACTCCATCGACGGGTGGGGTGAGGCCAGCGAGAACGGGGTTGACAACGGCCCCGATTACGGCCCTGACGACGGCCACGACTACGCCGAAACCGAACAGCTCTAGCCCTCGTGAGCCCTCGTGAGTGGCAAACAGTGTTATAACACTGTTTGCCACTCACGAGGCTCCTGAAAGGAGCCATAAATGCCAACGCCGACCAAGGGCGCCCGGCTCGGCGGGTCGCCGGCCCATCAACGGCTGATGCTGGCCAACTTGGCGACATCGCTGTTCACCCACGGCAGGATCACCACCACCGAGGCGAAGGCGAAACGGCTGCGTCCGTTCGCCGAGCGGTTGATCAGCAAGGCTCGCATCGGGGACTTGCACAACCGTCGCGAGATCATGCGGGTGATTCGGGACAAAGACGTGGTACACAAGCTGGTCGCGGAGATCGGTCCACAGTTCGTGACCCGGCCGGGTGGCTACACCAGGATTCTCAAGACTCTGCCACGCAAGGGCGACAACGCGCCGATGGCGATCATCGCGCTGGTCACCGAGCGCACCGCGGCCGAGGTCGAGGAGGTCCAGCGCAGGGCCTTCAAGCCCCGGCCGAAGGCGAAGCAGCCAGCCGCGGAGACCGCCGCGGAGGCGCCGGCTGCCGCAGACAGCTCTGCTGAGCAGGAGGACGAGGACTGATCCTGACCCCGAGCACCGCAGCGCCGGAGCCCGCCGCCCCCGCCGGGGCCGGCGGGCTCCGGCGCTACCGGCTGGATATCAGCTACGACGGGTCCGGCTTCTCCGGATGGGCCCGCCAGCCGGGGAGACGAACCGTCCAGGGCGTTGTCGAGCACGCCGTGGCGACCGTGGCGCGGATCGAGGCGAGCCTCACTGTCGCAGGGCGTACCGACGCCGGCGTGCACGCCACCGGGCAGGTCGCCCACGTCGATGTGCCGTCCGAGGCGCTGGCGCCCGACCAGCTTGCTCACCGGCTGGCTCGGCTGCTGCCACCGGACGTTCGGGTGCCGTCGGTTCGGCTGGTGCCGAGCAGCTTCGACGCTCGCTTCTCCGCATTGCGACGGCACTACCAGTACCGGATCTGCGATGCGCCGTGGGGAAGTGATCCACTGCGCCGGTACGACACGCTGGCCCACCCTCGTGAGCTCGACGACGTTGCGATGCGCGCAGCGAGCAGGCTGTTGCTCGGCGAGCACGACTTCGCCGCATTCTGCCGGCGCCGCGACGGTGCGACCACGGTGCGCGGGCTGGAGCGGTTCGAGTGGACCCGCGATGAGCCGCACCTGCTGATCGCGCACGTCGCGGCGGACGCGTTCTGCCACTCGATGGTGCGCAGCCTGGTGGGAGCCGTGCTCGCTGTGGGGGAGGGTCGGCGCGCCCCGGACTGGCCCGCAGGCCTGCTGAGCCAGACCACCCGGGCCAACGAGGTGACGGTGGCACCCGCGCACGGCCTGACCCTGGTCTGTGTGGACTACCCCGACGACGACCAGCTCGCCGCTCGCGCCGACCGAACGCGCGCGTTGCGGCATCCGGATATGCTCAGCCGAACGGCCGAGACTGTCAGACCTGTCTTATAGCGTTCGGGTTGTGATGGTGCGGCAGTTGATTCCCGAGGGCCTGGCTGAGATGGTGCCGGGCCCGGAGTTGGCTGCGCTGTTGGCCGGAATCGACATTCATGCGGTGACTGGTGCGGACGCGGTGGAGGTATTGCGTGCCCGGGCCCGGCAATTGTCCCATGAGCAGGCCAGATTGTTGGCCACCGTGGTGGAGGTCGGGTTGTGCGATCCGGACGCCGGTGCGGGCGTTGTGGGTCGGCTGATGGAGTCGCCGCCCGATGCGGCGGTTGAGATCCGGGCCGCATCGGCCTGGACCCGCCGCGCCGCCGACCGCGAACATGACTTCGCCGAAACGCGCGTGTGTCGGATGCCCGCGGTGTTCACCACGCTGGACACTGGGCGGCTCTGCCGGAGCAAGGCGTGGGTATTCGCGGAGCGCGCTTACCGCTGCGGAGACACAGTTAGATGACGGCCGGCCGGTCCGTGCCGTAGGGACGCCCTGCCCAGTGCTGGTCACGGATGCTCGACTCGGAGGCGAACGTGCCGGAATGGTTGAGCTGCTGTCGGCAGTCTTCGCCTCGCGTTCGCGACGCATCTAGAACGCAGCGCCGTAGGCTTGATGCATCGACCCTACGGAAGTGGATCTGCCGCCCGTGTGAGCAGACGCACCGGTGACCTTCGCGGCCTTCTCCCGGGACTTCCCCCTGCACAGGACCGGTTGCGAGTGCCCGCTCGCCCCGAACCTTGCGGAGAAACCGGAGGCTGTCGACGTTCAGGATAATTCCCTACCTGATCGTTCACAGACTGTCGAGGGCACCGTCATCGACCTGGAAACGCTCCACCTCAACGGCCATCTAGCCTAGTTCGGTTGGGATCGGGGGCTCCGCTGAGATTGAGGCTGAGGGCATCGAACCGTACGTGTACCGTACAGATATGTGTGACCTCAATCTGACCGAAAGCCAGCACATCGTCGCGGCGCTCAACGAGATCAGCGGGCTGGCCCAACAGGTCGGCACGCACGCGATATCGATCACTGAGACCAACTATATGGATCATGAGGGTCTCGGTGAGGCGCTGGCGGTGCTGAAGGACAGAGTGGCTACTGCGCATCAGTGGGTGACGGAGAAGCCGGCACAGCACTCGTAACGCACCAAGTCCCACAGGCCCTGGTGATGTTCTACAGTTCCGATCTGCAGAGTTCGGCGACGCGCTGGGCGCTTTGGGAGTGGCCGCGGCAGTGCTCGTGGTGGCTGCCGTGTTGCCCGCATTCTGCGGCGCAGCGGTCGGCGGCGGTGGCTGCTTCCAGGATTTCCCGGATGACGGTCCCGGTGGTGGCGGTGGGACGTCATAGCACCCGTGGGGCGGCCCCGGCGATGTCGGCACAGTCGAGCGCTGCGGCCGCGGCGCTGACCATGTCTGCTGAGTTGGGGCGCGGAGAGAATCGGACCCGGACGAACTGGTGACGGTGGGCATGGGAATGCCCTGTGCCGCGTGCGTCATCGCCTGCGCCCGGCCCGCGAGGCCAATTGACCGGATTTCCTGCCGCCCCACGGAAGTCGCTGCGCGCCAGGCGCTTGCGGATGCCATCGCAGAGGAGCTTTGGTCACCGGTAGCCGGACACGGGTGATCACCGCCAAGTTCTCCTCGGTAAGTGTGTGTCACTTGGATGGTCTCGTCTGGACCAGCCCACTGGGCCGGACCTACCACACCCAACCCCCGCCGCGCGGCCAGACCCCCGTCAGCCGCCGCCCTTCTGAGGTGCGTTGCGGGGCACTGCGCTGCCTGCACCACGCCGGTGTCCAGGACCGTCGGATCTCTGATCACACTGTCACGCGGAAAGTGAAGTAGTCGACCTGCGAGCCGTCCATAACGAGGCCGCGCCGGGCCACCACCTTACTGTGGAGCCCTCGTGGTCGATGAGCTGCTGATTTCTACGATCCCGCCATCGGAGTCTGGCTCCACCTGGATTGACCGCCCAAGCGCCGCCGGCCAGATGAAAACGCCTCGTGGATCAACTAGTGAGGAAGTCGTCGATCGAGCGCCGGAGGCCGGAAACATCGAGGCCGTGGGCCGCGTCGTGGTCGGATGTGGTGCCGTAGCGACGCAGCTCGGCTTGGCCCACTCCGAGGGGGAGCAGGCGGTGGCGCACCCCGCGTAGCGCCTCGCTTACCTGCCCGGAGGAGGTGCCGGCCAGGTACGGCTCGACGATGACGACGTCGGGCTCGGTGAGGGTGGCGCGCAGCCCGTCGGCGTCGAAGGGGCGGACGGTGGCGGCGTAGAGCACGGTGATATCGCGGTGCGCGGTGGCGGCGAGCACGCGATCGGCCATCGGCCCTACCGCGACGACGGTGCCGGTGCTGCCGTGGCGCAACATGCTCATCCGCCCGGCGTGCACGTCGTGCGGGTGGGCGTTCCCGCTGCTGTCCAGGCGCAGATACACCCGCCCCTGGCCGGCCACTGCGTCGCGCAGCAGAGTGTCGACCTCGATCGGATGGCCTGGCACGTGCACGGTCCACCCATCCAAGGTGTCGAGCAGGGCGACGTCGCGGTGCCCGAAATGGGTCTGGCCCCCGCTCGGCCACCCGTAGGATCCACCGGCGCTGACCAGCACCGCGCCGAGGCCTTGATGACCCAGGTCGAGCTTGACCTGCTCGAAGGGTCGCTCGATCAGGAACGGCGGGAAGCTGTGCACGATCGGCCGCATTCCGGTCAACGCCAGCCCGCCGGCGACACCCAGCATCAGCTGTTCGCGGATTCCCACGTTGATCACACGGTCAGCCACCGGCGCGGTCGCCGCCGGGTCGAGGTAGCCGGCCCCGATCTCGGCCAGTACCAACGCCAGGCGGGGGCCCTCGGCCAGCAACTCGGGCACCAGCCGGTAGAAGCACTCACGCTGATCCTCGACCGCGCTGGCGGTCGGGGCGGCAGTGATGGTGGTAGTCATGCGCTCTCCCTGAGTGGCGAGGGGACTCATCAGACGGTTTTGGGTTCGACGTGGGCGACGACGGCCAACGGCCGTTCGGGGTGTTCGACGGTGAACGCCCGGCGCAGGGCATTGTGGTCACGGCCGTCCACGTCGATGGTGGCCCAACCTTCGACAGCGAACCGGGCCGCGATTCCGCCGGGCCAGCCCAGCCCGGCGGAATCGTTGTCGATCACCACCGTGGTGAGCCGCTCGAGCCCGAACCGGCCGGCGAGCTGGATCGCCTCAGCGTTGCTGCCCTCGTCAAGCTCGGCATCGCCCACCAGAACCACCACGCGCGCACGGGGGCGCCCGGTCAGCCGAAGCCCGACCGCGGTGCCCACCCCGAGGCCCAGACCGTGACCCAGCGAACCGGAGCTGATCTCCACTCCGGGCACCAGCGTGCCGTCGGGATGGAATCCGAGCGGGGAGTCGAACGCCCCGAACCCGTCCAGGTCCTCAGCGGTGAGGAACCCGTGTGCAGCGAGAACCGCGTAATAAGCCATCGGACCGTGGCCCTTGGACAACAAGAACCTGTCGCGATCCGGGTCATCGGGATCTGCGGAGTCCACCCGCAAGATGTCGTGGTAGAGCACCCACAACACGTCGAGCGTTGACGTTGCACTCGGCCCGTGTTTCTCATCGCCGGTCATCCGTGTCATCAGCGCGGGCAGCTGCGAATAGGACAGTGCAGTCGTCATGTGAACCATGCTCAAACCTCAGGCATAGTTGATGTCAAGGGCTGAGCATGGCCAGTAGCTTCGTCACGGTGGCCCAGTTGCGGACCGTGGCTGACCCGGCGGCGGCCAGCGGACCCCCGCTTCGAGCGAGTTGTGCGGCCAGTTCGCTGCGTCCGAGACCGTCTGGAGTGTGCAGGTACAGCGTGTGCCCGATCACGGTTGCCTCGTCGCGGCTGCCCTTGTCGGTGGCCTGCTGCTGGGCGGTGGGACGACGGCAAGTGCGTCCGATCCGAGCTGCGCGCTGGTGAACGCAGCGTGCAGGAACTTGGGGTTTGTCTCATCGGGGTACGGATTGTCCGCGACCACCCGCGACAACGTGTCCCGGGACAGCACCACCACTGTGGGCCGCACGCTGAGCGACTCGGCGATCGCGTGCTCAAGGGCAGCAGCGATCGCCGTGGTGTCGGTCTGTGTGCTGGTGAACACCACGTTGCCGCTCTGGATATGGGTCGTCGCATCACGGCTGATCATGGCTGTGACCAGCAAGGACAACCCTACCCAGAGTCCGGCTAGACCCGCCGAGTCCGCCAGGAGTCCGTCACAGTCTGGATCGAACCCCCGACCTCTGACGCCAGGAGGACCCCGCCTTGATCGACGGGGCCTCCTGGTCTTCGCTGGCTTCAGTTCGGGATGCGGCTGACATTGGCGACGGTGCACTGCGTGACACCCTGGGCGCCGGTGCCGATCAACTGGGCGTTGGCGGACTGGCCGGCGGCGACCGAGTTGCTGGCGCCGTTGGCCTCGCCGAGGCGGTTGCCAGCGGCATCGTTCATGCTCGCAGTGACCAAATACGACTGGGTCCGATCGGTGCTGTTGGTGATCCGCACCGTCACGCTGTTCATCCCAAACTGGTCGTCACCGCCGCACTTGGTGATCGCTACGTCGTGCTCGGCGTTGTTCGTGGGCAGCGCGGCGAACGGGGCGCTGGGCGAGCTGTTGGTGCCCGAGTTGGCGAAAGCACCGACGACCACCAGGAAGCCGACCACGGCGCCCAGGCCAGTCAGGATCGGGTGCCGCCTGGCCCAAGAAGCCTGAGGTTGCGATGCAGGCTGGGAAACGGTCTGCTGTGTCATGGGTCCACTCCTGTCTAGTTCAGGTTGCTGGATCAAGGCCCCGGCACCGGTGTTCCAGCACCGTCCGGGGCCGCTTTCGTTCCATGTATCGGCGGCCGCTGGCAGGGTCGTTACCGCCCGAGATCGAATCGTGACGCAGTGAATGCAGATGGCCCCCGCCTTGATCGACGGGGGGCCTTCTAGTCCCACTGATCAATGGAACTCGCCGGCTCCAATCCCGGCTGTGAACGCCGACCACTGCGCTGCGGTGAACCTCAGCACCGCGCCGGTCGGGTTCTTGGAGTCTCGGACGGCGCGGCCGTCGCCAAGGCTGGCCACCTCGACGCAGTTTGTGGCGGCCTGGCTGTAGGTACTCTTGACGAATCGTGCGGGAGTTGGGTCACGCTTCATGTGTCGCTCCTAGCCAACCAATCACGGGTGTTTGACGAGTTGCGCGATCATGTCCAGGCTCTCGGTGGGGCCGAGCGCCTGGCGGCGCAGCTCGTCAAACAGCGTAGCTAGTTCCGCCACCACTACCCCGTTGTCGATGACATGTCCGCCAACCACGTACTCCTGGTACCCGGCGTCGGGCAGTAGTCCGTCAGGGAAGCTCAGCACGCTGAACGACCCGGCCTGACCGACGTGCAGCCCGAGGTTGAATGGCAAGACCCGAAGCTCGACGTTCGGCCACTGCGCGACCTCGATCAGGTGCGCCAACTGATCATCAACTGTCCGATCTCGCGAGCAACGCACCAGGGCGGCTTCGTCGACCACGGCCGTGAGCAGGAGCGGGTTCGGTCCGACGAGCCGCGCTTGACGCTGCAATCTCACGGCAACGTGCTTGTCGATCTCCTTGCCTGATAACCGGACGTCGATCTTGCACAGCCTGCGAATGTAGGACTCGGTCTGGAGCAGCCCAGGGATGCTGCCCACTTCGGCCGTGCGGACAGACGTCGCGTCATCCTCCAGGCCGACGTAGCCAGCCACGCGCTCCGAGAGTCCGTAGGTCGACCACCAGCCACGCTTGCTGGCCTCTTCGCGCATCTCTTCCAATTCTTCGAGTTTGTCGTCTGCCTGGTAGAGCTTGACCAACATCACGAGCTCGGCGTAGCCGAGGGCGTTTCGTCCCAGCTCGATGTAGCTGATCCGACCTCGGGAGCACTTGACGGTCTCGGCTGCCTTCTGCGGAGAGATGTGTGCAGCCTCCCGCAGTCGCCTGAGTTCGATGCCGAGCTGGCGACGTCTGATGGTGGGTCCGGCCATGGTCATCAGCGTAGCGGGGATTGTGGGTGTGAAACACCAACGGACTGCTTCTCGCCATCGTCAATTCACAATGTTATCTTCGGTTGTGGTGTCAGCGCAGGACTGGTACCCAGCCGCGCACCCGGGGTGGCTCCCCCAACTCCCCGCCCCCGGGTGCGCGCCCCATCGACATTGGAGAGGTCGCAGCCATGAACGACGACGACGCGACGCCCCCGCCGGTGAAGCGCACTCGCAGGGTCATTCACGTGAGCTGCAGTGAGCACGGTGGCCCCCGTGGTTTCACGAACCTGGTCGCCACCAAGCGTGATGCTGTGATCGAGCTGGACCCCCACGTGACCGCTCAGTGCGTCCTCACGCTCGCCGAGGATGCGGCGACCGAACTGCGCGATGCGTTGACGGAGTTCCTGGGCTGATGGCCCCGGTGAAATGGGCTCTCAGCATCCTGGACTGGCGCTCCCATGCTGTCGACGAGTTCGCGGACCATCCCATCGGCGTCTACAAGGCCCAGTGCGGGCATCTGCTGATGATGGTCGCCGAGCTGATGGACGGCCCGGGCGGCAAGCCCTGCGAGGCGTGCGCCGAGACGCAGGTGCGGGACGCGCTGGGCGGTGACCTGCCGTGAGTGAGATCGCCGTGCGTTCGCCCGCCGCGCTACACGACCTTGAGGTGATCCGCGCCGCCATGGAGCGCGCCGCGGACACCGACGCGCGAGTCGAGGTGCGGATGCGCCCCTACCGGCTCGCGAACCGCGAGCTGCGGATCCGGGACGTGACCACGCGCGTGATCCCTGCGGTGGAGATACCGGCCTACGGCTGGGGGCAGTGGCTCGCTGACGGTGGCGTGGTCTACGTCGGGATGGCTGCAGTGGCCGGTACTGCGGTCGCCTTCGTGGTCAAGTTCGCGCTGGCGCTCATCACGGCGCTGTCCCTGGTCGTCCAACCGCAGTGGCCGTGGCATCCGCCCTGGCATTGGTGGCGCTCGTGATGCTCCTGCTGATGCTGCTCGGCGGCGGCCGGGGTCGCTGCCCTGGCCTGCACTGCGGGGGGTGTCGCGGGTGATCTCGCACAGACGCATCCCCGATGGCAGGCGGTGGATCGAGTCCTTGCGGCGGTTCCTTCAGGCCTGCTGTCGCGAGCTCACGGGAACGAACGGACGGAGACGGCCATGAACGAGCAGAAGGCCGAGGCGGTGCGGCAGCTGGCGAAGCTGGCCGAGTTGTTCGAGCTGACCGCTGCCGCTTTCGAGGGAGTGCGGGACCACTGGATCAGTACTCCGCTGGGTGCCTGTCCACGTACAAGAGCTGCGCGCAGGACGTGCGTAGGCACGATGACGTGGCACATTCCACTAGTAGGCTAAGGAAAGTGCGGCAACGCGCAGTAGTGGTGATAACCAATCGGAGATCTGCGCCACCTATCGTTTGCGTTGACCCGACGCTATTAATGCTGCAATTGTTGCTCCGAGATCCACCGATCCCAGAATGCTTCCGCCGACCGTTTGACCTGCTTTTATTAGCAAGAAAGACCAAAAACCAAACGTGAGTATCACGGCTACCCCGCTTAGTATACCCAACACTTGGACGCCCTGTTGACGCCTTTCAATGCTAGATAAGGTTTTGGCCCTCTCTCCTAGTATTTCCAACACGGCGGATGCCAGTTTGAGATTAGTTTGTTGGATGGCATTAAGCTCGGTCAAACTGATGCGAGGGAGCAGTTCTCTGGTCGTTGCTTCGGTGACAGTATTATCCTCCGACTGAGTGGTATTACTCATCATCTGGCGATTCAGTTCGACTACGCGGAGCTCCCGACGCCTTCGACACAGGTGCATCAGCCTGTCGCACTTTTAACACAGCTGCATCGTCCACCTGGCGCAATTCGTCATCAGGAACGTCGAGCAGCTGGTTCCACAGGACATGGAAAGGAGTATGCTGCGGCGCCAGCGAGCGACCCGACAGGTCCAGAATACCGCCGAACCCTTGTAGGAATCCACGAGTGAGGTTCCGCTGTTCAGTAGTGATGCTAGCAAAGTTGAAGATGCTGCCAAGTCGATCGACGAAGGCGGCCCACCACGACCGGCGCTGGTAACGCACTACAGCGATGCTACTTGGGGGGGTGCCTTCTGGCGTCGCCGGGCACCATCTTGGCGACTCACTTCTCTGCTCCAATAGCGTTTCTGTCCGCTGGGACGGGATAGAGATAGCAGATGGTGGGAGAGCGACTACTGCATCGTTGAGCGCGGCAATGACCTCCGGCAGGTTGGCCCGCTGGCCGACGTGCTTCAAATGGGTCGACGGCGGCAATTCGAGGCTGTATTGATGCACGGGGACCTCGGGAGGGGTATCGGCCAACGCATCCTTGATCGCGGTGATGATCTGACGAAGGTCGGGGGTGATGATCTCATCAAGGTCGGTTTGCTGACTGATATGCTGCAATGAGTTCCGTAGCGTGACCGCGCCGTCGATGACATCCAGATCGGCCTGCAAATCCACAGTGGCGTGCCCGTGGGGAAGCCGCAGTTGGATCTGTAGCCATGGTTTCCTGGCGCAAGGGTTGTGCCGATGCGCTCGGGACTTGGGTGGCGAGTACGCCGCCGCACTGAGCGTGGTGATTACCTGATCCAGGTCATTGAGCGCAACCCCAGCGCCGGACGGAGGTCCAGGATCTTCCGAAGGCGGGCTCATGGAGCGAACCTCTTCCGGTGGGGTGAACATCCGGTGTCTGCCAGGTGAACAGGGGACGGCTAGATCTGTGAGCTGGGGATCGTGGCTGAACTGCAGGGGAAGAAAGGCCAAGCGGTCGACGCTTGTTGCACGATGAGTTACACCTATGTCACCATGCGGAGCAGTAGGCGAAGTGCGCCCGCACTGGGTTCGTGCCTGTGGGACACGGCCGCTACACGGCCCAGCTCTCTGCGCTGAGGAACAGGGAGCGGTCGCCACACAGCACCCGGACCCTCAGCGGCTAGGGCCCGGCCTCCTTCCGCGGCCTGATCCGGCGTCAAGCTGGCCCTGAACCCGTCATATATGCGAGGCCACCGCGTTGACCAGGTCCATGACGAGCGACGGCGTGGCGTGTGTGAAGAAGACGTCGGGTTGGCCGTTCATTGCGGGCGAGATCGTCAGCTCACGGAAGACGACCGCGGGCGCCTTCGAGTTGATATTGAACCGGTTGCCGTGCGCGGCTGCGTTGCGCAGGTGCCTGAGGACGTGGAACTCGTCTGGGTCGGTGTCGGCGAGCGTGTAGCCGAGTTGCTTAAGATCGTCCGCGACGGTTGTGACAACCATGGCAGCCAGCGTTCGCAGGTAGGTAAGGTTGAAGGCAGCGGGGTCGGCCTCAGCGGCGGCAAAGGCTTGGTCGATGAGGATCGTGACCTTCGATTCGCCCGTTCTGGGCAAAGCTATCTGGTGATACCGGGCATCGCGAAGGCGTTGGCGGATCATGGGGTCCTGAAGAAGTACGAGTCCTGTGGCCATGACTGCGTAGAGGTCCCGCATCGCTCCAATGCGGTCGAGAACGTTCTGTCGGCTGACCACGCGGCACAGCCTCGCAAGCGGACCGTAGGACGTCCAGCCGATTAGGTCCCCCAAATCGAAAGCACGGATGCGGTCACCATCAGTTGTGGGTCCATAGTGCAGGCGTAGCGACACCTAACGTCAGCGCCGTGCAGTACCACCATTGGCGCGGGTGGCCCCGCCCCCACCGACCATTCGACACCGTGGCGGGTGAGCCATGGCACGCCGCCACGCCTTAGCCGTCTGCGCAACCCGCGGATGCCTCATCCTTACCCCCGGTGGACGCTGCCCCGCCTGCACCCAGAGAGCCCGCTCTACCCGCCTCACCGGTGGTGCGGTGTACGACGCCCGGTGGGAACGCACACGCAAGGCCTACCTCAAGACCTACCCACTGTGCCAATGCGACGAATGCGCAGCACTGCCACGTGTAATGAGGCCATGGGCAACAGAGGTGCACCACATCGACGGCCTTGGCCACGAGGACCACGTGGTCATGACTGGAGCAACCTGCAGTCAATGACACATGCACATCACTCGCGCACCACTGCACGAGAACAACCAGGCGGATGGAATAACAGAGAGTGACGATCCTGCGCGGTCGGGTGGGGGGTGACCCCCAACGGCAGGGGGCCACGAGCGCGGGGGAGGGCTCTGCCTGGTCCGCAGGGTTCAGAAGGTTCCCGATGATCTTTCGCAGTCACGCAAGGTGACTGCTGCCGATGCCGCGCAATGCGGCTGGGGAGTGATCGACGATGCCTAAGGGTGGTGCTCGCGTTGTGTCCGGCCTGCCGCCGGATCTGAACGCGCTTGCCCGGGATCGGCCTGGCGATCAGGCGAGCTGGACGACGCTGCCCGGTGAGGGCCGAGCCGGCGAGCCGCCGGTGTGGCCGCTGATCGAAGCCACGGATCGTGAGGCGGCGCTGTGGGCTGACCTGTGGACCCGTCCGCAGGCGGTGATGTGGGAGCGGCTCGACCAGCGCTATGAGGTGGCGATGTTCGTGCGCCAGCTGGGCCGGGCTGAGCAGCCGATGGCCTCGGTGGAGCTGCAGAAGGTGGTGCGCCAGTACCTCGACAGTCTCGGGCTGTCGGTGCAGGGGATGCTCCGCAACCGCTGGCGGATCGTGGCCGCGGTTCAGCAGGCTGAAGGCCAGCCGGCGGCACCGGCCCGAGCTCGGCGCGCGTCGTCGCGGTCCCGACTGAAGGTCGTGGCACCTGAGCGTGATGCGTGATGCGGCTCGTGGTCGCGATTCTTGGCCGCAGGGTTCTTGAGGTGTCGACGGATCGGGAACCGTCGTCGCCGGCGCCACCATCGCTAGAAGCCACCTCGGGTGGTCAGTTCGAGTTCGGGTTCGGCTCGATGCTGCGTCCTGGCGAGGTCGCCTGCCGTGGCGAAGGCGGCTGATGAGTTCGTCGTCGACTTCCCGACGCTGTGGATCGTCCCGGACTGGATAGAGGCGCACTGCCCGGTTCCTGACGGGTTCCGTCAGGGCGATGAGCTGGAGCTCTACCGCTGGCAGTTGTGCAGTGGGTCAGCGTGCTCGTGCACACCCACGGCCTCAAGCCGCGCACCGTGCGCGGTGCCGTAGCGACAGTGGCGTCCATCTTCGCGCGGGCGTTAGAGGATGGCCTGATCGCCCGGAACCCGTGCAAGGGACTGTCTCTGCCCGAGCTCGACGGGGCCGAAGTGATCGCGGTGCGAGCCAGGGTGCCGGTGTGGGGTCCGCCGAAGACCGCGGCCGGCTACCGGACGATCCCGGTTGCTCAGTGCGTGATCGACGTCATGGCTCAGCAGCTCGCCGAGCGCAAAGCTGGACCCGAGGGTCTGATCTTCACCGGTCGTACCAGAGGGCCGCTCTCGGGATCCACCACCAATCAGGCGCTGTCGCGTGCGCTGGATCCGCTGGGCTGGCCGGACAACACGGGCCTGCACTTGTTCCGGCACTACTACGCGAGTCTGCTGAAAGTGAGCAGAGTTGCATCGAGTGCATCGTTCCGCAAGATCCATGAACGGCCCTTGCCTGCGACCTCACCGTACGAACTGGATCAGGGTCGGTTGGTGGAGGCCTCGTCACATGCGTCCTGACCAGGCGATAGACCCTGCGGTTGCATTGAATGCGACGATGTTGCAGCCGATCCGGTTGCATCCAGCGCCGGATAACTGCATCGGATGCAACTGATCGGATCGACTGCCGCGTCGCTTCCGCTCCTCAGCGCGTCGCCGCGCTTCCGGTGCGGGTCGACTTGCCCTCGAGCCACCGGGGGACATTCGCAGGGTTGGAACATTGCTCTCTACCAGTTTCCACCATGGGCTGAGCGTGAAGGTTGTGCAGAAGCGCCTCGGGCATGCCACCGCTCAGGAGACGCTCGATACCTATGGGCACCTGTGGCCGGAGTCCGATGACGACTCCCGATCGGCCGTGGCGGACAAGTTCGGCGCGATCATCAACGGTGCGGCTCCGAGTCCGTCTGAGGACCGTAAGTCCGTCTGAGGTCCTGTCGTCCCATGCCGAAAACTGTCACTGGTTCCGTGCCATTCCGGCTATTTTCCCACGATAGGGGCGGTTTCGGATCGTTTCGGGTGGCACACGGGGGCATGTGATGGCTGTGGATATAGGTCGCCACGTCGGTGTGCGCAAGAGAGGTCACGAGCGCGCGCGCAGGTCGGCCATGGCGACCCGGTTACGGCCGCCGACGTTGATGCCGCGTAGCAGTGCGACGTGGGTAGGCACGGGGTGATCCTGCCGCATCGAGGGACACGAACGGCTACGGTGGGGTTGGCCCTCAAGTCGTGGGAGGAGTCAAAGATGCTGTTGGACGGCGTGAACCACATCGCCTGGATCTCCAAGGACGTCGATCGGCTTGGCCGGTTTTACACGACGGTGTTCGATGCTGTCGTCGGACCCACGCGTGAGCACGGACCCGGCGAGACGATGACTGTTATCGATATCGGCCCAGCCACGCAGCTGAATGTCTTCGTGATCGACGGCAACACAGAGGCCGATCGCCAGACTCCTATGTGGCGACGCGGACGCATCGATCACGTCGGACTGGCTGCCGCGTCCCAAGAGGCCTTCGAGACGATCCGGAGCCGACTGGTCGACGCCGGAGCCAGCGACGGCACGGTCAACGACTTCGGCAAGGCCTTGAGTATTTTCTTCCGAGATCCGGACGGTCTTGAGGGTGAGGTGCTGCTGCCAAAGCCGTGACGGTTATCACGTGTCCGGCAATGCGCGGTCGAGGATCGCGGCTACGTCGGCGGTAGCCGGCAACGTGCCGAAGGTATGCCCCCAGTCGCCGCCGAGTCGCGTGGCGCAGAAGGCGTCGGCGACGGCTGGCGGGGCGTAGCGCACCAGCAGCGAGCCCTGCAGGGCCAGCGCCATCGACTCGACGAGTCGCCGCGCGCGTCCCTCGACGCCGTCGAGCTCGGACAGTTCGCTGCCGAGGCGGTGCAGGGCCGCATCCAGCCGCTGGTCGGCGCCCTTTGCCGGCGTCAGCTCGGCCATCAGCGCATCCCCGGTCGCGGGCTCCTTGCCCAGCGCGCGCAGCACGTCGAGGGCGTTGACGTTGCCCGAGCCCTCCCAGATCGAGTTCAGCGGCGCCTCGCGGTAGAGCCGCGGCATGTGCGACTCCTCGACGTAACCATTGCCGCCGACACACTCCAGTGCTTCGGCGGTGAACGGCGGGCCGCGTTTGGTCACCCAGTACTTTCCGAACTGGCGACCCGCACCCGGTCGACGCGAACTATCGGCCGCCGCTGCGTACCGAGTCGACGCTGCGCTGCAGGGCTTCCAGCAGGTCCGACGTCCCGGTGGGCTCGCGCGGCTCGGCCTCGGTGACGATCTCGCGGCCGCGGCGCTTGGCGTCGATGAGCTGCTCCACCCGTTCGGTGTAGGTGTCGCGATAGTTCTCCGGATTCCACGGCTCGCTCATCGACTCGATCAACGCCGTGGCCATCTCCAGCTCCTTGCCCCGAGCCGGTACATGTTCCGGCAGGTTATCCAATGCGTCGGCCGGGTTACGGACCTCGTCGGCGAACAGCAGGGTCTCCAGCGCCAGCACACCGTTGTCGGCGCGGATCGCGGCGAGGTACTCCTTGCCGCGCATGACAAAGGTGGCGATACCTGCGCGATTGGTCCGCGCCAGGGCCTCGGCCAGCAGGGCGTACGGGCGGACGTACTGCTCGCCGTCGGGTGCGATCCAGTAGGTCTTCTGAAAATAGACCGGGTCGATCTCGTCCAGGTCGACGAAGCTGGTGATCTCGACACTCCGGGACCGGCCGGGCGCGATGGCCTCCAGTTCCTCCGGCTCGACGATCACGAAGTCGCCGTCGCCGACGTCTCTACCTTTGACGATGTCGGCGTATTCGACCTCCTTGCCGGTCCGCGCATTGACCCGCTGGTAGCGGATCCGGTCAGCGGTACCGCGCTGGAACTGGTTGAAGTGGATGGTGTGGTCCTCGGTCGCGCTGTAGAGCCCGACCGGGATGGAGACCAGCCCGAAGCTGATCGTCCCGGTCCAGATAGCTCGTGCCACGCTGTCTCCTCAGAGCCGTCGCCCGCATCCCGGTCGAGCACAGTTTCTCACCGGCTTTTGTGCTGGGCGACCTGGACTTCCAGCTCATTCACCCGTTGCTGTGCCTCCCGGGCCGCCCGGTCTGCGGCCTCGACGTCATGCTGCGCTGACCCCGCCCGGCCGCGCGCCTCGTGCTCAGCCTGCTCGGCGGCCGCCAGGCGGGCGCGCAAATCCCGCAGCGCGGTAGCTGCGTCGTCCACCGCCCGCTCGGCGTCGGTCAGCGCGCGTTGCGCCTCGTCGCGTGCGGTGCGGGCGTCGGCCGCCTCGGTCCGCACGCGCTCCAGTTCTCGATGCGCAAGCTCATCCGGCCCGTCAGCGACGTCCGGGTCGCGCCGGCTCGTTGCACGTGCACCGGCTCCGGCGAACAGATCAGCTGCGGCGTCGGCGGGGTCCAGCGCCGTGGTGAGGCGCCCACGGGCCAGCTCCTGCGCCGCAGCGGAGCTGTTCACCGCGGCGGTGAAGGTGTTGACCAAGTCACGGGTGACCGCATCGCTGACCGGGTGGCCGGCCGCGCGAGCCAGGACGTGTACCTGCTGGACGGCGGCGTGGACCAACTCGTGACGCTGCTGCGATAACCGGCGCAACTGGTCGCCCTGCAGCTGGCGTTGCGCTTCCCTCAGCCCGTCTCCCAGTTCCATCAGCGCCCGGATCTGCTCCGGATGCTCACGGGCCAGCCGGTTGGCCAGCCATGCCGCAGTTGAGGGTCGGCGCAGCGCGCCGATCTGCCCGGCCAGCTCACGATGGCCCTGCTCGCGAGATCGCTGGGCGAAGGCGTTGCGGGCGGCTGTGAACTCCTGCTTGGGTAGCGAATACAGCTCATCAGCTACCGACTCAAGGTCCACTCAACCTCACTCCCGTGCCTATCCACGCTCGATCAGTCTCCCCGGCGCACCGGCCCGAGGATCTCCCGCTCCGCGGGTGTGGTGACCAGCCGCAGCGACAGCCAGAGGTCGGGCCCCAACGCCACCACGCCGTCGTCGGTCAACGCCGCCAGCGCCTGGGCCATCGGCGCAGGCAGTCGCCACATGTCGGCGGCCAGCTGCGCCTGGGCAGCCGGGACACGCTGCAGGAGCACCAGGTCGGCGTTGATCGCGGTGCTCTCGGCCTGCGGGTGCAGGTAGGGCAGCACGTACAGGGTCGTCTGCCATGGCGACCGTGGCGCGAACAGCTCTTGCGGGACCGCCCCGCCGTCGTGCACGACCAGCAGCGGAGCGTCCTCCGAGGCTCGGGGTAGCTCGACTGGCGCCAGCCGCCGCACCTGCACCAGCGGAGCGGGACGACCGTCGGGGCCCTCGCCGGCGGCTCGGGTGAGATGTTGCCAGGCATCGGGTCGGCCGGTGGCGACGACCACCCAGGCTCCGGTGGCCATCGCCCGCAGGGCGACCTGTCGCGCCAGGTAGAGCCCACCGACCAGGACCAGCCTGGTCGGCTGCGGGCGCAGCACCGACACACTTAGCGGTTCATCGTCGAGACCGCAGCCCAGGACCATTCCGCCGCGGTCGCCCGGAGGGCTGATCGCATCGAGCAGGCCAGGAGTGACGAGAAACTCCGGCGCTCCTGTTCCTGCCGCGGCGGGGTTGCCCAGAGCCCTCATCGGGGGGTCCCAAACGGCAGGGTCGCGGCCAGGCCAGCGACCTGCAGCCCGCGCAGCGGGCGCAGCGTCACACCGAGCCGTCGCGAGACAGCCTGCAGCCGACCATCGGCCGCTTCGAGCTCCGCGGGGTTGCGGGCGCTGATCCGGACCAGTCCCCGCAGCCCGACCTCGCCACCGTCGGTGCCCGGCGACAGCGTCAGTGACAGCGTCGTGGACAACGCTCGTATGCCCGTCAACGCGTTGAGGTTGGGTGTGGTGCCTCCGGTCCCCCAGCCGGTGATCGCGTAGCTGGCGTGGCCCACCCCGGCGGCAGTGACTGCTGTCCAACCCTCATTGAGCGCCGCCGGTTGCCCGGTGCCGGCAACCGCGGACAACTCGGCGGCGGAGATGCCGGCGCGCAATAGCTGGTCGGCGTCCAGCGGTCGGGTCGAGACACCCCGGGCCTCCAGTTCGTTGCGCACCCGGGACAGCGCACCAATCAGGGCCCGGTGGCAGCCCGTCACACCGCCACCCCGTTCGGCCACCGCGGTGGGACAGCGACGGGGGTCCAGACGCACCGCGACCCAGGTGGTGCGCCTGGCGGCCACCGGCAGCGGGCCCAAGACCTCCAGGTAGGAGCGCAGCGCCGGAGACGACGACGGCAGGGCGGCGCTGCCGGGGTAGCAATGCCAGATCACCTGGATCGAGTCCAGCACCACCCCGCGGTGTTCCAGGCAGGGGGCCAGCGCACCGAGCGGCAGGCTGGCGGCGGCGCCGACCGGTGTGATCATCGAAGGTGCGGCGTCGACTTCGAGCACGGCGGTCCAGGTGTTCTGGTGCCACGCCATTCCCAGGGGCTCGCGCTGATGATCGGTGCCGTGCGCGATAGTCAGATCAGGGAGGAGCAGCCGGAGCAGGGCGACCCGCGGATCGTCAGAGCCCCCGACCGGCTGCTGCGAACCTCCCGCCGCCAGGCCCGGACCGGTGATGGTTCGGCCATGGGAACGCACCAGGTAGCCGGCGGTGACCTGGGTCCACTGCACCAGCCATCTGCCGTGCCAGCGGCCCAGCGCCAGTGGCACCGCAACCAGCAGGATCACCACCGCGGTCCACCACAGGCTAGTGTCCACCGCGAGCAGCGCGAGACAGAGCCCCAGACCCACTTCGAGCACGATCAGGTTGACCACCGGCAGTGGGCCCACTCGCGAACCTGCCGGGCGCTGCCGGGCACTCACCCTGGCGCGGGGCGCACCGCTCGGCTCCCGCGGCAGCTCTGGCTGGCGGTGACGCGTCGACTCCTGCCGCGGTGGAGCCGGTGGTGCGGTCATATCTCCGCCTCCGTGGGAGGACGGACGTGATGGTCCGCCGAGGGGGCTTCGCTATCCTGCGGCACCGTACAGCCCCGGCAAAGAGCGGTAGGCACCCGATGTCCACGAATCCGACCACCAAGGCGCAGGTGCAGGCCTACCGGTTCGTGCTTCGCAGGATGGAGTCGGCGCTGGTCCGCAAGGACGCGGTGATGCTGCACGAGCCGATGCGCCACCACCTCCGGGCCACGGCGGTGGGTCTGCTGCTCGGACTCTTGGGCTTGGCGGCGTTCTTCGTGGTCGGCAAGTTGCACCCGACCAGCCACGCCAGCGGCCTGCCGGAGACCGTCTCTGTTGTGCATGGCGAACTACCCCATGGACTTGGCGCCGTCGAGTGACTCTCGGATGATGTCGGCGTGACCGGCGTGCTGGGCGGTCTCGGCGATCACGTGGAGCAGCGCCCGCCGCGCTGACCAGCGCGTCCCTGGTTTGAACCACGGGGACTCAGGTAAGGGATGGGAGATGTCGAGATCGGGCAGCGTCGCCACCAGCTCATCGGTCCGGCGGGCCACCTTGTCATACTCGTCCAGCAGCGCGGCAAGGGTCTCGCCCTCCAACACGCTGAACTCTCCGGAGCGGTCACTGATGCTGGTCTCATCCCATGGACCCAGCGCCGAGGGGCCGTCGAGAATGAAGTTGATCCATTCCCGCTCCATCGCCGTGACGTGCTTGATCAGGCCGCCCAGACACAGCTCACTGACGGTGGTGCGTCGGGTCGCCTGCTCGTCGGTGAGGTCGCGGACCGTGTAGCGCAGGAAGTAACGGTGCTGGGTCAACGCCTCCTGCAGATCGGCGCGCTCGCCGATCGCGGCCTGCTGGGTGCAACTCATGTGGTGCGCCTTCCGTCCGTGGATGGGCAAGACCCACGGTACGACGGAGGTCTGACAGTTCCCGATTCCTACGGGATCGCTGACTCCCAGTTCTCGGGTACGCCGAAGGTGCTGTGCAGACCGTGGCGCCCGGCGTCGGTGAGCGTGACGGCCCGGGGCCGCTTGCTGCGCCGGATCCAGTCAAGGTCGAACAATCGGCTCGTCAGCGCGTTGCCGAGCGCACCGGCGAGGTGGTGGCGCTGTTCCGACCAATCCACGCAGTAGCGGATAGGGCAGCGGTGCCGCAGGACGGCGCAGACGTCGAGGCCGAAAGCGGTCAGCTGACGGTGCCCGGCAGGAGTCAGCTGGTAGGTGGTGTCGGTGCCGGCGGCGGCCAGCCGGTCTCGGCCGGCGGTGTGCAGATGGTGCAGACCGTCGCCGCCGAGCAGTACGCCCGAATCGATCAGTGCGGCCATCACGGTGACGCCGAGCCGGCCGGCGAGGTGCTGGTAGCAGGTACGGGCCCGGCGCAGCGCCTGCGCCCGGGTGCCCTGCCGCAGCGAACTGATCGGCTCCGGTGGGGCGATTTCGGCGATGGCTTCCAGCGCGCGGGCGACCGAGGCGTCGGCCAGGCGGAAGTACCGGTGGCGGCCGGATCGTTCGGCGGTCAGTAGCTGGCCGTCGACCAACCGGGCGAGGTGTTCGCTGATGGTGGAGGCGGCGACGCCGGCCTCGGCGGCGAGCACGCTGGCTGGCAGGGCCCGGCCGTCGACGAGCGCCATCAGGACCCGGGCCCGGGCTCGGTCGCCGATCAATGCGGCGACCCGTGCCACGTCGGCATCACCGAGCGCGGTGGAGTGGGCGGTGACGGTCATCAGATCATGGTAGGGCGAGGAAGCTTCGGCGCAGGCCGAAGCGGAGCGACTCCAGACTGGTGACGTGACTGGACAGAAGAGCCGCAGCTCGCGCTGGGCTGCGGAGCCGGCCGAGCCACGGGTGCTGTCGTTGGCGCTGGTGGCGGTGTGTCTGGGCTACTTCATGGTCATCTTGGATACCACCATCGTCAACGTGGCGTTGCCGGCGCTGCGCGTGGACCTGGGTGCGAGCGTGGCCGGACTGCAGTGGGTGGTCGATGGGTACCTGCTGATGCTCGCCGCGCTGCTGCTGTCCGGTGGGGTGCTGGCTGACCGGGTCGGGGCGCGCCGGATCTTCGAGTTCGGGTTGGGGCTGTTCGTGCTGGCCTCGGTGGCCTGCGGGCTGGCGCCGACCACGGCCGTGCTGGTTGGCGCCCGGCTGCTGCAGGGGGTGGGGGCGGCGCTGGCGGTGCCGGCATCGCTAGCACTGCTGCGCGCGGCATATCCGCAGCCGGCCGCCCGGGCCCGGGCGATCGGGATCTGGGGCGGCATCGCTGGGGTCGCTGCGGGTGCCGGTCCGATCCTGGGTGGGCTGCTGGTCACCGCGGCGAGCTGGCGGCTGGTGTTCTTCGTCAACGTTCCGATCGGGCTGCTCGCCATGGCCTTGACTGCCCGGCGAGTCCCCGCCCCCGATCCGCGGCCTCGCGCGCTGGACCCGGCAGCGCAGATCGCCGGCGGGATCGCCTTGGCGGCGTTGACCTTGGCGCTGATCGAGGGCGGCCAGGTCGGCGTGCGCCCGCAGGTGATCGCGGCAGCGGTGGTGTTCGTCGTCGCGGGGGCCTGCTTCGTGCTCATCGAGCGCCGGGTGCCGGCCCCGATGCTGCCGCTGGGTCTGTTCGGCAACGCGATGTTCTCCGGGGCCAACGCGGTCGGCCTGCTGATCAACCTCGGGTTCTACGGTGAGCTGTTCGTGATCAACCTGTATTTTCAGCAGATCCGGGGCTACTCCGCGCTGGCCGCCGGGCTGGCTCTGCTGCCCCAGATGGGAATGGCCGCCGTCGGCTCGTTGCTGTCGGGCCGGTTCACCGCCCGTGCCGGCGGCCCGCGACTCACCATGCTCATCGGCCTGCTCGTCGGGGGCGCGGGACTGTTCGGGCTGATCGTCGCCGGGGAGCACACGCCCTACCCACTGCTGATCGCCCCGCTGGTCGCCGCCGGGTTCGGCATGTCGTTCACCATGCCCGCTGCGACCACGGCCGTGGTGGACAGCGCCCCGGCCGAGCGTGCCGGGCTCGCCTCCGGGGCCATTAACGCCTCTCGCCAGATCGGCGGCCTGATCGGGGTAGCCCTGCTAGGCGCCCTCGTCAGTGCCGGCGGCACCTTCATCCCAGGCCTGCACGCCGCCCTGATCATCGCCACCGCCGCCTTCCTCACCGCCGCTCTCCTGACCGCCATCACCCTCCGCCACCCCACGCATTCAGCGGGGTGGAACGGAACTGCTTTACCCCGCTGAGCCCGCTGAATGCGGTCAGGGGCGGTGCCGTTGGTGGCGTTTGGTGGTGTGGGCGATCACTACGGTGAGGCCTAGCAGGAGCAGGGCGACGGCCGAGCCGACCAGGGCAACGGTGCGCGGCGTGTTGTCCGGCGGCGGGGTCTGGAAACCAGACAGCTTCGCTGCGTTCACCGGGGCCGGAGCGGATCCCTGTTCCTCAGGTAGCGCGGCGGTGAGTGCGGCGACCGGGTCGATCATGCCGTAGCCGAGTTCCTCGCTGCGCCCACCGGCGCCGGTGTGGTGCGCGGTCCGTTCGATGCGATGCATCACCTGGCGCGCGGTCAGATTCCGGTATCGCTCTCGGATCAGGGCCGCGACGCCTGCGACGTACGGGGTGGCGAAGCTGGTGCCATCGAGCGCGCGCGCCTGGCCGTGGGCGTCGATGAGTCCGGTGGTCAGGCCGGGTCGCCCCGCCGCCAGGGATACCGCGCCAGTGCCTGGTGCGGCGACATCGACCCACGGCCCGCGGATCGAGAAGTCTGCCGGCTCGCCGTTGCCGTCGGTCGCGGCGACGGTGAGCACGTCATCGTCGAACCAGCCGGGCGAGGAGATCGTGGTGACAGCACCTGGGGTGTTCTGCTTGCAGGTGTTACTGGTGTTGGCGGCGGCCACCACCACGACCACATTGTGCTCCACCGCGTGGTGCACGGCGGCCTGCAGATCCGGGGCGTTGACCTGATCCTGTTCGGCCGGGAAACACGCGGCCTCCGAGATGTTGATCACCGTTGCGCCTAGCTGCACGGCCCGCATCACGGCCCGCGCCATGCTCACCGTGTCGCCGGCGCTCGGGCTGTGGATCTGCTGGCCGTCCTCGAGCTGGCGCAGCGGCACCGAGTAAAAGGTGCTGGCCTGCCGGATTGCGAGAATCTGTGCAGCCGGGGCCACCCCGACGAATCGGGAGCTCGCATCGGGCGCCGCGGCGATGAGACCAGCTACCACGGTGCCGTGCCCGTCGCAGTCGAACAGGCCGCTGCGGTTCTCGATGTAGTCGCCGCCGTCGATCAATCTGCCGAGCAGCCTGGGATGCGGCTGCACCCCGCTGTCGATCACGGCGACCCGTTGGCCACGTCCCGTTGCGTACTGCTGGGCTTGCCGGATCCGTAGCCGCCGTTGCGCTGGCGGCTCGGCCTGGAGGTTCAGCGGGTTGTCCGTCACCGGCTGCTGGCATGGTGCCTGTTGCTCGACCGGACCGGTCTGCCGGGTAGCCGTGTTGTTCACGATATAGGGCATGGCGTTCACGCTGGCCTGCGTTGGCAGGGCGGTCGCGTCCACGGGGGGTGGCACTCCTGGCGGCCGATCACCGGGTTCGGCGGCCACTGGCCACGCCGGCCCCGCAAGGCACAGGAGTGCGACAGCGACTGCCACCAAGGGGGTACGACGAGGACGGGTACCGGTGCGCGCCCTCACAGCGCCCGGAAGGTTTGGTAGAGGTCCAGTACGCCCAAGGCCAGCGGCAGGACTGCGGCGATGAGGATCGCTTCCATCACATCCACAGATTGGCGCAGCACCGGGGAGAACCGGCGCTGCGGCAGGACCACTCCCGCGAACAGTGCGAACGTTGCGATGACCAGCAGACCACCGAAACCGATCAGCAGCAAGCCCGGCTGGTGAGCCAGCGCCAGCAACCCGGTCATCAGTCCGGCTACCGCGACCATCCCACTCACCAGCAGGGCGATCGCTTGGCGACCGTTGGCATAGGACCGGGCTCGCAGCAACAGCACGGCAGCGACCACTACGCCCAGCACGATTCCCAACGCACCCCCAGTGGCGGCCAGCACCGCGCCGATCGCGGCCACCGCGCCGCATCCCGCGATCATGCCGGTCAGGTACTCGTGTGCTACGCCCGCGCGACGTTCGATCGCGCTGTAGTCCGGGAAGCCCGGGTCTTCCTGCAGGTCCTTGGCGCTGCCGGGAACCCGGGGCATGGGGAGCCGGGACAGGTGGATGGTCAGCCGGGGCAGCGCCGAGATGGCGCACAGGGCCAACGCGGCCGCCCCTGCTGCGATCCCAGCGGTGGGACGGTCAACCACACTGGCGACCAGGAACGTCGGCGCGCCGAGGGCGGCAGCGGTGGCGCTGGCGATGAACGGTGTGATGCCGGCGCTGAGTACCGTGATCGACGCGGCGGCGAGGACCAGGACCAGGACGCATGCCAGCAAGAAGTTAGCCGCATGGACGCCGCCGGGCACGATGTAGAGCCCACTGACGAATCCCAGCGGCAGGCTGCCCGCTGCCACCACCACGCCCGCATCCGCGTCGTCGTACACCCGGGCAATCGTCGCGCCGACGATCAGCGCGACCACCGCGGCGGCTCCGGCGAGGGCGGCGGCGCTGAGCCCGAACTCAGGTCTGGCCACAGCAGCGGCTCGGAGCAGCGCGACGGCACTGGCCAGCAGGGCTAAGCCGGTGGCGACCAGGCCGAGCGTGCGGGCGGTGCGTTCGGTCCACGGCCGGTAGCTGTCCGGGGCGGCCTCGGCGATGGCGTCCACCACATCGTCGAACAGTGGCGGCGGGGGGTTGTCACGGCGACGCCGAAGTTGCAGCAGATCACCGTCGACCACTCCCAGCGAACTCAGCGGGCGGTCCGGATCGATCGCCTCGCCACCGAGCTTGGCCAAGCACCAGCCGCCATGCCTGCTGCCACCGTCCGTGCTGGACTCGCCGGCCATCTTGAGCAGCATCGGCAGCAGGTTGGCCACCGCGACGTCCGAGGGCAGCGCCAGATCGATGCGGGTGCGGGGAGCTACCACGGTGACTCTGCTGAAGACAGTGGACGGTGGAACCGTCGATCCAGAGTGGGACGGTGGAACCGTCGATGCAGCGTGGGACGGTGGAACCGTCGATGCAGCGCCGGAAGATCGGGTCGCCGGAGCTCCGTTGGTATTGGTGGGCAACCGCTGTACTCCTCACTCGGACCGCCGATCAAATCGGCGTCCACGTCGACGCGCGGTGGCCGCAGCGCTGTAGTTCCGGGGGAGTATCCCTGCGCGCAGCCCCCGGCATCAGCGGGGGTCTGGGGACATCGGGTGCGACCATCAGGTCCCCCTCAGCACGCTGCTGACCTGCGATGACATCTCAATCTACGGTAGGAGCCCCAGGCATCATGCCGCCGCGCAATCCGCTGATTGGCCCGTCGAATTGCCAGCCCGTCGCCGAGAGGCCGCAAGCCGACGGTCAACGGTTCGTCTCCAACCTGCCCGCTTCGTCCTCCATACCGAGCGTGATCGTGAATTCGGAAGAATGAGCCGCGCTCAGCGCGGCTCATTCTTCCGAGACTGCGATCACTGGGGTTCTCGGCGGATGTGAATGGGGCCGAGCGTCGACGGGAATGCCGACCGCGCAGGCCGGCTTCGACTACCAGCTAGGGTGGCCGACCTCTGCGCGCGTGGTCGGCTCTAGTTTTTCTGGGCTGATCGCGCGCAGCGAACCGCGGGGAGGTGAGCTGGCGTGAGTACCGTGCAATTCCGGCGATTACCTCGGCTGGGCGCACCGAAGATGCCGGGTGGTGAGGTGCATCTGGAGCCGCCGCCCGAGGTGCCCAGGGTCCTGCCGGGCAACATCGTGCAGAAGATCCTGCCGGGCGTGATGATCGTCGCGGTGCTGGGCATGGTCGGATATACCTTCACCACCGGTGACGGCAAGAGCAACCCGCTGTTCCTGATGTTCCCGATCATGATGGTGGTGTCGACCGTCGGCATGTTCGCCGGTGGTGGCCGCGGCGGCCAGGCCAAGGCCGAGATGAACGCCGACCGCAAGGACTACCTGCGCTACCTGGGCCAGATGCGCGAGCGGGCCCGGGAAGCCGCGCAGGAGCAGCGCGCTGCGCTGGAATGGAGCCATCCCGATCCGGCCGCGTTGTGGTCGATCGCGAGCAGCCGGCGGATGTGGGAACGGCGCGGTGGCGACCTCGATTTCTGCACCGTGCGGATCTGCCGGGGATCGCAGCGGCTGGCCACCCGGCTGGTGGCGCCGCAGACCGGACCGGTCGACGAGCTGGAGCCGATCACCACGCTGGCCCTGCGCCAGTTCGTCCGAGCCCATTCCATCGTGCCGGAGCTGCCGATCGCCATCTCGGTTCGCGGGTTCGCCGCGATCGGGATCTCCGGCGACCCGGCGGCCTCGCGGGGGTTGGCCCGCTCGATGGTGGCCCAGTTGGCGACCTTCCACACCCCCGACGATCTGCTCGTCGCCGTGGTCACGACCGGGCGGGCCAAGCTGGACTGGGAGTGGGCGAAGTGGCTGCCTCATGCGCAGCATCCGAGCCGCGTCGATGGCGCCGGGCAGCTGCGGATCATGGCCGGTTCACTGGCGCGGATCGAGGAGTTGCTCGCCGAGCAGCTCCGGGACCGCCCGCGGTTCTCGCGCAGTGCCCCGCCACCTGGCGAGGGGCCGCACATTCTGATCGTCGTCGACGGCGGAGAGGTCACCGGAGCGGAACAGATCATCCTTGAGGAGGGCGTGGCCGGGGTCACCCTGCTGGACCTCTCGAAATCCCTGGGCACCCTGACCAGCCGCCGTGGACTCCAACTGGCGATCGAGGGTGGGCAGATCGGCGCCAGCGGGGCGACCGGGATCGAGTTTTTCGGAGCTCCCGACTCGCTCGCCGTCGCCGAGGCTGAGGCGGTGGCGCGGACCCTGTCGCCCTACCGCCTGGGCGTGGCGGAGTCCCACGGCGAGGACGCGCCGCTGCTGGGCAACACCGGGCTGCTCGGCCTGCTCGGCCTCCCCGAAGATCCGCACGCCTTCGACGTCGCCCAGGCCTGGCGGCCGCGCCCGGTCCGGGACCGGTTGCGGGTGCCCATCGGCCTCGGCGAGTTCGGCCAGTCGGTGGAGCTGGACATCAAGGAGGCCGCCGAGGGTGGCATGGGCCCGCACGGGTTGTGTGTAGGGGCCACTGGCTCGGGGAAGTCGGAGTTTCTGCGCACGCTGGTGCTAGGACTGATCGCCACCCACTCCTCGGCGGCGTTGAACCTCGTGCTGGTCGACTTCAAAGGTGGCGCGACGTTCCTGGGCATGGAGCACGCGCCGCACGTCGCCGCGGTGATCACCAACCTGGCCGACGACCTGACCCAGGTCGCCCGCATGCACGACGCGCTGGCCGGTGAGATGAACCGCCGCCAGGAACTGCTGCGCACCGCGGGGAACTTCGCCAACGTCAAGGATTATGAGAAGGCTCGGGACAACGGTGCCGACCTCGACCCGCTACCGGCGTTGTTCATCGTGATCGACGAGTTTTCTGAGCTGCTCGCGCAGCGGCCCGAGTTCATCGACCTGTTCGTGGCGATCGGCCGGTTGGGCCGCTCGCTGCAGATGCACCTGCTGCTGGCCTCCCAGCGCCTGGAGGAGGGCAAGCTGCGCGGTTTGGAGTCGCACCTGTCCTACCGGATCGGCCTGAAGACCTTCTCTGCTGGGGAGTCTCGGGCGGTGCTGGGTGTTTCTGACGCCTATGAGTTGCCCTCGGTGCCCGGGTCGGGCTACCTGAAATTCGACACCGGGTCTATGGAGCGCTTCAAAGCGGCCTACGTCTCGGGCCCTTACCGCGTCGGCTGGGTGATCCCGATGCCGGTCTCGGCCAGCTCGGCACCGGTCACGTCGGATCTGGCGCCCCGGCTGTTCGTGCCCGACTATGTCGATCTACCCGAGACAGCTGCGCCTTCCATCGCCCATGATGTGCTCGACGCGCCGCCGGAGAAGGTCAACGAGCCCAGCGTGCTGGACGTCGTGGTGGCCAAGCTGCGCGGGCAGGGACCCCCGGCCCACGAGGTGTGGCTGCCGCCGCTGGAAGCGCCGCCGTCACTCGACCAGCTGTTGCCGCCGCTGTCGGTCACCGAGGATCGTGGGTTGTCCCCGGTCGGGTTCTTCGGCAACGGTCGGCTCGCTGTCCCGGTCGGAATCGTGGACAAGCCCTACGAGCAGCGCCGCGACCTGCTCTGGGCGGATCTTTCCGGTGCCGCTGGCCACGCCGCGGTCACCGGCAGCCCGCAGTCGGGAAAGTCCACCCTGCTGCGCTCGATGTTGATGTCGCTAGCGCTGACCCACACTCCCGAAGAGGTGCAGTACTTCTGCATCGACTTCGGCGGCGGCACGTTGGCATCACTTGATGGCCTGCCGCACAGTGGGGGGGTGGCTGGGCGACTGGAACCGGACACGATCCGGCGCATCATCGCCGAGGTGACCGGTCTGCTCGCCGCTCGCGAGCAGCGGTTCCGCACCCTTGGTATCGACTCGATGGCTGACTTCCGGGCCCGCAAGCAGCGCGGCGAGCTTCGTGAGGATCCGTTCGGCGACGTCTTCCTGGTGATCGACGGGTGGCAGAGCTTCCGCCAGGAATTCGAGGTCTCCGATTTGGAGATGCGGGTGGTAAACCTGGCCACCCAGGGCTTGTCCTACGGGATCCATGTGCTGATCGGCGCCACCCGGTGGGCCGAGATCCGGCCCGCGATGAAAGATCTCCTCGGTACCCGCTTCGAGCTGCGCCTGGGTGATCCCGGCGAGTCCGACATCGACCGAAACGGGGCGCTCAACGTGCCGGCGGGACGCCCCGGACGGGGACTGTCCCGGGACAAGCTGCACTTCCTGGCCGCGTTGCCCAGGATCGACGCGGTCACCAGCGCGCAGGACATCGGCGCCGGGGTGGCCCACGCGGTCGCGCACATCCGGGACGGCTGGCCGGGGCATCGCGCGCCGCGGGTCCGGCTGCTGCCCGAGCGGATCCCGTACGAGCAGTTGCGCCTGCCCGCGCAGCACCAGCCACACCTGATCCCGATCGGGATCAACGAGGCAGAACTCGCCACCGTATCTCTAGACTTCACCGCCGAGTCGCACTTCCTGTGCTTCGCCGACGGCGAGTGCGGCAAGACCAATCTCCTGCGGACGATCGCCCGGGGCATCGTCGAGCGCTGCGCGCCTGAGCAGGCCCGCATCGTCATGGTCGACGACCGCCGCACCATGCTCGGCTTCCTGGAATCCGACCATCTCATCGGGTACGGCATGTCGGCCGACGTGCTGACTCCGATCATCAGCGACGTGGCGAACTCGATGCGCGGGCGGCTGCCCGGCGCCGGCGTCACCCAGCAGCAGCTCCGGGACCGCTCCTGGTGGTCGGGCCCGGAGCTCTACGTCCTGGTCGACGACTACGACCTGGTGGCCACCCAGGGCGGGGTGAACCCGCTCGCGCCACTGCTGGAGTTCCTGGCCCAGGCCAAGGACGTGGGATTGCACCTGATCATCGCCCGGCGGTGCGGTGGCGCCGCCCGGGCCCTGTTCGAGCCGGTGACCGCCAGGCTTCGGGAGCTGTCCACCCCCGGCATCGTGATGAGCGGCAACCCCGACGAGGGCCCGCTGCTGGGCAACGTCAAGCCAGCCCCGATGCCTCCCGGCCGAGGAACCCTGGTCGAGCGCAAAGCCGGCCGCCAGCTAGTCCAGCTCGCCTGGCTGCCACCGCACTGACGCGGCCGCTGGTTCCCGTCGACGTTCGCGTGTGCAACGTTCTCCAGGCCTGTTGGTCATGGTGGGGAACCGGGTCTGACAGTGTGGCGTCCCTCTTGTCGTCCTATCGATCAATCCAGTCGACCAACGCGAGGAGACCACAGCAGATGGCACAGCAGTTCGGCGCGCAGTTCGAGCAGATGCAGTCGGCGACGAATCACGTCGCCGAGGTGAACCAGAGCGTGCAGGGTCAGCTCTCGGGTCTGCGCAACCAGCTGGCACCGCTGGCCGGGGCGTGGAAGGGCCAGGCCTCGACGGCCTTCCACCTTCTCATGGAGCGCTGGGACACCGACGCACGCAATCTCAACGAGGCGCTCAACAGCATCGGTGAGCAGATCCGCGGATCCGGGACCACCTATGCGCAGGCCGACGAGACCGAGAACCAGAGCTACTCGCGGATCAGCCAGGCGCTGGGCAACTGAGTGCGCCGGCCGATCCGTACTGCTGAGCAGAGGAGATAGATAGGTGAGCGAGATCCTGGTCACGTTCGGCGAGCTGGAGAGCGCGCGGAGCTCGATTCAGACAACGTGGACGAATATCAGCCGGGAGATGGAGGACCTCAAGAGGTATCTCCAGCCGATGGTGGAGACCTGGAGCGGCGATGCGTCGACCGCCTACCAGGCCCACCAGGCGAAGTGGGATCGATCGGCGAACGACCTGAACCAGGTGCTGAACCAGATCGGTGTGGCGCTGGGTACGTCGAACGAGAACTATCAGGCTGGCGAAGCAGCGAACCGCGCGCGGTGGTCGTAGCGGTCCACGGTGACGTCTCGGGGCGCCGCTGGGTGCTAAGATGCCTGGCGGCGCCCCCCGTTTTACCGTGTCACGATGCGCCCGCTAAAGTTTGATGATCCTGTGAACTGCGATAATGAGGTAGGTCCGTGCGCACGTACAGCCCCAAGCCCGGCGAGGTCGAGCGCGCCTGGCATGTCATCGATGCCACGGACGTCGTCCTGGGTCGTCTCGCCAGCCAGGTCGCCACGCTGCTGCGCGGCAAACACAAGCCCACCTACGCCCGCCATGTCGATACCGGCGACTTCGTTGTGATCGTCAACGCCGGCAAGGTCGCGTTGTCCGGCAACAAGGGTGATCGCAGCTTCGTCTACCGGCACAGCGGTTACCCGGGCGGGCTCAAACGGCGCTCGTTCAACGAGATGCTCGCCACCCGGCCGGAGCGGCTGGTGGAGAAGTCCATTAAGGGCATGCTTCCGAAGACCACCCTGGGTCGGGCGATGGCCAGCAAGCTCAAGGTCTACGCGAGCGCTGAGCACCCCCACGCGGCCCAGAAACCGCAGCCGTTCGAGATCACCCAGGTCGCCCAGTGACCATTGCCGATCCAGTGCCCGCATCCGACGACACAGCCGCCGCGACCAGTGAGGACCCGAGAGACGCCGTGACGACCCTGCAGACGACGCAACCCGAGGCCGGGCCGGCTGCCGCACCGGCATCGGCCCCGCTCGTGCCGATGCCGGTGCCCAGCGGGCAAGCCACGCAAGCGGTGGGTCGCCGTAAGGAAGCTGTCGTACGAGTGCGTCTGGTGCCCGGCACCGGTGTTTTCACTCTCAATGGCATCACTTTGGAGCAGTACTTCCCGAACAAGGTGCATCAGCAACTGATCCGCGATCCCCTGGTGACCGTCAACCGGCCCGAGTCCTATGACGTATTCGGTAACCTTTCCGGTGGCGGTACGTCTGGCCAGGCCGGCGCGCTGCGGCTGGCTATCGCCCGCGCGCTGATCGAGATCAACATCGATGACCGTCCGGCGCTGAAGAAAGCGGGCTTTCTCACCCGCGACTCCAGGGCCAAGGAGCGCAAGAAGTACGGTCTGAAGAAGGCGCGCAAGGCGCCTCAGTACTCGAAGCGTTAAAACTGCGAGCTTTGCCGCCTTGCCTGTGTTGACATCCCGTCTGTTCGGCACCGACGGGGTGCGGGGGCTGGCGAACTCCGACCTCACTCCGGAGCTGGCCCTGGCCCTGGCTGGCGCAGCGGCGCGGGTCCTTGTCGACCGGGGCCGGGTGGGTAGTGGGTCCCGCCCGGTAGCCGTCGTCGGCCGGGATCCGCGGGCCAGCGGCGAGATGCTGGAGGCGGCTGTGGCCGCCGGCCTGACCTCGGCGGGCGCCGATGTACTGCGGGTCGGGGTACTGCCCACCCCTGCGGTCGCCCACCTGGTGGGCGAGCTGTCCGCGGACCTCGGCGTGATGATCTCCGCGTCACACAACCCGATGCCGGACAACGGCATCAAGCTCTTCGCCGCCGGCGGCCACAAACTTCCCGACGCGGTGGAGGACGAGATCACCGCCAGGGTGCACAGTCGCGAGTGGGAGCGTCCCACCGGAGCCCGGATCGGCCGGGTGCGTGATGTGCCAGAGGCCACCGAGCGCTATGTGGATCATCTGCTGCTGGCCACCCCGCACTCGCTGGACGGGATCCGGGTCGTGGTCGACTGTGCCCACGGCGCAGCGTCGTCGGCCGCTCCGCAGGCCTATCGCAGGGCCGGCGCTGACGTGATAGCTCTGCATGCGGATCCTGACGGCCTGAATATCAACGACGGCTGTGGGTCCGCCCACCTGGACGATCTGCGCGCGGCGGTTCTGGCTCAGCGCGCCGCGATCGGTATCGCCCACGATGGCGATGCTGATCGCTGCCTGGCCGTCGATGCCACCGGTGAGGTGGTCGACGGTGACCAGATCTTGGCGATCCTCGCGGTGGCGATGCGGGAGAGCGCTGAGCTGGTCGAGAACACCTTGGTGGCCACCGTGATGAGCAATCTGGGGTTGCACCTGGCGATGCGCGAGCACGGTGTGGTGGTCAGGACCACGGCGGTGGGGGACCGGTATGTGCTCGAGGCGCTGGCGGCGGGTGGGTTCTCGCTGGGTGGTGAACAGTCCGGGCACGTGGTGCTCCCCGGGTACGCCACCACGGGGGACGGATTGCTCACCGCGTTGCGGCTGATGGCTCGGGTGGTTACCTCAGGGCACAGCCTGGCGGACCTGGCCGGCGTGCTGACCCGGCTGCCACAGGTGCTGATCAACATCGCGGTCACGGACAAGGCTGCGGTCGCGGCGTCACCCGCAGTGGCCGATGCCCTCGCCGATGCCGAGGCCGAGCTAGGCGACGTCGGCCGCATCCTGCTGCGCCCATCGGGGACCGAGCAACTGGTGCGCGTGATGGTCGAGGCTCCCACCGAATCCGCCGCGACCAGCATCGCTGCACGGGTAGCCAAGGTTGTCGCAGCCGATAGCTGACTCGACATGTGTTTCAGCGATCACCCTTCCGGGGGTTCCGCCAGCAGAACGTCGTAGTCGGTGGCCCCGGCGAGGTGACGTAGCAGGAACGCGGTGACCAGCGCCCGGCTGAGCCGCCGTGTCTCGAATTCTGAGCCGCTACCGATGAGCACGTCCGTCCAGTGCGGGCCCGCGGTGAAGCCGAGATGGCCGGCCTTGGGCAGTGTCCGCAGCTGCGCCGGACCGCCCCACGCCCTGGTCACTGGTTCGGCATGCCCGACGGCCGGTGCCACCTGGTCGTTGCCGCCGACCACATGCAGTCCCGGCATGGTGCAACCGGGCGCGGCAGCCACCGCTGAGGGCAGCGTCTCGGCCAACCCCAGCGTGACCACCGCCCGGCAACGGCCGTCTTCGGCTGCCGCGAGCACCGCGCAACCACCGCCCATCCCGTGCCCCGCCAGACCGAGCCTGTCGGGATCGACGCTGATCGCACCATCGCCCAACCGCACACCGGCGCACACGTCCAGCGCGGTGCGCAGATCGGTGGCGAACTGGCGGTGCGAGGCCAGCGCGCCGCGTTGGGTGCCCGGTGCTGCCGCGACCACACCCCAGGTGGCCAGGTGGCGCAGCAACTCGTCGTAGCGCGCCGTTGGCTGCAGCCAGCCGTGCCCGAACGCGACCGCGGGCAGTCCCAGCCCCGAGCGCGGGGTGAACACCACGCCGGGCAGACCGGCCGCCTCGAGGTCACCGCGCGCGACTGCATACGGACCTGGCCGGGACAGCTCCTCAACCGTGCGGCGGACCGCGGGATCCGTGCGTGCCATGAGCCGGGACGGTATCGGATCGCGGGAATCGCGTTGGGCTAGCGTGGCGCGCATGTGCGGAATCGTGGGCTACGTGGGGCATCGAGACGCTCTGGACGTCGTCCTGCAGGGTCTGGGCCGGCTGGAGTACCGCGGGTACGACTCTGCCGGTGTCGCGGTGCTCACCAGTGCCGGCACGCTTGCTGTAGCGCGCAAGGCGGGAGCGCTGTCGTACCTGATCGGTGAGCTGGGCACCAGCGGACGGGCGGCGTTACGCGGCACCGCCGGGATGGGCCACACCCGCTGGGCGACCCATGGTGCGCCGACCGATCGCAACGCTCACCCGCATTGCGACACCGCTGCCAAGCTGGCCGTGGTGCACAACGGGATCATCGAGAACCATGCCCAGCTGCGCGCTGAGCTGGAGCGCGCCGGGGTGGAACTGACCAGCGACACCGACACCGAGACCGCCGCGCATCTGCTCGCCGCGGCCTACGCGAGCTGCGGCGATCTGCCGCTGGCGGTGCGCCTGGTGTGCCGCCGGTTGCACGGCTCGTTCACCCTCGTCGTCACCCACGCCGACGAACCCGATTTGATCGTCGCGGCGCGCCGCTCGTCGCCGTTGGTGGTGGGGGTGGGCGATGGCGAGCACTTCGTCGCCTCCGACGTCGCGGCGTTCATCGAACACACCCGCGACGCCGTCGAGCTCGGCCAGGACCAGGTGGTGACGATCGCCCGGGACGGCTATCAGATCACCGATTTCCACGGCGCTCCCGCGCACGGGAAGCCCTTTCACGTCGACTGGGACCTGTCGGCGGCGGAGAAGGGCGGGCACGACTACTTCATGCTCAAGGAGATCCAGGAACAACCCAGCGCCATCGCCAACACCCTGCGCGGACACTTCCTCGACGGCCGGATCGTGCTCGACGAGCAGCGGATGGACCTCCAGGAGCTGCGCGACGTCGACAAGGTTTTCGTGGTCGCCTGCGGGACCGCCTATCACTCCGGAATGGTCGCCAAGTATGCCATCGAGCACTGGTGCCGGCTGCCCGTGGAAGTCGAGCTCGCCAGTGAATTTCGGTACCGCGACCCGGTGCTGGATCGCTCCACGCTGGTGGTGGCGATCTCGCAGTCCGGGGAGACGATGGACACCCTGGAAGCGGTGCGCCACGCCAAGGACCAGAAGGCCCGGGTGCTGGCGATCTGCAACACCAACGGGGCCCAGATCCCCCGGGAGGCCGACGCGGTGCTCTACACCCACGCCGGTCCGGAGATCGGCGTTGCCGCCACGAAGACGTTCCTCGCGCAGATCGTCGCCAACTTCCTGGTCGGGCTGGCGCTGGCGCAGGCCCGCGGCACGAAGTACTCCGACGAGGTCGCCCGCGAGTTCGCCGAGCTGGAAGCAATACCCGCGGCGGTGGCCCAGGTGCTGGGCACACTCGACCAGGTGCGCGCACTGGGCCGGGAGATCGCCGACGCCAAGGTGGTGTTGTTCCTCGGCCGCCACGTCGGCTTCCCGGTGGCCCTGGAAGGCGCGCTGAAGCTCAAAGAGCTCGCCTACATGCACGCCGAGGGCTTCGCCGCCGGCGAGCTCAAGCACGGCCCGATCGCGCTGCTCGAGGAGGGACTGCCGGTGGTCGTGGTGATGCCGTCGCCTAAAGGGCGAGCCGTGCTGCACGCCAAGCTGCTGTCCAACATCCAGGAGATCCGGGCCCGCGGCGCGCGGACCATCGTCATCGCCGAGGAGGGCGACGAAACCGTGCGGCCCTATGCCTCGAATCTGCTGGAGGTGCCTGCGGTGCCCACCCTGCTGCAGCCGCTGGTGTCCACCGTGCCGCTGCAGGTCCTCGCCGCCGAGATCGCCCGGCAACGCGGCTATGACGTGGACCGGCCACGCAACCTCGCCAAATCCGTCACCGTGGAGTAGCTCGTGAGTGGCATTAAGTGCAGTAACACTGTTTCGCACTCACGAGGCGCGTGGACGGTGGCGCACGTGCGCGCCGCCGAACGCGCCGTGCTCTCGCGCGTACCGGCCGCGGAGCTGATGCGCCGTGCCGCGTTCGGGTTGGCGAACCGGACGGCGGCGGCGCTGGCCGAGCGGACCGGCGGGGTGTCCGGTCGGCACGTTACGTTGCTGGTCGGGGCGGGCAATAACGGTGGAGACACGCTGTGGGCTGGGGCGTTGCTGCGCCGTCGCGGGGTGGCGGTCACCGCCGTCCTGCTGTCGCCGGACCGCGTGCATTCGCCGGGCCTGGCCGCGCTGCGCCGAGCGGGCGGGCGGATCTGCGACCAGCTGCCCGACCGTACCCACCTCGTGTTGGACGGCATTGTGGGGCTGTCCGGTCGGGGTGGCCTACGCCCGGCGGCTGCCCGGTTGGTGGAGGCGGTCCGGGTGCCGATCATCGCGGTGGACTCGCCGTCCGGGGTGGACCCGGACACCGGCGCCGCTGACGGGCCCGCGGTCACCGCTACCGAAACCGTCACCTTCGGCGCCCGCAAGCCGGTGCACCTGCTCGCGCGGTGGCGCTGCGGTCCGGTCCAGCTGGTGGACATCGGCTTGTTCGCCGAGTTGGGCGAGCCCGATCTGCGGGTGCTCACTGCTGCCGCGATCGGTGCGTTGTGGCCGGTGCCCAGCCCGACCAGCGACAAGTACAGCCAGGGCGTTGTGGGGATTGCCGCGGGGTCGGCGGACTACCCCGGGGCGGCGGTGCTCTGTGCCGGAGCCGCGGTGCTGGCGACGTCGGGCATGGTCCGCTTCGCGGGCTCGGCCGCCGACGCCGTGCGAGCGCGCTGGCCGGAGGTGGTGGCCACCGGCTCGGTGTCCGACGCCGGGCAGGTACAGGCCTGGGCCGTCGGGCCGGGATTGGGCACCGGCGTGGCTAGCCGCCAGGTGCTGGCCCAGGTGCTGGCCGCGGGGGTACCGGTGCTGGCCGACGCCGATGCGATCACCCTGCTGGCCCGGCACCCCGAGCTCGCGGACAGCCGAGACCCGGGCACCCCGCTGGTGCTCACCCCGCATGATCGGGAGTTCGAGCGGCTCACCGGCAGGCCGCCCGGCACTGATCGGGTAAAGGCTGCCGGGGACGCCGCCCGCCGGTTCGATGCGGTGCTGCTGCTCAAGGGAAACACCACCATCGTCGCCGCCCCGGACGGTCGGGTGCTGGTGAACCCCGCCCGCTCGTCCTGGCCGGCCACCGCGGGCTCCGGCGACGTTCTCACCGGCGTGCTCGGCGCTCTGCTGGCAACCGGGCTGGAGCCGGCCACGGCGGCGGCTGCCGCAGCGCACGCCCAGGAACTCGCCGCCGCAATCGCCGCCCGGGGCGGGCCGTCTCGCGGCGCCCCGGCACCCGCCTCGGCGATCCAGGCGGCCCTGAGCGACGCGATCCGCACGCTCCGCTCGACATCCGATGGTTGACCCACGGGCATCGTCACCGTCCGTGTCGCCGAGGGAATGACTGACGCAGCACGCAGAGGTGCCAAATCGGGCAACTTTCCGCGAAAGTTGCCATCTGCGGCACGTCCGCAGAATATCCACCCACCTTCCCCGTGGGGCGGATGTGACCCATGTGGCGAAGGGTTCGACCTTAGGGTCCAGGCGGGGCAGAACCCTCATGAAGGGATGCAAGGATGACGACGATGCCAGCACCGTTGCCGCGTCCACGCGTCGAAGTGGTGATTGATCTCGACGCGATCCGGCACAATGTCGGGATTCTCGCCGGGTGCGCCGCCGTGTCCGGTGCCGCCACCATGGTGGTGGTGAAGGCCGACGGGTACGGCCATGGTGCGGTCGACGTTGCCGCGGCCGCGTTGCAGGCGGGTGCCAGCGCGCTGGGCGTGTGCAGCGTCGAGGAGGCGCTCGAGCTGCGCCACGGAGGAATCACCGCACCTGTGCTGGCCTGGCTGCGCGCTCCCGGGGAGGACCTCGCCGCCGGGCTCGTCGCGGGCGTCGAGCTCGGCGTCTACTCCACCGGCCAACTCGACACCGTCGCGGCAGCCGCAGCGGCGATCGGCACCACCGCCAGGGTTCATCTCAAGGTCGATACGGGGCTGACCCGCGGCGGTGCCGGCCTTGACCAGTGGCCCGGCCTGGTCCGCGCGGCGGTGACTGCCCGGGGCGTCGAGGTCGCCGCGATCTGGTCACACCTCGCACACGCCGACGATCCCGGTCACCCGATCATTGAACAGCAGGTGAGATGTTTCGACGAGGCCTACCAGGTGGCCCGGGACGCCGGATTGCGACCGCTGCGGCACTTGGCGAACTCCGCGGCCACACTGACCCGGCCCGATCTGCACTATGACCTGGTTCGACCGGGTATCGCTGTTTACGGGCTCTCACCGGTGCCCGGGCTGAGTTACCATCTACGACCAGCAATGACGCTGCGTTCGCAGGTCGCGATGATCAAACGCGTCCCGGCTGGCGAGGGCGTGTCATATGGGCACGTCTGGCATACCGATCGAGAGACCACCCTGGCTTTGGTTCCCGCCGGATATGCCGACGGCGTGCCTCGGGTGCTCACCGGCCGCCTCGAGGTGTGGTTGGCCGGGCGGCGCCGTCCAGTGGTGGGAAGGGTGTGTATGGACCAGGTGATGGTCGACTGCGGGGACGACACGGTCGTGCCGGGCGCGGAGGTGCTTTTCTTCGGTACTGGCGAAAGCGGCGCTCCCACCGCGGCGGAGTGGGCGGACAAGCTGGGAACCATCCACTATGAAGTCGTCGCAGGGATGGTGCGGCCGCGGTTGACCAGGACAGTGCGCGGTCGCCATCCGACTACTGTGGATTTCAACGAGGATCTTAACGAAGATCTTATTGGGGATCGTAACGGAGCGCAGGTGACCCGATGAGGCTCGCCAGGTGGGTCGCTGGTGGCCTGCTGGGCACGGCGGCAGCCACTGCGTTGGTTGCTGGTCGCGCGTATCACAACCGCATGGGCAAGTTGCGCAGGTCCGTTGCCGAACTCCCTGACGACCTGCCGGACCTGCTCCCGCCCGACCGCGAGTACACGATAACCGCCGATGACGGTGTGGCGTTGTCGGTGGAGGAAGTCGATCCGATCGATGGGGGAGCGCCCGAGCTCAGCGTC
This sequence comes from Pseudonocardiaceae bacterium, assembly GCA_036266995.1. GTDB lineage: Bacteria > Actinomycetota > Actinomycetes > Mycobacteriales > Pseudonocardiaceae. Next base: position 129,276 of record DATAWX010000017.1, on the reverse strand, counting down.
ATCCTGGTGCATGGCTACACGCTGGACCGCCGATCGTGGTTGTATCAACGACACGAGCTGGCGCATTCCACCGCGCCACGGGTACGCCAGGTGCTCTATGACCTGCGCAGCCACGGTAGGTCCGGTCATTCGTCCCGACATGCCTGCACTATCGAGCAGCTCGGCAGGGACCTGCACGCGGTGATCCGCACCGCCGCCCCGGAGGGGCGGGTGGTGCTGGTTGGGCATTCCCTCGGCGGAATGACGATCATGGCATTGGCCGAGGACAATGCTGAGCTGTTCGCCGACCGGATCTGTGGGGTGGCTTTCCTCAACACCAGCGCCGGGGATATCGGGCGGTCGGGCCTGCCCAGGCCGTTGCTGTCCCGGCGAAACCCGATCATGCCGGTGGCCGGTGTGCTGTCGCGCTGGGAGCCGAGCGCCCGTGCCGTCGACCGCGGGCGCGAAGTCTGCCGGAATCTGGTGTGGGGCCTGACTCGCGAGCTTGCTTTCGGTGACGAGGCGATCGATCCGGCGTTGGTCGAGCTGATGTACACGATGATCCGGGCTACCTCCTTCGAAGTCATGACTGACTTCCTGGCCGTTTTCGGGGCGCACAACCGGTACTCGGCGCTGGCCGGTCTGCAGTTCGCCAAGGCACTGGTGCTCGGTTCCGACGGCGACCGGTTGATTCAGTTCCAGCACTCCGAGGCGATCGCCGCGCTACTGCCCGACGCGGAGCTCGTGCAGGTGCAGGGGTCCGGTCACATGACCATGCTGGAGCAACCGAAGCGGGTCAACGAACACCTGCTGGACTTACTGGCCCGATGCACAGGGGCGCTGCCACGCAGGTGAACGTGACTCTGAAGCTGGCGACCCCAGCAGATACCGAACGCCTGGGCCGGGCCGTGGGCGAGCGCCTGTGCCCGGGTGACGTGGTGGTGCTGTCCGGGCCGCTGGGCGCGGGAAAGACGGTGTTGGCCCGCGGTATCGGCGCCGGGCTGGGGGTCCGCGGGCCGGTGACCTCCCCGACCTTTGTCATCGCCCGCGAGCACCCGACACTGCCGGGCGGCCGGGGGGTGCCGCTGGTGCACGTCGACGCCTACCGGCTCGGTGGCACAGCTGAGCTGGACGACCTCGACCTGGACACCGACCTGCTGGCGGCGGCCGTGGTGGTGGAGTGGGGCGAGGGCATGGCCGAGCGGCTGGCCGACGAGCACCTGCTGATCCGGCTAGACCGATCCAGCGGTCGCGCTGACGAGACTCGCATCGCCGAGCTGCGCGGCCCGGACCGGTTGATACCGGAGCTGGCCTGCCTTGCTGCGTGCGGCGAAACACGTGATCCGTAAGCTCGTCATCCGTGCTGGTGTTGGCTCTGGACACGGCGACCTCCGCGGTGACGGCCGGGCTGCTACGGCTGCCCGCAGTCGGATCGCCGGAGGTCCTCGCCGAGCGGGTCACCGTCAACGCCCGGGCACACGGCGAGCTGCTCATGCCGTCGGTGTGCTCGGTGCTGGGCACCGCCGGAGCATCGATGCGCGATCTCGACGCGGTGGTCTGCGGAGCGGGTCCGGGTCCGTTCACCGGGCTACGGGTCGGGATGGTCACCGCCGCGGCGCTGGGCGATGCGCTAGGCCTCCCGGTTTTCCCGGTGTGCAGCCTGGACGCGATCGCCTACCGGGCGGGTACCGGCAGCCCGCTACTAGTGATCACGGACGCTCGGCGCCGAGAGGTCTACTGGGCCCGTTACGACGAGCGCGGCGCCCGGGTGGATGGTCCCCACGTCGACGTGCCGCTGGACTTGGCGCTGACCGGCGTCTCGCGGGTGGCCGGAGCCGCCGAGATACTGGAGCTACCGGCAGTGCCGCCGCGCTACCCCGACCCGGCCGCGCTGGTCGCTGTGGTAGCCGCGGAGGTGCGGGCACGCGCCACGCCGGGGCCATTGCTCCCGCTGTACCTGCGGCGCCCCGACGCGTGGGAACCGGGACCGCGCAAGCGAGTGACGCCGGTATGAGCGTCCTGATCGGGCCGATGGTGGCCGACGACGCGCAGCGCTGCGCCGAACTGGAGTGCGCGTTGTTCGACGGCGACGACCCGTGGAGCCCGGAGGCGTTCCTAGAGGCGCTGGCGGCGGGTCATCACTACCTTTCCGCACGGGAAGGCAGCTCGCTGATCGGCTACGTGGGCCTGGCCCGGGTCGGCGGCGAGGCGGAGGTGCACACACTCGCGGTGGACCCCGCGCATCAGCGCCGAGGGATCGGCCGGGCGCTGTTGCGGGCGATCCTCGACCACGCGCAAGGGGCCACGGTGTTCCTCGAGGTGCGCACCGACAACGATTCGGCGATCCGGTTGTATCGCAGCGAAGGGTTCGATGTGATCGGTATCCGCCGCGGTTACTACCGGCCCAGCGGAGCCGACGCTTTCACCATGCGCCGGCAGGCCCACCGATGACGACCATGGGGATCGTGCTGGGCATCGAGTCCTCCTGCGACGAGACCGGAGTGGGCGTCGTGGCGCTGGCGGGCGACGGGACGGTCACGTTGCTCGCCGACGAGATCGCGTCCAGTGTGGACGAACACGCCCGGTTCGGCGGCGTGGTGCCCGAGGTCGCCTCCCGGGCCCACCTGCAGGCGATGGTGCCGACGGTGCGTCGCGCGCTGCGGGTTGCCGGGGTCGCGCCGTCGGATGTGGATGCGGTGGCGGTGACTGCGGGCCCGGGTCTGGCTGGTGCGTTGCTGGTCGGGGTGGCTGCGGCCAAGGCCTACGCGGCGGCCTGGGACGTCCCGCTGTACGGGGTCAACCACCTCACCGCGCACGTCGCGGTGGACACCTTGGAGCACGGTCCGCTACCCCCTGCGTTGGCCCTGCTGGTCTCCGGCGGGCATTCCAGCTTGCTGGAGGTCCCCTCACTGGTGGCGCCGATGCACCCGCTGGGGGCCACCGTCGACGATGCCGCCGGGGAAGCGTTCGACAAGGTGGCGCGGCTGCTCGGGTTCGGCTTCCCCGGTGGGCCGTTCATCGACCGGGCCGCGGCGGATGGGGACCCGGGCAGCGTTCGATTCCCCCGTGGCCTGACCGGTCCCGGCGATGCGTGTTACGACTTCTCTTTCTCCGGGCTCAAGACCGCGGTCGCCAGGCATATCGAGGCGCTGCAGGCCCAGGGAACCCCGGTGCCGGTAGCCGACGTGGCGGCCGCCTTCCAGGAAGCCGTGGTCGACGTGCTCACCGCCAAGGCGATCCGGGCGGCCACTGACCGGGGCATCGACACCCTGATCATCGGCGGCGGGGTCGCCGCGAACTCCCGGTTGCGTGCACTGGCGGGTGAGCGCTGCACTGCGGCCAACCTGCGGCTACGAGTGCCCAGACCGCGGCTGTGTACCGACAACGGAGCCATGGTGGCCGCGCTCGGCGCGCACCTGCTCGCCGCCGCCACGCCCCCTTCGCCACTCAACATCCCCGCCAACCCTGCCCTCCCGATCACCACCTCCCTGGTAGGCAGCCCTTCAAGTACCGCCAACCAGGGTTGACAGTGTTGTTAAGCCCGACCAAGGGGGTTAGGGCACCCCAGTTGAGTGTTAGCAGTCGGCACAGTAGTCTGCTAATTGGCACTCTGGTCCCCAGAGTGCCAGCAACGGCCCGGGCCGCCTCGACCCCCGCGACGGCGAGGTGGCAGGAGCCAGTATCAGACAACCTGCCAGCTCTTCGAAGACCCCAAAAAGTGGAGGTCACACCGTGGCGAGCGTGAACATCAAGCCGCTCGAGGACAAGATCGTCGTTCAGGCCAGTGAGGCTGAAACGACGACCGCGTCCGGCATCGTCATTCCGGACACCGCCAAGGAAAAGCCCCAGGAGGGCAAGGTCCTGGCCGTGGGCCCGGGTCGCGTCAATGACACCGGCACCCGCATCCCGATGGATGTGAACGTCGGCGACGTCGTCATCTACACCAAGTACGGCGGCACCGAAATCAAGTACAACGGCGAGGAGTACCTGATCCTCTCCGCGCGTGACGTGCTCGCTGTCGTCAACTGACGGTTCGACCGTCGTCGTCAACTGACGGTTCGACCGTCGTCAGCCGCCCCGCGGGCCCCTTCCGGGGGTCAGCGGGGCGGCTGTATTTCGGGTCCCGGTTGATCCCGTGTAGGGGCCGGAGCCTTACCAGATTCCGCCTGTGAGGAAGGCAGACAATGCCCAAGCAGATCACGTTCGACGAGACCGCCCGGCGTGCGCTGGAGCGCGGAGTCGACCAGCTCGCTGACGCGGTCAAGATAACTCTCGGTCCACGTGGCCGGCACGTGGTGCTGGAGAAGAAGTACGGCGGCCCGTCGATCACCAACGACGGGGTGACGATCGCCCGTGAGATCGAGCTTTCCGACCCCTATGAGAACCTCGGCGCCCAGCTCGCCAAGAGCGTGGCGACGAAGACCAACGACGTCGCTGGTGACGGCACCACCACCGCCACCGTGCTGGCTCAGGCGATGGTCCGGGAGGGCCTGCGCAATGTGGCCGCCGGCGCCAACCCCATCGCGCTCGGTCGCGGCATTTCGGCGGCCGCGGATGCGGTTGCCGCCGCGCTGGTGGCCAGGGCCACACCGGTCGTCGGCGAGCAGGCAATAGCCCAGGTCGCCACAGTGTCCTCGCGTGACCCGGAGATCGGCGCCCTGATCGGCCAGGCGATGATCAAGGTCGGCGAGGACGGCGTCATCACCGTGGAGGAGTCGTCCACCATGGCCACCGAGGTGGAGTTCACCGAGGGCGTCGCGTTCGACAAGGGCTACATCTCGCCCTATTTCGTCACCGATCCTGAGCGGATGGAGTCGGTGCTGACCGACGCCTTCCTCCTGCTGCACCGCGACAAGATCTCCTCGATCATGGACCTGCTGCCGGTACTTGAGCTGGTTGGCCAGGCCGGCAGGCCGTTGCTCATCGTGGCTGAGGACGTCGAAGGCGAAGCGCTGTCCACGCTGGTGGTCAACGCGCTGCGAAAGACCCTTGCCGTGGTGGCTGTCAAGGCGCCGTTCTTCGGTGACCGCCGTAAAGCGTTCATGGATGACCTCGCCGTCGTCACCGGTGCACAGGTGATCAATCCCGAGGTCGGTCTCACGCTGACCGAGGTCGGGATTGAGATGCTCGGCCGGGCCCGGCGCATCGTGGTGACCAAGGACGAGACCACCATCGTAGAGGGTGGCGGTGATCAGGCGGAAGTCGACGCCCGCGCCGCGCAGCTTCGTCGCGAGATCGAGGAGACCGACTCGGACTGGGACCGCGAGAAGTTGCAGGAGCGGCTAGCCAAGCTCGCCGGTGGGGTAGCGGTGATCAAGGTCGGTGCGGCCACCGAGACCGCGCTCAAAGAGCGCAAGGGCCGGATCGAGGATGCCGTGTCGGCGTCGAGGGCGGCCGTAGAGGAGGGCGTCGTGCCCGGTGGCGGTGTGGCGCTGGTGCACGCCGCCGACTCGATCGGCGACCTCGGACTGCTCGGCGACGAGGCCATCGGCGTCGCTGTGGTGCGCGCCGCCAGCGCCGCTCCGGTTCGCTGGATCGCGAACAACGCGGGCGTCGAGGGATCTGTGGTGGTCGCCAAGGTGCGCGACATGCAGTGGGGCCACGGTTTCGACGCCGAAGCCCAGACCTATGGCGATCTCGTTGCCGCAGGCGTCGTGGACCCCGTGAAGGTCACTCGCTCGGCGGTCGTCAACGCCGCGTCCATCGCCCGGATGATCATCACCACCGAGAGCGCGGTGGTCGATAAGCCGGCGCAGGCACCCCCGGCCGGCCAGGGTCAGGGGCACGGTCACGGGCATGGGCCGGGTATGTAGCGATCGCAGCCGGCCAGCTCAGCGGGCCTAGTAATGATCGCCACGACGGTCCCCGAACCCCAAAAGGGTATGGGGACCGTCGTGGCGTGCCTTGGGATAGCCGCTATGCCCGAATCATCCTTGTTCACGGTACTGCCGGGATCCGCTTACACTCGGTAGAGTGAGGGTTGCTCCACCTCGGTGATAGCGGCCGCTGGGAGCGTGCGGCTCCGGTCCTTGATGGTCTTGATGGAAATCCATCAGATCGTGTCAAGTTCCGGGTCTGCATGACCGATAGGGAGGTGGGCACATCAGTTGGCTGCACGAGAGGAGTTCATCCGTGACCGCAGTTCTCATCTGCGACGACCGGCGACAGGTCCGCGAGGGTCTTACTCGTGTGATGTCCGCGGTCCCCGGCGTCGCCCGGATCGACTGCGTCGCACACGGTGATGAGCTCTTAGCTCGTTATTCTCGGCAGCCGGTGGATGTGGTGCTGGTCGGAACGCAGCGTGCCGTCCCGGCTGGAGTCGAGGCGACCCGCCGCCTGGTGTCGGCGCACCCGCAGGCGAACGTCATCGTGTTCGGGGCGCCGGACGACGCGGGCAGTATCGCCGCGGCGATCGCCGGCGGCGCCCGGGGTTACCTGCGCTGGGATGCGTCGCGACCAGAACTCGTCGCGGCGCTGGCTCATACGCTGGCCAGTACGTCGGTCCCGGCGCCTCGTCCCCCGTCCGACCCCGGTGTCCAGCTCACCGAGCGGGAGCTGCAGGTCCTGCGCGGAATGAGCCAGGGTAAGAGCAACGGACAGATCGGGCGGGAGCTGTATCTGTCCGAGGACACTGTGAAAACTCATGCCCGCAGGCTTTTCCGCAAGCTCGGGGTGCGAGATCGCGCTCAGGCTGTCGCGCACGGTTTCCGGCGCGGTCTGGTGGCGTGACGGCGCATTTGGTGGCCTGAAGCAGGGCGCCAGAAGATGTGTGCAGCTACGGCCGATGGCGACGCCATCGGCCGTAGCTGCTGTTCGGCCGGTGGTACCGCCGCGCCCATCGCGCGGCGACACCGCGTGCGGGATCTGACCTGGGTACCACTACGGTTTGCCGTGAGGTGCCCGTGTCTCGGCGGATAATGATGGACGCCGGGACAACGCAGTGGCCACCGCCGGCCGGCGTTCAGCCCGGCTGGTCTCTCGTCGTAACGGCAGGGCTGCATCCAGCGATGACCGCAGTAGGGGACGATCTCGACGTCCTAATCGGTGATGCCGTCAACGGGAAGTCACAAGCCGTTGAGGGTGTGCTCCGACGGATTCGTCCCCTGGTGGTGCGGTACTGCCGTGCTCGCGTCGGTGGCCAGGAAAAGACGTTCGCTTCGGCGGATGATGTAGCTCAGGAGGTGTGTCTCGCGGTGCTCACGGCCCTGCCCAGTTACCGCGACCAAGGCCGGCCATTCCTCGCCTTCGTCTACGGCATCGCCTCGCACAAGGTGGCCGACGCCCACCGGTCCTCGGCACGCAATCGCTCCGAGCCGGTTCCGGAGGTCCCCGATACTCCGGACCAGGCTGAAGGTCCGGAGGCACAGGCGATGCAGGGCGAGTTCGCCATACGAATGACCAAGCTGATGGAGACCCTGCCGGACAAGCAGCGAGAGATCGTCCGCTTGCGGGTCATGGTGGGGCTGTCCGCGGAGGAGACCGCCGAGGCCGTCGGCTCGACTCCTGGCGCGGTCCGGGTGGCGCAGCACCGAGCTCTCGGTCGGCTGCGTAGCGCGCTGGCGTCTGAGGGGGTGGTCTGAGTGCCTGGTCGAGACGACTTCCCCCGTACCGGTTATTCCAACGGGGATCCTCATGAGATGCCCGCTGATCTGGCTGCCGTACAGGCCGATGACGCGCTGCTCGATTTGATCAGCCGGCCCGGCTACTGCCCGAGCGGCGACCGTGACGAGTTGACGCGCATGCTGGCCGGGTGGCGCCAGGAGATTGATGACGAGCCGTTCACAGAGCTGGTGGACACCGACACCGCCTTGGCGGCGATCCGCGCCGGGCGCCGGCCGGTGCGTCGCCGTAATCCGGTGTTCGGATCGATCGCCGCCGCGGCGGCCGTGCTGGTGATCGCCTTCTCCTCGGTGGGATTGGTCGCCAAGTCCGCGCAACCGGGCGACCGCTTGTGGGGCGTGACTCAGGTGCTCTATGGCGACTATGCCCGCTCGGTGGAGACGGCGGCCACGGTTCGGACCGAGCTCAACGAGGCCCGGACGGCACTGAATCACGGCGATCCCGAGCGAGCCAGGGCGTCCTTGCAACGCGTTCAGAACCAGCTCCCGGCGATCAGCGAGTCCGAGGGCCGCAACGACCTCACCGCGAGCCACCGTCAGCTCGAACAGATGCTCAACGGGTCACCGGCTGACGGCTCGGCGACACCGCCGCCTTGGGCGCCGGGCTTCTCCCCACCGGGGATCCCCAGCGGAAGACCGAGATCTGGTGCGTCGGCGTCGACCGACGTAACCACCTCCACGGATGCGACCACAGCGCCGGATTCGACCACCGAGTCGCCCGACAGCGTGACATCACCGGGGCCCGACAAACTCCACCCCGGCCCGGGCTATCCACATCCTGGTTACCCGGTCCCGAGCCCGACCGGCAGCCCCTCGGCCGGAACGACCACGGATGATCACACGAGCGGCGACCGCGGTGGCGGCCCCACGAGCGGCAGTACTATCGGCAAAGATTTCACCGGCGGCAACGCTGCCGACAAGCCGGGGAATGGTCCCGCGAACAATGTGGGTACGCCACCCCATAGAAGGGACCACCTGCATGGTGTCCCCCCGGGTAGCGGCCCCCCAGGTGTACGCACCGCGCCGGGTTGTGACCAAGTCGGGCCGGGGCGGTCTCCCTACTGCCGGTGAAGCGGCTCAGCCACCATTCTCGGCGAGCACCGCATCGGTGTATCCACGGCAGTATTCCCACGTCACATAGCCGTCTGGGTCCGGGTCGTAGGCGGGCTCGTGCGGGCGCATCCGGCCGACCTCGAGCAGCTGCTGCAAGCTGGCTCGCAGCAAATTCCAGTCGTGGTAGTGCTGCTCAGCGCAGTCAGGGCAGTCCACCGCGATACCGCGTAGCCCGCGGGGCGCCAGCAGGGCCTGATAGACGGCCAGATCACCAAGGTCAGCGAGCAGTCCGGCCCGCTCCTCGTCATCCAGCGGCTCGTCGTCGGCATCCTCGGAGTGACCCAAGGCCTCCAGGGCCAGCGCCGGGTCCTCCGGATCACCGGCGAACGGGTCAGGGGGAAGAGAGTCATGCGCCACGGCTGGCACGGTACCCGCCCGGTGGATAGCACCCGGCGGATGGTCGGGAGTAGACGGCGCCGGTGGACACAACCAGGACGGATACCATCGTCGCATGACCAGCGAGCACACCGCGCCCGGCTTCCCGTCGAAGTTCGCGCAGCTCGGTCTGACCTTTGACGATGTCCTGCTGTTGCCCGCAGAGTCCGACGTGGTACCCGGGGAGGTTGACACGTCGACCCGACTCTCGCGCAACATCGTGCTGCGGGTGCCGCTGGTCTCCTCGGCGATGGACACAGTGACCGAGGCGCGGATGGCCATTGCGATGGCCCGCCACGGTGGGATGGGGGTGCTGCACCGCAACCTGCCGGCGGCCGAGCAGGCCGCGCAGGTCGAGGTGGTCAAGCGGTCCGAGGCGGGCATGGTGACCGACCCGGTGACCTGTTCCCCGGAGGACACCCTGGCCGATGTCGACGCGCTGTGCGCCCGCTACCGGATCTCCGGAGTGCCCGTCACCGACTCCGCCGGCGTGCTGGTCGGCATCATCACCAACCGCGACATTCGTTTCGAGGTCGACTTCGACAAGCGGGTCGCCGAGGTGATGACCAAACAGCCGTTGATCACAGCGCAGGTGGGGGTCACCGCGGAGGCGGCGCTGGGTCTGCTGCGCCGGCACAAGATAGAGAAGCTGCCGATCGTCGACGGGCACGGCATGCTGCGCGGCCTGATCACCGTCAAGGACTTCGTGAAGACCGAGAAATACCCGCTGGCGACCAAGGACCCCGATGGACGGCTGCTGGTCGGCGCCGCGATCGGGGTCGGCGAGGACGCCAAGCAGCGGGCCGCGCTGCTGGTCGATGCCGGCGTCGACGTGCTGGTCGTGGACACCGCCCACGGGCACTCCCGCGGGGTGCTGGAGATGATCAGGCTGCTCAAGGCTGAGCTAGGCTCCGGCGTCGACGTCATCGGCGGCAACGTGGCCACCCGGGCCGGCGCGCAGGCGCTGGTCGACGCCGGCGCGGACGCGGTCAAGGTCGGGGTGGGGCCCGGCTCGATCTGTACCACCCGGGTGGTGGCCGGGGTGGGCGTGCCGCAGATCAGCGCCATCTTCGAGGCGGACCGGGCGTGCCGCCCTGCGGGTGTTCCAGTGATCGGGGACGGCGGGATCCAGTTCTCCGGAGACATCGCCAAGGCCATCGTCGCCGGGGCCAGCTCGGTGATGCTGGGCAGCTTGTTGGGGGGCACTGCCGAGTCCCCGGGGGACCTGATCCTGGTCGACGGCAAGCAGTACAAGACCTACCGCGGGATGGGTTCGGTGGGCGCCATGGCATCTCGCACCGGCGGTCGCTCCTACTCCAGGGACCGCTACTTCGCCGACGATCTGCTCTCCGACGACAAGCTGGTACCCGAAGGCATCGAAGGGCGGGTGCCCTTCCGGGGGCCACTGTCGCTGGTGGCGCACCAACTGGTCGGGGGCCTGCGAGCGGCGATGGGCTATGCCGGCGCCGCGACGATCCCGGCTTTGCAAGGCGCGCAGCTGGTGCGGATCACCGCAGCGGGTCTGAAGGAGAGTCACCCGCATGGCATCACCATGACGGTCGAGGCCCCCAACTACGTGGTGGGCTGACATGCGCGACCTGGTGGAGATCGGGATGGGCCGCACCGGGCGGCGCGGCTACGACTTCGACGACGTCCAGATCGTGCCGTCGCGGCGCACCCGCTCGTCGCGGGATGTGTCCACTGCCTGGCAGATCGACGCCTACCGCTTCGACATCCCCCTGGTGACCCATCCCACCGACGCGATCGTGTCACCGGCGATGGCCGTGCGGATCGGTGAGCTGGGCGGCCTTGGCGTGCTCAACGCCGAGGGACTGTGGGCCCGCCACGGAGGCGTCGACAAGCTGCTGTTGCAGCTGCGCTCCGCGATGGAAGAGCCCGACGATGCCGCGGCGGTACGGCTGCTGCAGCAGTGGCACGCGGCCCCGATCAAGATCGAGCTGCTCACCGAGGCGATCGGCAAGGTGGCCGAGTCCGGCGTGACGGTGGCCGCCCGGGTCAGCCCGCAGCATGCCCGGGATCTCGCTCCAGATCTGCTCGCCGCCGGCGTCGAGATCCTCGTCGTGCAGGGCACCATCGTGTCGGCCGAGCACGTCTCCCGTGCGGCGGAACCGCTCAACCTGGTGGAGTTCATCGCGTCGATGGACGTCCCGGTCATTGCTGGGGGAGTCGGCGACTACCGCACCGCGATGCACCTGATGCGTACCGGGGCGGCTGGGGTGATCGTCGGGCACGGTGCGGGGGCGAGCACATCCACCGGCGATGTGCTCGGCATCAGCGTGCCGATGGCCACCGCGGTCGCCGACGCCGCCGCCGCCCGGCGGGACTATCTCGATGAGACCGGTGGGCGTTACGTGCACGTGATCGCCGACGGCGGCATGCGTACCAGTGGTGACGTGGCCAAAGCGATCGCCTGCGGGGCGGACGCGGTGATGCTCGGTGAGCGACTCGCCGCCGCCGCCGAGGCGCCCGGCAACGGGTTGTACTGGACCGCCGCGGCAGCGCACCCGTCGCTGCCGCGGAGCCACGTCAGCGAGGTGTCTACTGGTTCGATCGACATCGACACGCTGCTGTTCGGCCCGTCTGACGACCCCAGTGGCACGGTGAACCTGTTCGGCGCGTTGCGCCGTGCAATGGCCAAGACCGGCTACTCAGAACTCAAAGAGTTCCAGAAGGTCGGCCTCACCGTCCGACCCTAGATAGAACACGCGGGCACAGGGTGACGCGGGCGCTGGGGGGGTTTGCGGCGTTCGGTTTGTTGTGGGGGGCTTGGGGGGCTGCGTTGCCCGCGGTGCAGGTCAGGTCGGGTTCGACCGATGGTGAGCTGGGCGCGGCGCTGCTGATGATCGGGCTCGGTGCGCTGCTGCACGCCAGCGCCGGGTGGAGCTCTACAGTCCCGGCGGTGTTCGCTTCTGCCGCTGCGGCGGGGCGCTTCGCCGGTAACGCACTCGTGCGATCCTTCGACCCGGTCCGGCTGCTCATCGCGGGAGCTCTGACGGCCACCGCCGGGACACTGGCTGCCGCCGCGGCTGGTGCCGCATCGCCGGAGTGGGACTCGCGGCGTCGCTGACGTCCCTACCCACCGCCCTGGCGGGGGTTGCCCTCGTCGCGGTGCTGCTCGCTGGATCGGCTCCCACGGCCGCAAGGGGGAGATCGCGCGGTTTACGCTGCGGGCAGGACGTATGAGGAGGTCGTCGGCGTGGTCGACTACGACGTGGTGGTGGTCGGATCCGGGTTCGGTGGCAGCGTCGCGGCGCTGCGGTTGACCGAGAAGGGCTACCGGGTCGGGGTGCTCGAGGCGGGGCGGCGCTTCGCCGACGACGAGTTCGCCACCACGTCCTGGCAGCTGCGCAAGTTCCTCTGGGCGCCGGCACTGGGTTGCTACGGAATCCAGCGCATCCACCTGCTTCGCGACCTCGTGGTGCTGGCCGGCGCCGGCGTCGGAGGCGGGTCGCTGAACTACGCCAACACGCTCTACCGGCCGCCCGATGCGTTCTTCGACGATCCGCAGTGGGCACATCTCGCCGACTGGCGCGCCGAGCTGGAGACCCACTACGACCAGGCGGAACGTATGCTCGGCGTGACGACTTACGCCGGGCACACCGCCGCTGACGAGGTCATGCGGCGAGTCGCGGGGGAGATGGGGGTCTCCAAGAGCTACCGTCCCACCCCCGTCGGGGTGCTTTTCGGCCGGCCGGGCGAGGAGGTCGACGACCCCTACTTCGACGGCGCGGGCCCCCGACGGACCGGCTGTACCGAATGCGGTTCCTGCATGACCGGATGCCGGGTCGGCGCCAAGAACACCCTGGTGAAGAACTATCTCTACCTCGCTGAACGGGCCGGGGCGATCGTGCACCCGCTGACCACGGTGACCGCGGTACGCCCGCAGGCGGACGGAACCTGGCTGGTCGACGCCGTGCGCACCGGCAAGCTGCGTATCGGGCCAGGGGGGCGTCGGACGATCCGGGCGGGTCAGGTGGTGCTCGCCGCCGGCACCTGGGGCACCCAGCAGCTGCTGCACCGGATGCGCGATGAGGGCGTGCTGCCCCGGCTCTCGCCCCGGCTAGGGGAGCTCACCCGGTCGAACTCCGAAGCGATCGTCGGTGCCAGCCGGGCCACCGTGGACCCGCAGCGTGATTTCTCCCGCGGGGTGGCCATCACCTCCTCCTTCCACCCCGACGACCACACCCACATCGAACCGGTCCGCTACGGGCGGGGCAGCAACGCGATGGCCCTGCTGCAGACGTTGGCCACCGATGGTGCGTCGGACACCCCGCGTTGGAGGCAGTTGCTGCACTTCGTCGCCCGGCACCCGGCCAAGATGGTGCGGTTGTTGAAGGTACGACGCTGGAGTGAACGGACGGTGATCCTGCTGGTGATGCAGACCCTGGACAACTCGCTGACCACCTACCGTCGCCGCGGTCGGCTGACCTCGCGGTCCGGTCACGGCGAGCCCAACCCCACCTTCATCCCCGCCGGTTTCCAGGCCAGCCAGCTCACCGCCCGGCACATCGGTGGTACCGCGGGCAGCACCTGGGGTGAGCTGTTCGGGCTCCCGTTGACGGCGCATTTCCTCGGTGGCTGCCCGATGGGCGCGACCGCCGCCGACGGCGTCATCGACGCCCACCACCGGGTGCACGGCTACCCGGGCCTATTCGTCGTGGACGGCTCGGCGATCAGCGCGAACCTCGGAGTGAACCCCGCGCTGACCATCACCGCGCTGGCTGAGCGGGCCTTCGGGCTGTGGCCGAAGGCTTGTGAGTGCCATTAAGTGCTATAACACTGTTTCCCACTCACGAGCTGTTCTGGTCGTCGACTTCGGGGCGCAGTACGCCCAGCTGATCGCTCGCCGGGTCCGTGAGGCGCAGGTGTACTCCGAGGTCGTGCCGCACACCGCATCAGTGGCGGAGATCCTGGACCGCAAGCCCGCGGCGATCGTGCTCTCCGGCGGCCCGGCCAGCGTGTACGCCCACGGTGCCCCCCGCGTTGATCCAGCGCTGTTCGAGGCTGGGGTGCCGGTGCTGGGAATCTGCTACGGCTTCCAGGCGATGGCCGACGCGCTGGGCGGCAAAGTGGCACAGACCGGCACGCGGGAGTACGGGCGCACCGACCTGCAGGTGCTCGACGGTGGCGGCGTGCTGCACCGCGAGCTACCCGCCCGCGGTCCGGTGTGGATGAGCCACGGCGACGCCGTCACCGCCGCTCCGGACGGGTTCACCGTCACCGCGCGGTCGGCCGGTGCCCCGGTGGCGGCGTTCGAGGACACCGACCGGCAGTTGGCCGGGGTGCAGTACCACCCGGAGGTGGTGCACTCCCCACACGGGCAGGAGGTGCTGCGCCGGTTCTTACACGAGGTCGCCGGTATCCGGCCGAGCTGGACCACCGCCAACGTCATCGGCGAGACCGTGGCCGCGATCCAGGCTCAGACCCAAGGCGGCAGATCGATCTGCGGCCTGTCCGGTGGGGTGGACTCCGCGGTCGCCGCCGCATTGGTGCACCGAGCCGTCGGGGACGCTCTCACCTGTGTGTTCGTCGACCACGGCCTGCTGCGGGCCGGCGAGCGGGCCCAAGTGGAGCGAGACTACGTCGCTGCGACCGGCGTCAAGCTGGTCACCATCGACGCCCGGGAGAGGTTCCTGTCCGCGCTGTCCGGGGTGGCCGATCCGGAGCAGAAGCGAAAGATCATCGGTCGGGAGTTCATCCGGGTCTTCGAGGCTGCGGCCCGGGATCTGCAAACCGAGGCGGGCCGGCACGGTGACGAGATCCGCTTCCTGGTGCAGGGCACCCTGTACCCGGACGTGGTGGAGTCCGGCGGCGGATCGGGCACCGCGAACATCAAGAGCCACCACAACGTCGGTGGCCTGCCCGAGGACCTGAAATTCGAGCTGGTCGAGCCGCTGCGCGCACTGTTCAAGGACGAGGTGCGCCGGGTCGGGTTGGAACTCGGGCTGCCGGAGACGATCGTGCACCGCCAGCCGTTCCCTGGGCCGGGCCTGGCGATCCGGATCATCGGCGAGGTGACCGCAGACCGCCTGGAGACGCTGCGCACCGCGGACGCGATCGCCCGCGAAGAGCTCACCACGGCCGGGATGGACCGCGACATCTGGCAGTGCCCGGTGGTCCTGCTGGCACAGGTGCGCAGCGTCGGCGTGCAGGGCGATGGGCGCACCTACGGGCACCCGGTGGTGCTGCGCCCAGTATCCAGCGAGGACGCGATGACCGCGGACTGGTCCCGGGTGCCCTACGACGTGCTGGCCCGCATCTCCGGCCGGATCACCAACGAGGTGCCCGAGATCAACCGGGTGGTCCTCGACGTGACCAGCAAGCCCCCCGGCACCATCGAATGGGAGTAGTGGCCTGCGGCCCCGTGAGTGGCGATGGGAGTCATAGCCCGGGTTGCCACTCACGGGTTATCCACAGATTCGGCGTGATATCGGGCAGTTGTCGAGCGAGTGACTTCGGCGCGACGAGGCTGTAGCACCCTGCGGGATCCACTCCACGATCTGCCGCCACCGGTTCTCGTCGTCGGCCGGGTGCACGGTGAGCGTTACCCACCCGTGCCGTGCGAGGCCGTAGCCAGCCGAGATGCGTTCTCATCGGTCGCCACAACCGCCCTGCTGAGGCGATGTTCTGCAGGAATCCGCGATCTACTGTTCCGGGCGCAGTCAGGTCGGCAACAATGGGCTTGGTGTTCCATGCCACGAGACCATCAGGTTCTCGCTGGCACGGGTGCAGGCGACGAAGAGTAGGCACCGTTCGCGCTGTATATCGAGGTCGTGCGAGCGCTGGTCATCCGTAGCCCGGGTGACGGCGGACGGTGCTGGTACCTGCTGCTGGCCGACGCCGACTACAGCGACGCAGCGGAACTCCAGTCCCTTCATCCTGTGCATAGTCGCGACCGCCACTTCATCCTCCCTCGAAGCGCGCTTCGCCAGCGACACAGCTGGAATACCTGAACCGGCGAGCGCGGCCACCGCCGCCTCGACGAGCACGCTGGACCGGGCCGCGATTCCAACCTGTCCCGGCTGCACGCCATCGCCTAGCCAGCTCCGCACCACGGCCACGAGGTGGTCCATCTCGGCCGATCGGGTGCGCGCACCATGCCGGATGGGAGGCGCGCCGTGGACGTCGGAGCGGCACCCAGCCAGCGTCTCGAAGTCCTCGTTCATGTCATCGATGCGCTCGCCGCGCAGTAGTCCCAGGCTCCAGCGGCTCAGGCAGGATCCCGCGGGCGGATTCGAGCTGATCGAGCTCAGTCAGCACCCGGGCGAACGGCAGTACCTGCTCGTCGATGCCCAGCCGACCGAGATCCGCGTCGCCCACGCCGTCGAGAAGCCGGGATGTGGACGCTGTTGCGTTCTCGGACAGCTGGGGTAACCGCTCCTCGATGGCCGCGACGTCGCGCACCTCGATGACACCGGTCGCGCGGTTGACGCTGATCCGTCGACGGCAGGCCCAGTCGTAGGCATCGTTGTGCGGCAACACTTTGAGCAGCGGGTAGGAGTCACCTGACTCTGGAGCGAGCACTATCCCGCGCCAGGACTGGTCGATCCGGATGGAACGTAGCCGGGTGTCGCGGACGTTGTTGATCTTTTCTAGGTGCACACCAGAGTGGGTGGCCTTCTCGAACTTGGCGAACGCAGCGTGCACCTTTTCCTGGATTACCCGCTCCAGCTTGCCGAACTCCCACAGGAAGTCCCGGTCGATCCCAAGCCGCGCCACCTGGTACCCCCTCATGCCGATAGTGAGGTCGCCACCAGTTCGTCAGCAATGTTCCCGACATGCGCCAGGAGCTTCGCCGGGGGCAGCGTGAGATCAAGCGCATGACAGACAATCTCGATACCGGAATATTGCACGACATGACGTGCCGGCTCGGCTTTTCCAGTTTGTACTTGGCATCGACGACCGCAACAGGGTGCCCGTTCACTTGCCAGACCAGGTCAGGTTTCATCTCCACCGCGCGAGCCTGGTCGAGGTGGCACGGATAATTGCGTCGCATTCCGCCGTGGCGGGCCTGCAGCTCCTCCGACAGTGCGGTGACGAGGAAGTCCTCGAAAATCTTCCACAGGTTGAAGAGGAACCCGTTGGCAAGCACCGGCGAGCCGTGCGCGTGCTCCGGAGAGGTGGCTTGCCAGATGACCTCGGCGAGGCGCAGCACGGAGTGATAGCGCTGATTGAGACGGTTGGGGTGCCATGACGGAAGGCTCGCACGATGTCCGGGGATGGTGACGCCGGTCAGGGTGGACCGCACGGCAGCCAGCCGGCGCAGGTACTCGTCGCGGACTCGGGGAACGCTGGCCATCCTGGTGATCGCGGCGAGCAGGATCTGGTTCTCCGGTACGTCGGAGGTGAAATCGTCATACCGGATCTCCATCGGGATCGCGCGTCCGTGATGCCGGCGCAGCTGATCGGCTTCCCGCAGGCGGCCGCGAAGCACCGCGGATGACTCCTCGACGGTGCGGTACCCGCTCAGCGGTCCGTGCTGTAGGGCCAGCTCAGCCTGGTGACATAGGAACCGCGCGACCACGGGCACCAGCCCTTCGGCGACGCCGAGTGTCACGTCCTCGTCGCGCCAGTCGAGCGACTTCTTTCCATCTGCGTAGCCCGCCAGGAACAACAGCCGGGCGATCTGCATCTTCGGTTCGATCCAGACCTCGATATCGCCCACCTGCGCCACGCCGACGAGTCCGCTTCTCGGTTTGATTCTCCACATACTGGTGTCGTGTGGTAGCGGCGATGCGGTCACAACGTCGGATGAAGCCAGCAGGTGACCCTGCTCCGAGGTAAGTCGGCGCTCGACGTCGCCGTTCTCCAATACCTTCACCTGCATCATTCCTGAGCATCTCCTGGCGCGGGATGCTGCATAGCCACCACGGGACGCAATGCGTCCAGCCGGTACTTGTCGAGCGCTGCGGGTGGGGCGCCGTAGTGCTGGTCGGCCAGCAGCGGCAGGATCGAAGTTTCCCACGCCCGCGCCAACCCGTCTTTGCTCCGGTAGATCTGCGGCAGCATGAGGTAAGACGGTCCGACGGCCAAGTCTTGGTCATCGATGCGCGCGTTGAGAGCGTCGAGCAGGGCGGGGGCGTCATGGTTGTGCTCAACGTCCTGGTCCTTCGCGAGCTTGTCGAGCCAGGCGCTGAGCAGCCCCGCGATAGGTGGTCTGGACGGATGCAACTCGACGAAGGCGAAACGTCGCCGCATCAATCAGCCCGAGTGAGCGGTCGGTCGTGTTCATCGTGCCGATGAGAAAGACATTGGGCGGCATGATGAATTCAGACTCCGGCGAGTACATCAGGCCGATCGGGTAATCCCGATATTCCAGTAGGAAGTACAGCTCGCCGAAAACTTTGGCGAGGTTCGCCCGGTTGATCTCGTCAACGATCAGGATGTAGGGATCAGAGGGGTGCTGGCGAGCCGCCTCCACGAGCAGCCGGAACGGCCCTGGTTCCAGCTTGAACGTGAGTTGGCCATCGGCACGCTGCACGGGACGGAAACCTTCGAAGAAGTCCTCGTAGGTGTAGGACGGATGGAACTGGACGAGCTTCATCGCGCTCGGCCCGCAGAGATGTTCGGCGAGCTTGCGAGCAAGGTATGTCTTCCCGGTGCCCGGCGGGCCGTAGAGGATTACCTGTTTGCGCTCCCACAGCAGGTCGGCCTGTTGCTGTAGCCACTCCTGGTTGATCAGCAGCTCCTCGGCCAGGTCACGGCCGACGTCTGGGAACCGTAATTCTCTGACGACCAGGTCGGATTGCCGGTCGGCAACGCCCAGAGTCGCGAGTAGCTGCTCGATCGCCGCGATCTCAATTGGTCAGTTCGACGACGTCGGCCTGGCTGTGCAGTTTGGCCGGCAGCGGCTGGGGAAGGTTCGCGAATGGTACGGGCTGGGTGGTGTTCCACCACTCGACCTTGCGCCGCAGGTTGGATCGCCGATCGGACGACAGGGTGTATGTGGCCTCGCCCGCGACCCGCCCCAGGTACGTCTTGCCCTGCGACGTGGCCAGCAGGTAGTCGTCCAGCCGCATCCGGTTGCAGAAGGCGTCGAACTCGGCGACCTTGCCTTCTCGCACCGCGTAGGACTTGTGCTGGTAATCCTGCTCTACTACCGCCTTCAGCGTGGCGCGCGGCACCGGGGGGTCAATCTGACGCAGGCTCGCGGCGGCCAGCGAGGCTGATCCCTTCTGTAGCCACACTGGGACCAGGTCGTGACCTTTTGCTTAGCCTGGGCGGTATGCCCTCCGAGTCGGATCGAGCCGCCGCAAACGCCGCACACCGGGCGTGGCTGCACGACACGTTCGCCAAGGCTGCCGCCGCCGCGGATGCCATCCCGGTCGGAGACCCTTTGTTCGGCTGGTCGGACCGTTCGATGGGCAGCCGGGTGCGCACCGCGGCCGGCGACCGCTGGTTGCGGATGGTTGTCGAACAGCAGGCGTGGGCCGACGGGGACTTCTGGACGGGCAACGGGGCAGCGAATGTCATCACCAGGGTGGCCAAGCCGAGCGTGATCGCCCATTGGGAATGGCAGGACGGCACGTGGATGGTGCGCGCCGAACTGATGACTCTCGCGGAGGGCACGCCGTGCTCGAACACGCCGGAGCTACGGCGGCCCATCGAACTCGCCGCCTCCTGGTGGGTAGAGCTGCGCACCTCCCTACGTGCCCTGGCCGAGGTGCCGACCCAGCGGACACACCTGCAACAGGCCGACGTAACGAGGTGGCTGGCAGTGTTCTTCGGTGACCGCCCGGGCGAAATGACGGTGTCGCGGTGGACCGCAGCGCACACGGATCTGCATTGGGCGAATCTGCTAGCTCCGCAGTGCGTGCTGGTGGATTGGGAGGGGTGGGGGCTCGCGCCAGTGGGCTATGACGCGGCCTGCCTGTACGTGCACTCCCTGCTGCAACCGGACGTCGCTGACCGGGTACGCGCCGAACTCGGCGAGCAACTGGACACCCGCGACGGGCTGATCTCGCAGCTGTACGTGACCACGCGGCTGCTGCTGCGCGTCGAGCAGGGCGACTATCCGGGGATGGCGATCCCGCTGCACCGCAGCGCTGAGTGGGTCATCGAGCGGCTTAGTGCTAGCTCTCGTCGCTGAACAGGTGGTGCAGGAAGCGGTCCGGGTCGGTCAGGAATCCACGGGTCAGTGCGACTGGGTCAGCCCGGTCGTAGCTGACCTGCTCAATCTGACCGTCAGGTTCGATCTGCAGGATCCGCGCACCCGGCACGGCGAGCAGGATCGGCGAGTGAGTGGCCACCACGAACTGGCTGCCCTGGGCGATCAGGTCAGCGATCAGCGCCACCATGGCCAGGCAGCCACGAACGGACAGCGCTGCCTCCGGCTCGTCGAGCAGATACAGCCCGCCCGGCCCGAACCGGTGTGTCACCAGGTCCAAGAAAGACTCGCCGTGGGAGCGTTCGTGCAGTGACCGGCCGCCATAGGCGGGCAGCAGCGGGTAAGGGCTTTCCTTATCCAGCCGGTCGATCTCGGTGGCTACGTTGTAGAACGACTCGGCGCGCAGGAAAAACCCGGTCCGCGGTTTGGTGGTGCCCCAGCGCAGCACCAGATGATCACCCAGACTGGAATCGGTAGCGCGGGTGGCGAACCGAAACGACTGTGAGCCGCCCTCGGCGTTGAACCCGGCGGCCGCTGCCAGTGCCTCGACCAGGGTGGACTTGCCGGTGCCGTTGTCGCCGACCAGAAACGTCACTCCCGGATCCAGCTCCAGCCCACCGGCGCGGGCCAACTGGGCGACCACCGGCAGGGTGAAGGGATAACGGCCGGTGTCAGCGCCGGCATTAAGCCGGACGTGTCGAAGGAAACCACCGGCGACCGGCCGCGACGTGCGAGTGCGGCTCATCGCCGACCACCGCCCCGCTGCCCTGCGCCGACTGCATCCACGAGCCGATGCTGCGCGATCCGACAAACCCTGCGAGTGGTCGGCAGCAGCCAGTTCAGCTCTCCGTCTGCGACGGCCTCCCCCACTGACACCGCTCCAGCATTGGTCACAGAGCCGAGGGTACGGCGTTGACGGCCGGGTGTTGGACGATCTCCGGTGTGGTGACTGTGCGGTGCTAGCCGCACGTTGTTGTCGCAGGGTTGTATAGCCCTGAGGTGGTCGGGGCTATACTAACTCCCGCCGCGCACCACCCTGTGAACTTCGTTAACCCGTGTGCGCTTCCACTCGCGTGACTTTTACAATTCTAGCTCTCGCCGCCTGTCGCGGCCGGAAGTCATCTGGCTCAAGCACGGTAACTGTCTCAAGCGCAAATGAGTCCCTCAATCGGGCTAATTCATCAATCGACGACGCGGTTATGAAAGCCACACGGAAATCTAGCCTCGGTAGCAACCCAACAAGAGCTGGCGTCAACTTCGATGGCAAGTTGCTTACCAAGACATCACAGCGCACCGTGGGCAAAATGAGCAACGCATCGCCCTGAATAACCCGGGCTTCAGGGACTCGCTTGCGTAAATGGGGAATCAAGTTGATGCCGAACTCAATGACCGTCAAACTCTGGCATGCTGGCACGCGCTCTGCTACTGTACCGATGCCCGCGCCCAGCTCCACTACATGGTCACCAGGCTGAATGCCTGCCGCTTTGATAAGCAATGCGAGCTTGGCTGGATTGCTGAGAAAGTGTTGGTCAAGGTGAGGATTGATCTCGATGTTCAGCTCGTCGTCAACGGGCACGACGCACGCGGCTCACGTATTCGCCTGGCTCAGGAGCAATGCTAACTGTTCGACGGTCTCGCGTGTGCCTCCCGGTACCTGCTCATGATTCAGTTCAGGCAGTATCCCGGCGAGCAGTACAACCGTTCGAGTCGAGTTGACTGCCCTCAGCGCCTGCCAGGCCTTACGTTCCACACTGAACCTGGCTTCGGGGTTCTGGGCGAAGTCAGCCAGTGTGATACCCAGCGCGTCCGTCACTCGCTGCTCGATCACCTCGTGGCTCAGCCCATCGGGCTTGGCCTCAATTGCGCGATACAGGGCGCCGCGGAGCTGCGTGACCTGGATGAAGTCGTTGAAATGACCCGCTTGCAGGCTCGCGTCCTGGCGGTTGTCCGCGAACGCGAGCAGTTTTCGTGCTTTGGCCGGGAGGTCCAGCTGTTCCCGAAGGCTCCGGACCACACTCGCGCTGATGACCGACGTCGCTGAGCTTCGTCCCTCGGCGGCGAGCGAGGCCAGCTTGGCGAAGTCGTTCCCCCGCTGCTCGTAGGAAACCCGGCAGCGCAGGCAGAAGCTAAACGGTGTGGGCACGTAGGCAGCTGACGTGCCCGCCGGCCCGTCCACCTCAACCCCGTCGACACCGACGCTGACCAACTCGGGCAGCCTTTTCAGCCATCGGCTCGCCACGGTGGCCTGCCCATCGCGGCCGGTGACCAGCCAAGAGTCGGGAATCCGCTGCTCGCTGATCGCGACATCGAGTGAGCCCGGCCACGGCAACTCGGAGCTGATGAACAGGTAGCCGTTCACCGAATCGCCCCCGCTGGCGTCGGCGTCCTGCCGTGACATGTAGCGGCGTGTCTCCGCCTCGTCGACTCGGCTGACAACCAGGTACTCCTGTCCGCACTGCCGGCAGAACGCGGCGGGCACCAGGATCTTGTGGATGTTCCCGGGCTCGGGAACCACGGTCTGGTAGCGGCTGGTGATGTAGCGATCCAGTTCCGGTTCGAGGCTCAGGTAGACGTTGTCTCCCTTGGACAGGAACTGGTGGAGCCGGAATGCGAACACCGGACGTTGGGTCCGCGGGTCCAGCATGTCCGCACCGGATCGCAGCGTCATCTGGATCGCAGCAGAACACGCGTCTGCCGTCTCACCACTGAGTTCGGCAAGTCGCCGAGAGGCCTCGGGAACGGTGGACGGACGGGATGGGCGCACCAGACGTCCATCGCCCGATCGGCTGACGACTCCGAACTGAGACTCGACCCACGCGGCAAGCGGATTGGTCGCGAGCTCTTCGTAGCTCCGACTCGCCTTGCCGGAACGGACTCGTGAGGTGATTGCCGCGATGTCGTCGGCGTCCCCTTTGGTGGTCCGCTGCAACGTCTCTCCGACGACATGGGGCGCCGCCACTGGAGTGCCGAACAGCCGGGTGGCCACGTCGGCCACCTCGCGACGCCGGTCGGCATCGGTGCCCTCACTGGTCATCGTCGCTGAGGTACCGACGCACTGCATCTGCTCGGCGGCGCACGCGTCGCGCAGTCGGCGCACCAGCAGCGCCACGTCAGCGCCCTGCCGTCCCCGGTAGGTGTGCAGCTCGTCCAGTACGAGAAAACGAAGGCCGTGCGCTGCGGTGATGAGGCGATCCCGCTCCTCGGGCCTGGTCAGGACCAGTTCCAGCATCACGTAGTTGGTGAGCAGGATGTCTGGCGGGTTGTTGAGGATGTCGAACGCGGTCGGCCTCCCGGTCCTGCCCGGTGTAGCGCCGGAAGGTGACGGGCTCGCCGCGGTCCGGGTAACCGTTTTTAAGGAACTTCTCTAGCTCGTGCAGCTGGCTGTTGGCCAGCGCGTTCATCGGATAGACGATGATCGCCTTCACTCCGGGTTGGTAGCTGCCCGAGGCGCGCTGCCGCAGCACACTGTCCACGATGGGCACGATGTAGCCCAGGCTCTTTCCTGACCCGGTCCCCGTGGTCAGCACATAGCTCGCCCCACCCCGAGCGATCTCGACCGCTTCCCGCTGGTGCTGGTGCAGGTCGATCATCTGCTCCAGCGCTGTAGGAGGCCCTTCCTTATTTACGCGGAAAATCCGTTCGCACTCCGGGTGAAGCAGCCCCTGCTTAACCAGTTCGCTGATCGAGCCGCCTGAGGCAAAATTGGGATTGAGCGACAAGTAAGCGTCCGGCCACTGGTCTCCATTGGCGACCCGCCGGTGGACGTGCTCCAGGATTCGAGGATCGTGGATCTTGGTGAGCCCCGCCGTGAACGCCTCATAGTCCGCGAGCAGCTGCTGGTGGACCTGGAAGACGTCCATGCTTGCGCTACCCTTCTCGACCTCGCGTCCCGGCAGGCTACTGCCCACCTGGTCGGTGGGATTACGGACGGGCGATCGCGCCGGGCATCAGGTGCACCTGGTAGGTGGCCAGTTCAGAGGTGATGGCTGGGTCGGTGTCACCGAGCGCACGGACGTCGTGTTCAGAATCGGCTTCGACCACAGCGAGTCCCCAGATGCCGGCGGGATCGGCGACCGCCCCGAAGACGACGGCGGTGCCGTCAGCCGCCAGGTTGGTCCAGTAGCCGACGTGGTCTTCCATGATCGCGGACTCGGCGTCGGTCATGTCGACGGAGAAGGTGGGCCGGGGAGGCACGAGCTTGTAGAGGTAGTAGGTCATCGCATCTCCTCAGGCGCTGGTCTGACGGCGACGCCCGGAGCGTAGCCGCCGACGCCGCGTGCCGCGCTTGTGGTCAGGCCACAAATGCATGGCTGGCGATTTCGTGGTTGGACCCGGTTGTCCCGTACCAGGGCTCCCTCTTCACTAATAGGTGTGGTCTGAGAGGCCACCGCAGTGTCAGGAGGGTGAGATGGCGCACGACCTCAACTGCCCACACTGCGGATGCCCCCTACTCGCGAGCCCGAACACCGTCCGGGTGCCGGAGATAGAGGCCGTAGAACTGCTCCACCGGGAGATCGAGCACCTCCGCGCGACGATCGCTCGGTTGCGAGGGGCGGGCTTCAACCGCCTCGCAGCGGGTCCCTGATGCCGACCCGACACCATCTCGATCGGGCCGGAGCCGCTCCCGAGCGGCGCCACGCCGGCTGGCCCACCCCGGTCACGCCGTCAATGCGGGCGCGGACCTTGTACCGGCTGCACCACCTGCTGGAACCGAATCCAGTGTACCGAAAGTTAGCGGCCTGGCTGGAACAGCATCCGACGGCGAACCGGCTGTTCACCGCGGCCGAGGAACGGGTCAAAGGTGCCACTTTCGGCTGCCGGATGTGTGGCCAGTGCGCGCTGCCCGCTACCGGTTACGCGTGCCCGATGACCTGCCCGAAGCAGCTGCGCAACGGCCCCTGCGGTGGGGTGTCGCCCACCGGGATGTGCGAGGTGCACCCGGACGTGCGGTGCGTGTGGTTGGTCGCTTTCGAACGTGCTGAAGCCGAGGGCAGAACCGAGGATCTCAGCTTGCTGCAGCGCCCGATCGATCACCGGCAGTGGGGGCGCAGCTCCTGGGTGAACTACTGGCAGGGCCGCGACGAGGGGATGTGGACCTCCAGCGACGGCCGGCGCCAGCTACCGATCGTCCACCGCGACGATCCGGGCCAGCCGTCGTGACCGCCGGCCCCGCAGGCAACGGCCGCGTCCCGGCCAGCGGACGGCTGCGCCGCGCTCTGGCCTCCGGCCGGTTCGTGGTGACCGCCGAAATCGGCCCGCCCCGCGGCGCCGACCCGGCCGCGATCGCCAAGAAGGCGGACCTATTAAGAGGCTGGGTCGACGCGGCCAACGTCACCGACAACCAGAGTGCCCACGTCCGGCTGTCCAGCTTCGCGGGCAGCCTGCTGGCGAAGTCCGCCGGCGTCGAGCCGGTGATGCAGCTGACCTGCCGCGATCGCAACCGAATCGCCCTGCAGTCCGATCTGATCTCGGCTGCGGCCCTGGGCATCCCCAACATCCTGCTGCTCACCGGCGACCACCCCCGCTTCGGCGACCATCCGGACGCCAAGGCGGTCTTCGACATCGACGGGGTTCAGCTGGTGTGGACCGCGAGGACGATGCGTGACCAGGGGCGGCTGCTGTCCGGGCGGCGGGTCGAGCCCGCGCCGCACTGGCTGATCGGCACGGTGGAGAACCCGTTCTCCCCCCCGATCAGCTTCCGGGCCCGCCGGCTGGCCAAGAAGGTCGCGGCCGGAGCCGAGTTCGTGCAGACCCAGTTCGTCTTCGACCTCGACATCTTCGAGCGGTTCATGGCCGATGTCCGCGATCTGGGCATCGACCGCACGTGTGGGGTTATCGCGGGCGTGGGCCCGGTGCGGTCGCTGCGCGCCCTGGAGTACATCAGTACCAAGGTGCCCGGCATCCACGTGCCCGACGCCATGACCCGCCGGTTGCGCGGCGTACCGGCGGACCGGGTCGCGGACGAGGGTATGCAGATCTGCGTCGAGATCATCCAGCGCCTCACCGAGATCCGCGGGGTCGCCGGGGCGCACGTGATGGCCTTCGGCTACGAGCGGGGCATCCCGGAGATCCTCGAGCGGGCCGGGGTCGGCCCCCGCCCGGACCGCGCGGCAGCGAATGAGGGGAGTGGCCGTGCTGGTTGATTTCCGCCCGACCGGCAGGCTCCGCGGCAACAAACCCGTGGATGTGACCGCCGCGCTCGGCCCGGTGATCGACGCGCTCGCCGAAGATTCGGTGGATCTGTCCCGGGTCCGGGTGGTGTGCGACTGGGTCCAGTACCGCAGCAACTTCCGCGACGTCGTGGACATCCGGCCGATCCTGGCGGCCCATGGTCACGAGTCAGTGCTGGCGCCGGTGCCGCTGGCGGCGGTGGTGACCGAGGACGAGCTGGAGGTCGCGATCGACGTCCGCCGCAGCGGTGACGTGCCACTGAAACAGCTCACCGGCGAACTCATCCGCGCCCGCTTCGGCGATGTCAACCCGTCCCGGATCCACCTCGAGCCATGGCTGCCCACCAGCGCCAGCGTGATCTGGGAGTTCAACGCGTTGTACTGGAAGGCCCTGGACCTGTGGGAGCAGGCCACCGGCCGCCGCTACGAGCAGGCCCTGCCGGGCGGCGAGAGCGACGCGCGCAACCGCGACGCGGTCCGGGAGATTATCACCAGCCTGTTCGCGCTGTGGGACTCGCTGGCCGCCCGCAACGCCTTACCCGAGGAGCTGTACGTCGTCGAACTCGGAGTGGGCAACGGCGGCCAGGCCAAGACCTGGCTCGACGAGTTCGTCGCGCTGGACGGCGAGCACGGCAAGGACTACTACCGCCGGCTGCACTACCTCATGTGCGACTACTCACCGCATGTGCTGGAACTAGCCCGGACCGCGGTCGCCGAGCACGCGCACCACGTCAGCTCCTTCGTACTGGACGCCACCCAACCCCGAACCGCGCTGGGCTTCCTGCGCTACAAGATCTTCCTGGTGTATATCTCCAACGTCTATGACAATCTGCCGACCGACGAGGTCGCGCAGCTCGGCGGGCGCACCTACATCGTGCAGACCAGGGCCTATCTGACGCGGGACGCGGCCACCGAGATCGGGCAGCTGGTATCTGCCAACCCCGATCTGGTACCGGAGCTGATCCGCAAGCTGTTGCGGCTCGGCCCGGCCCTGCTCGCCGAGGCCGCGCCGGCGCACTTCCCGTCGGTCGAGACAGCGGTGGACTTCTGGCGGCGTACCTGGGAGGCGCTGCGGATGGAGGAGCGGTACCTGCCGCTGGCGGGCCTGGACCTCTATCAGATCGCGCCGACGGTGAGCGGGGAGATGTTGCGGCCGCTGCTGGAGTCCGGTGCCGCCATCCGGATGCACGTCAACAACGGCGCGGTGGCCAGCTTTGTCGACACCGTCCCGCTGCTGCATCCCTACGGCCGGTTGATCTGCCACGACCTGTTCGTCACCGACGTGCATGCTTACCGCACCGGTTTCCGCGGTCCCGGAAAGTACGACGGCTCGATCGTGAACTGGGTCAACGGGCCGCTGCTGGCGCATATCGGCCGCCGGAAGGGTTTCGACGTGGACTACCAGCGGTTCGCCCACCGCACGGGTACCAACATCATCACCATGACCGCGCAGGTGAGGGACTGACATGCTGCCCGTGCTGCCCACGACTGTTGTCGGGTCGTACTCGGTCCCCGAGTGGCTCGAACGGCTCAAGACCGACTACTACCGCAACCGGATCAGCCGCAGCCATCTCGGCGAGATCCACGACATGGCGATCAAGGCCGCGCTGAAGGACCAGGAAACGGCCGGAATCGACATCGTCTCAGACGGGGAGCTGCGTCGGGACAACGACATCGACTACTTCCTGGCCCGGATACCGGGTGTGCAGATCCCGGTCACCGTCAAGTCGTTCTACTACGACTACTACGACACCGTCGTGGTCGATCCGCTGCCGGCCGACCCAGCGCCGCTGGGTCTGGCCGAGGACTACCGCTTCACCCGTCAGTACACCGACCGCCCGGTCAAGTTCTCGTTCACCGGACCGTTCTCGCTGTCGCACCGGATACGGAACAAGGCCTACGCCAAGTCCGCCGATCTGGTTCGGGCGCTGGCACAGGTGCTCAACGCCGAGGCGCGGGCGCTGGCCGAGGCGGGTGCGAAGCTGCTCCAGATCGACGAGCCGTTCCTGGCCGGCTATCCCGAGGACGTGGGAGTCGCGGTCGAGGCGATCAACATCGTGACCCAAGGCGTCGACGTCAGATGGGGCTTGCACGTATGCTATGGCAACCGATACGCCCGACCTTCCTGGGAAGGGCATTACGACTTTCTGTTCCCTGCCGTGCTCGACGCGAAGGTGGATCAGCTCATCCTCGAATTCGGCCGCAAAGGCTACGAGGACCTGCACATGATCCAGCGGCTCGGTTGGGACCGTGCGCTCGGGCTTGGCGTGGTGGACGTCAAGACCGAGCAGATCGAATCCGCGGAAGTGATCGCTGCGCGCATCCGGAAGGCGCTGGACACTTTCCCGGCCGAGAAATTGATCATCAACCCGGACTGCGGGTTGCGGCATCTTCCCGCTGATGTCGCTAGAGCGAAGCTGGCGGCGATGGTGGAAGGGACCATCGCGGTCCGCCGTACGTTGCCCGCTGCGTTGAGTCAGGAACCACTGAGTCAACAACCGCCGGGCCTGGAACCGATCGTCGAGCAAGGAGCGTGATTTCATGACCCAACAGGAGAGCATCGAGTACCTGTTCACCTCGGAGTCGGTGACCGAGGGGCACCCGGACAAGATGGCGGATCAGATCTCCGACGCTGTGCTTGACGCAGCGCTGACGATGGACCCGAACTCGCGGGTGGCCTGCGAGACGCTGATCACCACCGGGATGGTGGTGCTGGCGGGAGAGATCACCACGCCCGGAACGCTGGATTACACCCAGATCGTGCGCGACACCATCTGCCGGATCGGCTATGACAACGGCAGCTTCGGCTTCGACGGGCACTGCTGCGCGGTGCTGACCGCGTTGGACAAACAGTCCCCGGACATCGCCCAAGGTGTCGATATGGCGGCTGAACGGCGCGGGAAGCTCTCCGAGGATGATCTGGACAGTGCCGGTGCGGGGGATCAGGGGATGATGTTCGGGTACGCCACGAACGAGACTCCCGAGCTGATGCCGATGCCGATCGCGCTGGCGCACCGGCTGTCCAAGCGGTTGTCGACGGTGCGCAAGGACGGCACGCTGCCCTATCTGCGGCCCGATGGCAAAACCCAGGTCACCGTGCGTTACCGGGATCACGTTCCGATCGGGGTGGAGAAGGTGCTGATCTCCACCCAGCACGCCGAAAATGCCACCGCAGAGCAGATCCGAGCGGACCTGTGGGAGCACGTGGTGCGCGCGGTGCTGCCCGCCGACTTCTACAGCGAGGCTGAGCTGGCGCGCAACCTGTTCGTCAACCCGACCGGGCGGTTCGTGATCGGCGGTCCGGTCGGCGATGCCGGGCTGACCGGCCGCAAGATCATCGTGGACACCTACGGGGGGTTCTCCCGGCACGGTGGCGGTGCGTTCTCCGGCAAGGACCCGTCCAAGGTGGACCGCTCCGCGGCGTATGCAGCCCGCTACGTGGCCAAGAACGTCGTGGCTGCCGGCCTGGCGGACCGGGTAGAGGTGCAGGTGGCCTACGCGATCGGCGTCGCCCGGCCACTGTCGGTGTTCGTGGAGACCTTCGGCACCGAGCAGGTGCCGCGCACGACCATCGAGAAGCTGGTGGGTGCGCACTTCGACCTGCGCCCGGCGGCCTTCCGCAGCTACCTGGGGTTGCACCGGCCGATCTACACTAAGACCGCCGCCTACGGGCACTTCGGACGCGACGATCCCGACTTCACCTGGGAGCGGACCGACAAGGCAGCGGAACTGCGCGAGTCGGCCGGGTTGCCGGCGAACGCGCAACCGGTAGCGGTCTAATGGGCGGTCCAAGGGAGGCTAACGTGGGCATCATCGTCACCGGGTCGATCGCCACCGACTACCTGGCCGTCTTCCCGGGCCGGTTCGTCGAGCAGATCCTGCCCGATCAGCTGGACAACCTGTCGGTGTCCTTCCTGGTGGAGGACCTGGCGATTCATCGCGGCGGGGCGGCCGCCAACATCGCGTTCAACCTGGGCTGCCTCGGGCTGGCGCCGGCGCTGGTGGGCGCGGTTGGCGCCGACTTCGCTGAGTACGGCCAATGGCTCTCCGAGCACGGGGTGGACATCAGCGCGGTGGCCGTCTCGCAGACCAAGCACACCGCCCGGTTCTTGTGCACCACGGATTCCGACCAGAACCAGATCGCATCGTTCTACGCCGGCGCGATGAGCGAGTCCCGCGATATCGAGCTCAAGCCGGTCGTGGACCGCCTGGGCGGGACCGGTTTGGTGGTGATCGGGCCGAGCGACCCGGCAGCCATGCAGCGGCACACCCAGGAGTGCCGGGAGCACGGTTACCCGTTCGCCGCGGACCCCTCCCAGCAGCTCGCGTGGCTCGGCGGTGAGGAGATCAAGCAGTTGGTCGACGGCGCGACCTACCTGTTCACCAACAGCTATGAGCGAGGCCTGCTCGAACATAAGACCGGTTGGGCCGAGGATGACGTCCTGGCGCGGGTGGGCGTCTCAGTGATGACCCGGGGCGCCAAGGGCGTCACCGTGCAACGGCCGGGCGAACCGGTCATCTCGGTGACACCGCCCCAAGAGCTGGCCAAGGCCGATCCCACCGGCGTGGGTGACGCGTTTCGAGCCGGCTTCCTCGCCGGCGTCCAGTGGGGTGTGGGGGACGAGCGCGCGGCTCAGATTGGCTGCATGTTGGCAACCCTGGTGATCGAATCGGTCGGCACCCAGGAGCACGAGTTCGAACCCGGGACATTCATGCAGCGGTTCAGCGAAGCTTACGGACCCGACAGTGCGGCCGAGGTGGCCGACCACGTGCATGCATGACTGTCTCACGTGACGACTTCACCGACTGACCGACTGACCGACTCACCGACAAGGAGTGCATTCCGATGACTGTGGCGCCTGCCGCTGAGAAAAAGCTACAGAGCCGCGCTGGTATTGATTTTGCCGTTGCCGATCTGGGCCTGGCCGAGTTCGGCCGTAATGAGATCCGATTGGCGCAGCACGAGATGCCGGGCTTGATGGCGTTGCGGCGGGAGTACGCGGATGTGTTCCCGCTGCGCGGTGCCCGGATCTCGGGCTCGCTGCACATGACCGTCCAGACCGCCGTATTGATCGAGACCCTGATCAGTCTCGGTGCCGAGGTCCGGTGGGCGTCGTGCAACATCTTCTCCACGCAGGATCATTCCGCGGCGGCGGTCGTGGTGGGTCCGCATGGCAGTGCCGAGGAGCCGCGAGGAGTTCCCTGCTTCGCCTGGAAGGGCGAGTCGCTGGAGGAGTACTGGTGGTGCACCGAGCGGATGCTGACCTGGCCCGACGGGGCCGGGCCGAACATGATCCTCGACGACGGTGGAGACGCCACCATGCTGGTGCACAAGGCGACGACATTCGAGAAGGCCGGCGTCGTGCCCGCTCCCGACGACAACGACTCGGACGAGTGGAAGGTGTTCCTGGACGTGCTGCGGGCCTCATTGGCCGCTACTCCGGGGAAGTGGACGGGGATCGGTGACGGCATCCGCGGGGTGACCGAGGAGACCACCACCGGGGTGCACCGGTTGTACCAGTTGGCCGCGGCGGGGGAGCTGTTGTTCCCAGCGATCAACGTCAACGACTCGGTGACGAAGTCGAAGTTCGACAACAAGTACGGGTGCCGGCATTCACTGGTGGACGGGATCAACCGGGCGGTGGATGTGCTGATCGCCGGGAAGCTCTGCGTGGTGTGTGGATATGGGGATGTGGGCAAAGGGTGCTCGGAGTCATTACGAGGTCAGGGCGCTCGGGTGGTGGTGGCCGAGGTGGACCCGATCTGCGCGTTGCAGGCGATGATGGACGGTTTCACCGTCGACACCCTGGACAATGTCGTGGGTCGCGCGGACATCATCATCACAGCCACCGGGAACAAAGACATCGTGACCGTCGACCATATGAAGCGGATGAAACACCAGGCGATTCTGGGCAATATCGGGCACTTCGACAACGAGATAGACATGGCCGGGCTGGAGCGCCGGTCGGGGGCCCGCCGGTTGGTGATCAAGCCCCAGGTCGATGAGTGGACCTTCCAGGATGGGCATTCGATCATTCTGTTGTCCGAGGGCCGGTTGCTGAACCTGGGCAACGCCACCGGACACCCCAGCTTCGTGATGTCGAACTCGTTCTCCAACCAGGTGATAGCTCAGATCGAGTTGTTCACCAAGTATCAGGAATACGACCGAGAGGTCTACACCCTGCCCAAGGTGCTCGACGAGAAGGTGGCCCGGATCCACGTCGAGGCCCTCGGTGGTGAGCTCACCAAGCTGACCAAAGAGCAGGCCGAGTACATCGACGTCGACGTCGAGGGCCCCTACAAGCCGCCCCACTACCGGTACTAAACAGCTCGTGAGTGGCGTTGAGTGCCATAACACTGTTTCCCACTCACGAGCTCCGAAGGAGCAGCTCGGTGGCCTTTCCTAGCGATCTTGAGATTGCCCGCGCCGCCACCCTGACGCCGCTGATGGAGGTCGGGGCCGCGATGGGGTTGGGGTCCCACCTGCTCGAGCCCTACGGCGAGCACGTCATGAAGGTCAAGACGGCGGCCATCGACGAGCTGGCGCAGGCCCCCCGGGCGAAGTACGTGGTCGTCACCGCGATCACGCCGACTCCGCTCGGCGAGGGCAAGACGACGACCACCGTCGGGCTGGGCCAGGGCTTCGCGCATATCGGCAAGCGGGCCACGGTCGCGATCCGCCAGCCGTCGATGGGCCCCACCTTCGGGATCAAGGGTGGGGCGGCGGGTGGCGGCTACAGCCAGGTCGTACCGATGGAGACGCTCAACCTGCACCTCACCGGAGACATGCACGCGGTGACCGCCGCGCACAACCTGCTGGCCGCGATGGTCGACAACCAGCTGCAGCAGCGCAACGGCGTCGCTCTCGACCCGCACAGCATCACCTGGAACCGGGTGCTCGACGTCAACGACCGGGCCCTGCGCAACATCGTCGTCGGGCTCGGGTCGCGGGCCGATGGCACTCCCCGGCAGAGCGGGTTCGACATCACTGCGGCCAGCGAGGTGATGGCGGTGCTCGCGCTGTCCACATCACTACAGGACATGCGGTCCCGGCTGGGCCGGATCGTGATCGGCCAGACCCGCGAAGGAGAGCCGGTGACGGCGGAGGATCTGCACGCTGCCGGGGCGATGACGGTGATCATGCGCGAAGCGATCAAGCCCAACCTGCTGCAGACGTTGGAGGGCACGCCGGTGCTGGTGCACGCCGGGCCGTTCGGCAACATCGCGCATGGCAACTCCTCGGTGATCGCCGACCTGATCGGCATCCACTGCGGTGACTACCTGGTCACCGAAGCCGGCTTCGGGGCCGATATGGGCGCCGAGCGCTTCTTCAACATCAAATGCCGCGCCTCGGGCCTGCGACCCGACGCGGCTGTGCTGGTGGCCACGGTGCGTGCGCTTAAGGTGCACTCCGGTCGGTACAAGGTCAGCGCCGGTCGCCCGCTGCCCGAGGACATGCTGGCGGAGAATCCCGACGACGTACTCGCCGGCGCTGCCAACCTGCGCAAGCAGATCGAGAACGTGCGGATCCACGGCGTCTCCCCGGTGGTGGCGATCAACGCCTTTCCGACGGATCACCCCTCCGAACACGCCGCTATCCGCGAGATCGCCGACGGAATGGGTGCTCGTTCCGCGTTGTGTACGCACTTCGCCGAGGGTGGCAAGGGTGCCGCCGAACTCGCCGCAGCGGTCGCCGAGGCCGCTGAGGAGCCGTCCCAGTTCTCCTTCCTGTACCCCAACGACGCGACGCTGCGGGAGAAGATCCTCACCGTGGCTTTGCGGGTGTACGGAGCGCAGAGCGTCGAATACGACCTCAAGGCCTCCCGGCAGCTCGAGAGCTACGAGCGCAACGGATTCGGGAAGCTGCCGGTGTGCATCGCGAAGACGCACCTGTCGATCTCGTCGGATCCGGCGCTCAAGGGCGCGCCCACCGGATGGGTGCTACCGGTGCGCGAGGCGCGGGCCTCGGTGGGTGCCGGGTTCATCTACCCGATCTGCGGGGATATGCGCACGATGCCTGGTCTGAGCGCCAACCCCGCGGCGACCCACATCGACATAGACTCCCGGGGCGAGATCGTCGGCCTGTCGTGATTCCTGCTCGAAGCGCACCGCTGCTCGACTGTTCGGTCGCCGACCTGCTGGATCGACTCGCCGCGAAACAGCCCGCGCCCGGGGGCGGTGGTGCAGCGGCGATCACCGCCGCGATGGCCGCCGGCCTGCTCGGGATGGCTGCGCGGTTCTCCACCGCGCAGCTGGTCGACTCACCGGGCCGGGCCGCCTACGCTGACCGGGTCCGGGACCAGGTCGCGGCCCTGGCTGAACGCGACGCCGAGGCGTACGGGGCCGTGCTCGCCGCGTTCGCGTTACCCCGAGAGCCCGACCCGGAGGTGCGGCGCCGGCAGATCGGGCGCGCCCTGCAACGGGCCGCCCAGGTACCGACGGAGATCGCCGAGGTGGCCAGCGGGATCGCCACCGAAGCGGTGGAACTCGCCCAGCGCGGCAACCCCAACCTCCGTGGCGATGCCTTCACCGCGGCGACCCTGGCCGCGGCCGCCGCGCGCTCCGCCGCCGAGTTGGTCCGGATCAACGTCGAGCTCGGCAAACTCGGTGGCGATCTGGCCGACCGCGCCGACCGCG
This sequence comes from Pseudonocardiaceae bacterium, assembly GCA_036266995.1. Lineage (GTDB taxonomy): Bacteria > Actinomycetota > Actinomycetes > Mycobacteriales > Pseudonocardiaceae. The sequence continues at coordinate 94,255 of DATAWX010000017.1, read as the reverse complement.
CCGCCCACGTCGCCGCTACGGCGGTCGCTGGAATCAGGTCAAGCTGAGGGGGACGCTCGGGAGATCAGCCCGGCCGTTGACGCCAAGCTTGTCGTAGATCGCGGTGAGATGTACCTCGACGGTGTTTGTGGTGATGAAAAGCGCTTGGGCGATATCGCGGTCGGAATAGCCGGCGGCGGCGAGTTCGGCAACCCGACGTTCGCTGGGGGAAAGTGCGTCTGGTCCCCACGGGGCGATTTCCGGGAGCCGAATGCCGCCGGCTCGAAGTTCGGTTTTCCCGCGTTCGACGAGCGGCGTAGCGCCGCAGATGTGCGCAAGCTCGATGCCGCGGTGCAGATTCTGATGCGACTCGTTGTGTTGGCCCGCGCGTCGAAGTGCTGCGCCGATGCTAATGAGCGCCTTGGCATACTCCAGACGGGCCGGCGAGCCGGCGAGGACACTCGTGGCCTCGCGCAGGAGCCCCAGCCCTCCCCGGTCGCTCTGGATAGTTCCGGCCACCCGCAGGGCGCGTCCGAGTGCGGTGGGCGCCCCCCAACGGCGGGCGAGGGCGACTTCCTCGTAGGCCAGTCCTCGCGCCTCGTCGCAACGACCGAGGCGATACATGGCCAGCGCCGCACCTGAACGCCAGGCGAGAACGGCGGGGTTCTGCCCGCCGTGGCCGGCGAACCGTTGCCCACAGGCCAACCATGCCCGCAGCCCTTCCGATGCCCGTCCCTGCAGCGTCAGTAGGCGGGCGCGGCTACTGACCAGCCACGCCCAGTAGCCGGCTTGGGGTAACGGCTCCTGCTTGGTGGCCTTGTCGAGGACTGCCTCGGCTTCATCCAGGTCGCCCTGCTCCATCAGGGTGTCCGCCAGATAAGCGGCGATCACCGGCAAACCGATCTCTTGTGACGTGGTCGTGACTGCCCACAAAGCATCCCGAAGGTTCGCTTCGGCCTCGGCCAGAGCACCACGCGACAGCCAAGCGAGGCCACGGAAGCACTTCGCCGGGGCCAACGCGAATACCGAACCGCTCCGGTGCGCCACCGCGATCCACGCGTCAAGTAGCGGGACGACCTCGTCGAGGTCTGCGGCGATCAGAACAATGCAACCGTAAGCAGTCAGGAAGTGGGCTTGCCCGATGAGGCTGCCGTCGCTCAGTCCCCGGCGAGCCAGGGCCACCGCGGTGTCCGGGCTAGCTCCCACTAGCAGGTCATGGAAAGCGACGGTGACGTCAAGCATGTGGCTGCCGACGCTGGTGTCCGGGTGAGTGGACCGCAACGCACTGACCTTTGCCGTGCCGAACGCATGCTGAGCCGGGTCGACCAGCGCTATGTGGATGAGCAGTGCTTGGAGCCGTTGGTGCAGGTCGGAGTGCTCCGGACGCAGGGCCTGGACTGCCCGCGACAGCACCTGGGTGGCCTCGCTGCCCCGGCCGGAATTGAACAAAGTGATGCCGAGGATCTCCGCAATGGCTGCCTTGCGTTGCGGATCCTGCGAAACAGCCATCGCGGTCGCGAGGTAATCAGCGCTCTTGGCGGCGTCGAGGAGCCCCGCTGCGGTGCCGAGCCGAAAGAGCACGTCCGCTCGCTGCGGCTCTGGCGGCGGTTCGTGTAGGCAGCGTTCCAGGTAGGACATAGCACTGTCGGGCGATCCCCGGGTGAAGGCTTGATCTGCCGCGCGGCGCAGGGCGTCCACCACAAAACAGTCACCGGCAGGTGCGATGAGCAGCAGATGAGCGGCCACGCGTTCCGGCGTGCCGCCGTTGTCGGCGAGCAGGCGGGCCGCCCGAGCGTGGCCGTCCAGCCGGGCCGTCTCCGTCAGCTCCTCGTACACCGCGGCTCGCACCAGCGGGTGCACAAAGCTGATCAGGCCGGTGCTCGGTGCCTGCCGTGGAGACGGTGAGTTCTGGCGCAGGATCTCGATGTCAGCTAGCTGGCGAGCGGTCTGCAGCGCTTCGGCGAATGCCAACCCGGCCAGCACTGCCACCAGGGCTGAGCTGGCGTCATCGCCCAAGATGGCCAGCGCGCCGCAGAACGCGACAGCGGGTGGCCCCAATCGGGCCAGCCGCAATGCCATCCGTCGCCGGACCGCTTGCGGGCCGATCTCATGCAGGCGCGGCACTCCAGCGGCGGTCGCTTCCAGGCCCTCGGCAGCGGCCGCGTCGGCCAGCTCACGCAACAGAAGCGGGTTGCCGCCCGTCGCGGTGTGACAGGCCAGGCAGAACGCGTCCTCAGCCGTTCCGGCCAGCATCGTTCGGACCAGCTGCGCGGATGCCCCCTCGCTCAGCGGAGCCGGGCGTAACACGCTGGCCAACGGGTCGGTGATGACCTGGCACACCAGGTCCTGGTCAACAGCCGGCTCAGCGGGCCGCAACGCCGCTACCACCAGCAGCGGCAACCCTTCTAACCGAGGCATGAGGTAGGCCAAGAATCGTAACGAAGGCGCATCCGACCAGTGCAGATCGTCGATGACCAACATCAACGGAGCTCGCGCCAAATTCGCCGTCAGCCAGAACAACCCATGCAGCAGAGCGAATGACATATCCCCGTCGACCGCAGCCGCGTCCACTTGGTCGAAGAGAACTGCGCTCGGCCGGGCTGCACCGGCGAGCAGATCGTTCCGCTCGGCGCTGTCCGCACCGGCCAAGACCGGCTCGAACAGCTGACGTACCACCCCGTAGGCAAACTCGCGCTCAAGCGCGCAACCGCGCGCGACCAGCACTTGCATGCCGGTCCGCTGGGCCTGGGCTCGAGCCGCGGCCAGTAGTCGGGTCTTGCCGACACCTGCCGCGCCCTCCACTGTGACAAGCTGACCCGCGCCGCGACCCGCCGCCATGATCAGCTGGTCCAACGCCTGTAGCTCGCGTTCGCGCTCCAGCAGCTCCAGGTCCGGCGAGGTCGCGGTTGCTCGGCGCGCGACGTCCGAGCCGGCCAGGGACCGGGAACTGCCGAGTTCGACCAGGTCTACTCTCCGGTCGGAGAAAGTCGACCGTAGGCTGGGATCATTGGTCAGAATGGCTTTGTGGAGAAATCTCAGTTCTGGGCCCGGGTCGATGCCCAGCTCCCCGGCTAACAGGGTACTGAGTGTGTGATAGCACTCCAGCGCTTCGGCCTGCCGGCTCGAGCGGTAAAGAGCGAGCATGCGTTGGGCCCAGAATCGTTCTCGCAGGGGATGATGCGTCGTCAGCTCACCCAACTCCGCGGTCATGTCCTGGTGGCGGCCCACGGCCAGCGCCGCATCGATACGCAGTTCTCGGGCCAGGAGCCACTGCTCCGCCAGCCCCGGAAGAACCTCCCGGTGCAGGACTTCCGACGGCACATTCGACAATGGCTCACCGCGCCACAGCCCCAGTGCATCAGACAACAGCGCAGATGCCCGGTCCGCTCGGCCCTCGGCAGTCGCGGTCCTGGCCCTGCGCACCAGAGCTTCGAAACGGTGCAGATCGAGGACATCGCCGGACAGATCAATGCAATATCCCTCAGCACAGGTCACGATCGGACCGGTAGCTGCCGCGGTATCCAACGCCTGGCGCAACCGCATCACATAACTGCGCAACGTGCCCTGCGCGCCATCCGGTACAGCGTTACCCCATAGCCGGGCTATCAACTGATCGACGGTGACGACGCGGCCGGGGTCGACGAGCAACGAGGCCAGAACCACCCGCTGCTTGGCCGCCCTGACCGGCACCGCACACCCAGCGGCCGATACCTCCAGCGGGCCCAGCAGCCTGAACTCAAACCCCGCCCTCACCCCGACCCCCCCAGACCGTGGGTACACCCGGCGGGCCGCGAACACCACGCGTCTACGACCACCCTGGGGGTGATCATGCTACGCCACCGCGTGAGCAGCAAGTCATTATCACGTCACCGGCGCGTCACGCGCACCTGCCAACGTATACACCGTTAACCGCCGGTGTGATCCCCATCGACTGCAAGCGCCGCTGACGTCGAGCCCTACCCACAATCGCCTAGGGGGAATGACGATGGTCGACCAGGTGGGCACTGTCGTGGCGCTGTGGAGGTTCCCGGTCAAGTCCATGCTGGGCGAGGAGCTCGACGACACCGAGGTGAGCAGCTCCGGTCTTGCCGGCGACCGCGCCTACGCTCTGATAGACGCCACGACCGGCAAGGTCGTAAGCGCGAAGAATCCGAGGTTGTGGCCGAACATGCTCGGCTGCCGGGCGCGGTTCCTCGAGCCGCCCCACGCGGGCGAGAAACCACCGCCAGTACTTATCACGCTGCCCGATGGCACGTCTGTGAGCAGCGACGAGCCCGACACCGATACCGTTCTCTCAGATTTCCTCGGACGCAAGGTACGACTGGCGCGGGCCGCCCCAGCTGACCTCGCCATCGATCAGTACCACCCCGACCTTGACGGGCTGGACCCGGTAGGCCATCGCGACACAATGGTCGAGGCACGGATTGGATCGGCGTTCTTCGCGGAGGTAGGTCGCCCGTCACCGGTCCCCGAAAGCTCCTTTTTCGACCTCTTCCCGCTCTCGGTGCTGACCACCTCCACCCTCCAGCGGCTGCGCGAGCTGGCGCCACACAGCCGCGTCAACGAGCGCCGTTTCCGCATGAACGTCATCGTGGCCACCACCGGCTGGGGATTCGTCGAGAACTCTTGGCTGGACCACCGTCTGGTGATCGGCGACGTCGACATCGACGTCGTGCTCCCCGATCCGCGGTGTGTGATGACCACCCTCGCGCAAGAGGACCTGCCGCACGACACGAATGTTCTCCGGACGCTTGCCCGACACAACAGGATCGGTGTCGGTGGCGACGGGCTATTCCCCTGTGCGGGCGTCTACGCGGTCGTTGCATCACCGGGGATTATCCGACGCGGCGACCAGGCGGTACTCAACTAAGGAGGACTGCGACCGTCCCCTGAACTTCCGGAGGTTTGAGCCTTGTGACAGGCGTCGGTACACAACCATTGTCCACCACCTCGGCGACATCAGCGGAATTGCGGTCCGACGCGCTCGGGTTCCCAGCTCTGCTCGCCCAGTCTATCGCTCTCATCTCACCCACGATGACTGCCGTCCTCATAATTCCGCTGGCCTTCTCCAATGCCGGACAGGGCACCTGGCTAGCCTATCTGTTCGGCACTGCGATGCTGCTCTTCGTAGTGTTCAACCTCAACCAGTTCGCCCGTCGGTCCACCTCCCCCGGCTCGATGTACGCCTACACCGGGCGCGGTCTCGGTGCGGTCGGCGGTGTCCTTTCCGGGTGGACACTGATCTGGTCGTACCTGTTCATCGGGGTGGCCGGCATGACCGGATTCACCATTTTCTCCTGGCAGTTCCTCGACATCGTCGGAATCCATTCATCCATTCCGGCCTTCGTCTTCTTCGCGATCAGTGCAGTGGTCTGCTGGACGTTGGCGGTGAAGGACATCCGGTTGTCCTCCGTGCTGACCATCATCCTCGAAGGACTATCAGTGCTGTGCATTCTGGCGCTCGCCGCAATCGTGCTCTTCAAGCACGGCATCGCGGTCGACACCGCCCAGGTGCACCTCACGGGAGTGACGTTTCGGGGCATGAGCCTCGCCGTCGTCGCCTGCATCTTCAGTCTGGTCGGCTTTGAAAGCGCCACCGCACTCGGTGGCGAAGCCCGCAACCCCTTGCGGACCATTCCCAAGGCGGTGATCTGGAGTCTCATCCTCACCGGCTTGTTCTTCGTCTTCATGGGTTACGTCGAGGTATTCGGCACCCAGGGTCAGCACGACACGCTGGACACCCTCGCCACCCCGCTCAACACCCTTGCCGACCTCAACAACGCGGGCTACTTCAAGCTCCCGCTCTCGCTCGGTGCGATGATCAGCTTCTTCGCGCTCTCGTTGTCCTGTCTGAACGCGGGTGCCCGGATCATTTACCCGATGGCCCGGCACTCGATCTTTCCGGCCCGGCTTGGCACGGTGCACACCTCCAACGCGACCCCGGCCGCCGCGCTCAGTGCGTACATCCTGCTGATGTTCGCGGTCCCGGCCATCTGGTCCACGCAGACCGACGTGCTGACTGTCTTCAACGACGCCGGGACGCTGGCCGCGTTCGGATTCCTGCTGGCCTACTTCATGGTGTCCGTGGCTGCCCCGATTCACCTGCGCAGACTCGGCGAACTCAGGCCCGGCAACGTGGCGGTGGCGGTGCTCGCCCTGGTGTTCCTGCTGGTCCCGACCGTCGGTAGCTTCTACCCGCTGCCCGCCTACCCGGTGGACCTCTTCCCTTACATTTTCCTGGCCTACCTGGCGGTGGGAGGCACCTGGCTGTTCATCGCCTCACGCCGGCGACGTGGCATCCTGACTGAGATCGAAATCGACCTGGAGGCGACGCACCACTCACATCGCGCGCTCTGACGAAACCGGCACGCGCAGTCGCATCACGGTTCCGCGGCCGGGGGCGCTGTCGGCGGTGAGCTGCCCGCCCAGTAGCTCGGCGCGCTGCTGCATGCCGGGCAGGCCGTAACCCACCGGGCCGGCTCGGCCGGCGGTGCTGGCCGGGTCGAAACCGACGCCATCGTCGGAGATCTCGAGCAGGACCGCGCCGGCGACCGCCGAAAGCCGCAGCTGCACATGCGCGGCGCTGGCGTGCTTCATCACGTTCTGCAGCGCCTCTTGCGCGATCCGGTAGACCGCGGTCTCAACGTGCTCGGGCAGGTCGGTCAGCACGGTGTCCACCGCGACGTTGGGCAACGGGATGGAGCGAGCGAGGCTCTCCAGGCTGGCGGCCAGCCCGAGGTCGTCCAGTACCGGAGGGCGCAGCCCGGCGATCGCCTGCCGGGTCTCGTCCAGCGCTCCCGCGGCGAGCTCCTGGGCGCGGGCGATCTGCTCGGCGGCGCTGGCCGGGTCGGAGGCGAGCGCATCCGCCGCCGCGGAGAGGTGAAAAGACAGACTGACGATACGCTGGCTGATGCCGTCGTGGATCTCACCGGCGAGCCGGCGTCGCTCGGTTTCCTGCAGCAGCACGATCTGCTCGGCGAATCGCTCCATCGCCTCCTCACGCTCGGCCAGCCTGGTGTGCAGACTGGCGTTCTCGATGGCCCCGGCCATCAGACCCGCCACCGTGCTCAGCAGCTCGACATCGGCCTGGGTGAACTCCCGGCGGTCGCGGGTATGCACGTTGAGCACCCCCACGAGATCGCCGGGACGGGTGATCATCGGTACCGAGGCCATCGACGTGAAGTCTTCGCCGCGCAGCTCGGGGATGTAGAGGTAGCGCGGGTCCGCGCGCTTGTTGTCGGTGATCACCGCTGGTACGCAGTGCGCGGCGACCCACCCGGACACCCCATCGCCCACCGGCAGTTCGATACGCCGGGCGAACTGGTCGAAGGGGGGTGTCGCGCCGCGCAGCTGTAGCCGCCCGCGTGGCTTGTCCAGCAGGTGCACGAAACAGACGTCGGTAGAGGTCGTTTCCGTGATCAGGTCGGCTACCCGCTGAACGACGGCGTCCAGGTCCAGACCCGCCGACAAGATCTCGATCACGCGGTGCAGCAGCTGGGCATCGGAATCGGCGTCGGCCAGGCCCAGCCGAGAGTGGATCACTGGAACACGCCCTCGCGCAGCGCGGCGGCGACCGCTCCCGAGCGGTCCGGGACGTTGAGCTTGCGATAGATCCCGCGGGCGTGGGTCTTGACGGTCTCCTCGCTGACGGTGAGCCGCCCGGCGATGGCGCGGTTGGACAGGCCGGCCACCATCAGCGCGAGTACCTCGCTCTCGCGCTGGGTCAGCCCGAGGTGGGCCCCCGGCCAGAACTCCCCGCCGCGCAGATGAGCCACCGACATCGCGACCTTCGTCGCCAGGCTGGGGTCGATCAGGACCTCGCCCTGATGGATCCGCTGCAGGTGATCCACCAGCTCCGCGCCGCGCACCCGCTTGAGCAGGAACCCGGCCGCGCCGAGCCGCAGCGCCTGGTAGAGGTACTGCTCGTCGTCGTAGACAGTCAGGAACACGACCTTGCAGCGCGGTTGACGCTTGCGGATCTCGGCGCACAGATCGAGCCCGCTGGAGCCCCGTAACCGAACGTCGAGCAAGGTGATATCGGGCTCGTGTCCAGTGATGATCTTTAGTGCGAGATCCGGTTCGGTGGCTTCGCCGACGATTTCCACCTGGTCGATATAAACCGCCAGCATCGCCCGCAGCCCGTCGAGCACCATCTGATGGTCATCTACCACAACGACTCGCAACGGGCCCGTTGGCCTGCTCATGGCAGCAGCCTACGCACTGCCGGTAGCGCTGCGGGAACCAGCGAGGCGGCCGGCAACCGGTGCAGGGGCGTCAGATCGGCCGAAGGTAACAAGCCCAGCGCCGAGTACAATGTGTTAATTGTCCTCCCGAGGGTTGGTCATGGTGCCTCAGATACCCGAGATGTCCCCCGAGATTTCCGCTGGCGAGGTCGTCGTCATCGTGGATCCCGAGAGCGGTCGCGAGCGGGTGATGCGAGCGGCGTATGACCTGTTCAGCCACCAAGGCACCCGCACCGTCGGGGTGGACGCGGTGATCAGCGAAGCGGGCGTCGCGAAGATGACGCTGTACCGGAACTTCGCGTCCAAAGATGATCTTATCCTGGCGTTCCTCGAGCGGCGTGAAACGCTCTGGACCACGGGCTGGGTGCGGGCTGAATCGCAGCGCCGGGGTGATACCCCGGTGCAGCGCCTGCTGGCCATTTTCGAGATCTTCGGTGAGTGGTTCGCCCAGCCGGACTTCGAGGGCTGCTCCTTTATTACCACGCTGCTCGAGGTGACCAACCCAGCCAGCGCGGTTCGACAGGCGAGTATCCAGCATCTGGCGAACATCCGCGGTTACCTGTGTGAGCTTGCGGCGCAAGCGGGCGTGGCGGATCCGGATTCGTTCGCCCGCCAGTGGCACATCCTGATGAAGGGATCGATCATCGCTGGGACTGAGGGTGACATCCACGCCGCCGCCCGGGCCCGCGAGCTCGGCGTTCTCCTGCTCAATAAGTACGGACTCGCCGCCGAATAACTGCCAACGTTTGGCGACCGGGAGGCGAGACAGTGGATGCACAACAGCCCCGCACGGTGTTGGCGGAGCTACTCGCCAGCCAAGTGGTGGTCTGCGATGGCGCGATGGGCACCATGCTGCATGCGGCCGGGGTACCGCTGGACCGCTCGTTACCCGAGTTGAACCTGTCGCGCCCGGCCCTCGTGCGTGACCTGCACACGGCGTATGCCAGCGCGGGCGCCCGGATCCTGCAGACCAACACCTTCGGCGCGAACCGCCTTCGGCTCGCCGGAGCCGGGCTGGAAGACACCGTTTCCGAGATCAACATCGCTGGCGCCCGGCTGGCCCGGGAGGCAGCCCAACGAGCTGGACACCCAGTGCTGGTCGCCGGGTCGGTCGGTCCGGCGGTGAGCGCTCCCGCGGTGCGCCGGGTACCCGCAGGTGCTCGGGCGGAGACCCTGCGTGAGCAGATTGCCGCGTTGTGCAACTGGGTCGATCTGCTGATCCTGGAGACTTTCGGCGATCTGGAGTCGCTGGTGCAGGCAGTCGAGGTGGCCACCTCAGAGACTGACCTGCCGGTGGTGGCCCAGCTGACGTTCGGCGACGACGGCCGCACGTTGCGCGGGGAGGATCCCGCGGAGGCGGCTGCCGTGCTCTCCGAGCTGCGGGTGGCCGCGCTGGGCGCGAACTGCACGGTCGGTCCCGCAGTCCTGGTAGGCGTGGTCGACGAGCTGGCCCGGGCCACAGACCTGCCGATCTCCGTTCAGCCCAATGCCGGCCTGCCGCAACGGCTCGGCAGTCAAGTTCGCTACGCCCGAAACGCGGCGTATTTCGCGCAGGCCGCGCAGCAATTCGTCGCCTCCGGGGTCACCCTGGTGGGCGGGTGCTGCGGGACGACACCCGCCCATGTCCGGGCGATCTCCCAGGCGATCGCCGCGCTGCCCCCAGCCCAGCGACGCCCGACCTCGCGGGCTGCGGCGCGGACGGCAGCACCGCCCGCGCGCCAGGTGGTGCGGCCGGCTGCCGGCTGGCCCTGGGAGGGCGAGCTGGTCGTAGCCGTCGGGCTGCAGGCTCCGAATGGCCCGCAGGTGCCCCAGTTTCTCCAGCGGGCGAGCACGTTGCGCGCGGCCGGCGCGGGGGCGCTGGCCATCATCGAAGCGGCGCCGCCGGCGGCCCGGATCAGCCCGGTGGGTGTTGCCGTGGTGGTCAGTGAGCGGGTCGGAGGTGCGGTGTTGTTGCCGGTGGAGGCCGCCGACCGCAACCTCGCTGCCCTGCAGGCCGACATGCTCGGTGCGCACGCCCTCGGACTGCGGATGGTGGTGTGCCGGACCGGCAGCGTTCGGGTGTCCGGCGACTACCCCAGCGCTGGATCCGGATCGCCCTGGGATGTCGATTCCGTCGGGCTCGTTTCCATGCTGGCGGCGCTCAACGAGGGCATCGACTGGCGAGGCGTCCCCATCGCCGAGCACACCCGGTTCGTCATCGGTGCCGCACTGGGCACCGCCGTCAGTGATCTGGCCCACGAGCTGGACAGCGTCGAGGCGAAGCTGCGCGCCGGGGCGCATTTCCTGGTCACCGACGTGATCTACGACGTCGAGGAGGCGGGCCGGGTGCTCGGCGCGTTACGGGCTCGGGGGGTGGCCCTGCCGGTGCTCGCGACGTTAGCGCCTTTCGAAGACATCCAGACCCTGCAACGGCTGTCCTACGAGGTCCCGGAGATGTCGATCCCGCTGTCTGTGCTGGCTGCCGCCCGGCGCAACCAGGACAACCCCGAGCAGACCATCGAGGACGCGGTAGGCACTGTGGAGAAGTTGCGCAACCTGATCTCCGGCGTCGTGGTGCACGTACCGAGCGGGATGGACGCCTTGGCGGCGCAGCTGCTGAATGCTCTCACGCAGCTCCGGGCCAAGCCGTGACCAGTGCGGGAGCCTACGAGTCGGTACCCGACCGGGACGCCGTCGCCGCGCACAGCGGCCTGTCCCGGGAGAATTCGATCTACCGGCGGACCATGGCGGTCTGCGACGAGTTGGCCGATGCGGCACTGGGCGGGGCAGACCCGGTCCGGCTCACCGAGGTGTTCGCCCACCTGGTGGGCAAGCGAATCGTGTTGCTGGATCCCGGGTTCCAGTTGCGCGCCCAGGCCGGTGGGTCGGGCCCGTTGCGGGGGCTGCGATGGAACCGTACCGATCCCAGCGTCGACCGGTTGCTCAGCGCGCTGGAGGCGGCGCGGCGGCCGTTGCGGATCCCGGCGATCCCCGGCTCACTGCTTGATCAAGCCTGCTTGGTTACCCCCGTCGTCGTTCGCGAGACCATCTTGGGGTACCTGCTGGTGCTCGATGAAGGTCCCGCCGCCGGCTACGGGGCCGCGCCCGACGACGCGGAATTTCTCACCATCACCTACGCGGCCACGCTGTTCGCGTTGACGCTGGCCCATGAACAGACCAGCGCCGAGTTGGACCAGCGCTACCGCAGCAGCGTGGTCGACGCCCTGGTCTCGGGTCATTTCCTCGACGCCCAGGACGCCCGGCGCAAGGCCCGGTTGCTGGGTCTGCGTGACGGCGTCGCGTTGCGCATCGCGATGCTGCGCCCGGCGCCGTCGGACCTGGACTGGGGGCACCGGATCGCGGCGGTGCTGCCGGGCGCGGCCGCGGCCGAGCGCGACGGCGCCCTGGTAATGATCGTCCCGGGTGACCCCAGTGCGGAGGCATTCGCGGCGCTGTGCCGGCTGGGTCAGGCCGTCACCTGCGGGGTGAGCGAGCAGGTGGGCTCCCCGGAGCTCGTTCCCCGTGGGGTGCGCCAAGCTGAGCGAGCGATCGATCTCGGGCTGCGGCTGGGTCGGGCCGGGCAGCCGGTCCGCTACGACGAGCTGGGCATCTACCGGCTGCTGTGCACGATCGGCGATATGCAGCAGTTGATGGGTTTCGCTCGCGGCGTGCTCGGGCCGTTGCTCGACTACGACACCGAGCACCGCGCCGAGCTGGTGCACACCCTGTCGGTGTACTTACACCACCACGGCAGCCACAAACAGTCCGCCCGGATGCTACACCTGCACACCAACACCGTCGCCTACCGCGTCGCCCGCATCGAGGCGATCACCGGCCTCGCCCTCGACGATCCCGACGACCGGCTGGTCGCCCACGTCGCCGTCAAGATCATCGAGTCTCAAGGCTCCGCCGGGACATAGCCCCCCGTAGGTGTCCTCAGTGGTCTCGGCCTCCCGAACTGTAGGGCTGGTCGATACGTGACGGCGCGGGCTGGTTCAGTGTTGCGGGGAGCGCAGGGAGCCGATCAGGAGCAGCAGGCCGACGAGAAGTGCCAGTGCGGCGAGGACCCAGCGGCCATCCACGTCGGGCAGCCAGGCGACACCGCCGAGCAGGGTGGTGGCCGCGATTCCCAGCGAGCCCAGCCCGGCAACCAGCGTGAGCAGGTCCGGCCCGCGCCGAGGGGTCAGTGCGGCCGGGGTCAGTGCGGCTGCGTCGTCGGTGTGGCTCGGTTGCGGGTCAGCCGCTGGATTAGTTGCCTCGTTCACGATCCGCGCTCCACATGAATTTCGCCGACACCGGAGTGCACGTCCAGAACCACTGTGCCACCGGCGGGTCCGGCAAGTCCGTTGTCTGTCACGTTCACCCGGTCAGAGCCGGTCCGACCGAGGCAGTCGACCTGCCCGACTTGTGTCTGGCAGCTCACCTGGGCGTCGACGTTCGGCGGCAGGGTGACGTGGGTCTCCCCGATCCCGACGTTGACGCTGGTCTTCACGGTCTGGCCGGGGGTCAACCGCAGCCCGGTGAGGTCCAGCCGGCCGTTGCCCACGGTGACCGCATAATGCGGTTGGAGCTCGGAGGCGGTGACCGGGTCCCAATAGCTGCCGCCGACTTTGACACCAGCCGCCGGTGCGGCGTGCAGCACCCAGGTGAGCAGGGCCAGTGGGACGGCGACGAGGACCAGCCCGCGGCCGTTCTGCATGAAGGAGCCCACGACCAGGCCGAGCCCGACCACGCCCAGCAGCAGAGCGGCGATCCCGGCGGCCGAGAGCCCAGGCGCGAACGCGATCGCGATGCCGCCGGTCAGCAATGCGAGCCCGAGGGTGATCGGGGTGATCTTGGACCAGGCCCCCTGTGGCGGCACGGCATGCACCGCCGGCGCCGCAGGTTCGGGTAGGTCCCAGGCGAACGGTGCCGCGCCCAGCGGGTCCCACGCCGGTGGAGCCGACTGATCGGCGCTACCGGCCGCTGTGCCGGTGTCCGGTGTCGCGGGTGCAGTGCCGGTACCTGCGGCCGTGACCGTCGCGGGTTCTGCGGTGGCCGGTGCCGTCGGGGACGGTGGCCGCGCCCCCGGAATCTCACCCAGAGCGGCCCGGGAGCGGTGCAGCAGAATCAGCGCCCCCACGGCAACGAGGAGCCCCAGCACGCCCGAGGCGCGGCCAACGAGCACTCCCACGGTTGCCGGAAGCAGAAGCAGAACGAGCACGATGGTCAGCGCCGCGGACATCGAGCTGCGCCCGCGTCCGACCATTCCCTCCGCGCCGGAGGCCTGGTCGCCCTCGGTCGGCAGCAGCAGCCAACCCAACAGGTACAGCAGCACTCCCGAGCCACCGAACACGGTGGCCACCACGAATGCCACCCGAACCAGCACCGGATCGATGGCATACCGCCGGCTGATCGCCGCCGCGACGCCGGCGACTTTCCGGTCGTTGGCTCGCCGGTGCGGTCTGGTGGCCCAGAAATCCCGCGCGGTGTCCTGCACGCTGATGTCGCTCACGTGATCGAGCCTGACGTCCTCCGACGGCGAGCACCATCAGGGGTAACCCTGATCCATCCCCGGATCGGGGGACACCGGGGTCGACCCTGATACCCCTGGCAGGCCCGCACGTGTGACCATGACAGCGTGAGCACACCGGCCGATCAGGTGACCGGCCACCGGCCAGACACCCAGCCGGTGGCGGGGCCGGCACGGTTGTGTCGGCATCGGTCGGACCGGGTCATTGCCGGTGTGTCCAGCGGGATCGCCGAGCACCTCGGTGTGCCGGTGCTGTGGGTACGGGTGATCTTCGTGGCGCTTGCCGGTCTCGGTGGCGCCGGACTGATCGGTTATGCGCTGCTGTGGGCGTTCCTGCCGGCGACCGAGGCAGGTGCCCGGCGGCCGAGTACCGCACGGGATCGGCAACAGGGGGTCGGTCTGGTCCTGCTCGGCGGGGGCCTGGCATTGGCCGGGGCCGCGTGGGGCACCGCGTGGGGTGGCTGGGTGACCGGACCGTTGGGGGTCGCCCTGGTCGGTGCCGGCGTGGTGTGGCGGGAGGCCGACGCCAGCCAGCGCACCCGCTGGCGCAGCGGTGCGGGCGCGGTGTCCGGTGTCTTCTCCGGCGCCTTCTTCGGGGGCGGGAGGATGGCGCTGCTCCGGGTGCTGGCCGGGATCGCGCTGGTGACCACAGGGATCGCGGTGTTCCTGCTCAACCAGGGTAACCTGGGCCAGGCCCGGTTCGCGCTGCTGGCGGCCGCCGCGACGCTGGTCGGGGTGGCCGTGCTCACCGTGCCCTGGTGGTTGCGGCTGATGCGCGCGTTGGGTGACGAACGCCGGGCCCGGATCCGCACTGAGGAGCGCGCCGAGATCGCCGCTCACCTGCACGACTCGGTACTGCAGACTCTCGCGCTGATCCAGCAGCAGTCCGATTCGGCGCGGGAGGTCCGCCGGCTGGCCCGCGGGCAGGAACGGGAGCTGCGCTCGTGGCTGTACGGACCGCAGGGCTACGGCACGGTGGCGCGGACCCACCCTGACGGCCACACCGAGGTGCCGGCCTTCGCCGCGACGCTGCACGCCGCTGCCGGCGAGGTGGAGGACACCTACGCGGTGAGCGTGCAGGTCGTCGTGGTGGGCGACTGCGTTCTGGAGGACCCGTTGCCCCCGCTGGTGCAGGCCAGCCGGGAGGCGATGGTCAATGCGGCCAAACACGCCGGGGTCAGCGAGGTCAGCGTGTATGCCGAGGTCGAGCCCGGGCAGGTGCATGTTTTCGTCCGCGACCGCGGCGTCGGGTTCGACCCGGCGGCCGTCGCCACCGACCGGCACGGGTTGGCCGACTCGATTCGCGGCAGGATGCAACGCCACGGGGGTACGGTGACTCTGCGTACCGCGGCCGGTGAAGGCACCGAGGTGCAGCTGGCCGTCGCTCGACGGAAGGGCGGAGAAGAGGCATGACTGCCGAGATGAGCTCCGACCGTGCTATCCGGGTCTTCCTGGTCGACGACCACGCCCTGTTCCGCACCGGGGTGAAGGCCGAGCTGTCCCGCGCCGGTGCAGCCGACCTGGACGGGCCGCCGGTTGTCGTGGTCGGCGAAGGTGGATCGGTGCACGAAGCGGTCACCGGGATCGGGCACCTGCGTCCCGATGTCGTACTCCTCGACGTCCATATGCCCGACGGGGGCGGCGCGGAGGTGCTGCGCCGGGTCCGCTCCGGATCGCCCGACGTGGTGTTCCTCGCGCTGTCGGTGTCCGATGCGGCCGAGGACGTGATCGCGGTGATCCGGGCCGGCGCCCGCGGGTACGTCACCAAGACGATCTCCGGGCGGGACTTGGCGACGGCGGTGCGCCGGGTGCACGCCGGCGACCCGGTGTTCTCCCCACGGCTGGCCGGTTTCGTGCTCGACGCCTTCGCCCAACGGCCCGGGGCGGCGCCGGTCGGTGACCCGGAGGTGGATCTGCTCACCCCCCGAGAGCGCGACGTACTGCGTTTGTTGGCCCGCGGATACGCCTACAAGGAGATCGCTGCGGAGCTGTTCATCTCGATCAAGACGGTGGAGACCCACGTCTCGTCAGTACTGCGCAAGACCCAGCTGTCCAACCGCTACGAGCTGTCCCGCTGGGCAACCGACCGCCGGCTCGTATGAACCGCTCGTGAGTGCGAAACAGTGTTATAGCACTCAATGGCACTCACGAGGGATCTCAGCGGTGGGAATGCGCGGCGGTGAGCGTCACGCCGCTGATCCTGGAGTCCGACTCGATCAGCACTCTGCCGTCGGGTGAGTTACCCATGGTGAGCCGGTAACGCTCCAAGGTTCGATTCCGGTTCGTCGGTTCGAACACCAGATTCACCAGCACCGTGTCGCCCTGCACGACAACGGGACCACGGATACTGAGCCGGTTGATCCCGGTCCAGAATTGGTCGTATTGCTGGAAACCCTGTGCCCGTTCAGCGGTGCCGAGATACTGCCACGCCGCGGCGGTGTCCTGCGGAAGCAAGCCGTAGTAGGTGCGGACCGTCTGCTCCAACTGTGCTGCTTCGAGTGGAGCTGGTTGGGCTGGAGCGGCTGGCCCGGGCTGGGGTAAGGCACCACCGCCGGGCACCGATGGCACTGCGGGCGTGTCTACCGCCAGCTGGCCCCGACCGGCAGTGGGCACGGCCAGGGTCGAGACCACGCCAAGCACGACGGCGAGCACGACAAGGCTGCCGGCGGCGGCGAACAGCACCGCAGGTCGCCGCCACCAGAGGTCGCCGCGGGCCGCAGGCCTCCTCACCGCCGCACCGCCCCGAGGCGGGCCGGCGGGCAGGTCCACCGCGGTCGGCATCGTCGAGACGTGGGCAGCGGGGGCCCGCGGGCGCGGCGGCCTGGACGCCGTCCACCTGGACCTCGGGGGCCCGGACGTCGGGGGCCGGGACATCGACGGGTCGGCCATGGGGTGATTGGCTACCGCGCGCAGCGCCGCCACCGCTTGCGCCATGGTGGGACGCGCCGCTGGGTCGTTGGCCAGCAACTGGGTCAGGACGGTGGACAGCGGCCCCGCTTGCTGCGCGGGCCGTACCCGGCCTTCAGCGACGGTGCGCAGCATCGCCAGCGCGTTGTCGTCCACCCCGAAGGGCGGTACGCCTTCCACTGTGACGTAGAGGGTGGAGCCCAGCGAGAACACATCGCTCGCGGGTCCGGGCGCCTCACCGCGGGCCACCTCGGGAGCGAAGTAGGCGGGGGTACCCGCCAGCACACCAGTGCGCGTCACCGTGGCATCCCAGCTTGCCCGAGATATCCCGAAATCGGTGATCTTGGCGGTTCCGTCCTGGCCGAGCAGGACGTTTCCCGGTTTGACATCCCGGTGCACGATCCCTGCTTCGTGGGCCACGGCAAGCGCGGTGGCGACCTGCTGGCCGATCCTGGCCGCCTCGCGCGGCTCCAGCGTCCCGTACTCGGCGAGAACTGCGGCCAGACTGCGCGAGGGCAGGTATTCCATCACCAGCCAGGGCACCAGCTGGCTGCCGGCGCCGGTGCCACTGTCGAGAGCCACGTCGTAGACGCAGATGGCGTGCGGATGCTGCAACCGGGCCGCGATGCGACCCTCGCGCATCGCCCGGTCCGTAGCCGCCTGTGCATCCGCCTCCGTCAGGCCGGGCGCGATCAGCAGCTCCTTGAGCGCCACCGTGCGGTTCAGTCGCTCGTCGTGCGCTCGCCAGACCGCGCCCATCGCGCCGGTGGCGACCCGCTGCTCCAGCCGGTAGCGGCCGGCGACGAGTCGGCTATCGAGATTCACCTAATGCGCTCCTCGCTCACCACCTCAGGCTAGGTGGTTCGTTAGCTGACCAACCCGCCCTCGCCGACGAGATCGGTATCCGGTAGCTCCAGCAGGACGGGCGGTGCCCGCCGCTACCGCGCGGCAGGTCAACCGCCGCTGCGATATCGGGTCCGGGTGCTCTGTAGGGCCTGGTAGCCCACCACGCCGCTACCGGTACCGGCCAGGATGTCGGCAGCTGCACCGTTGGTGGCCAGCAACAGCGCGAGTAGCGATACACCGAGAGTGACCGCGGCCACCGGAACCCGGCTGCGGACGTACTGGTTGACCGGTTCGCCGCCGGCTCTCCGGTTGGCCGCGGCCCCGAGCATCGCGAGATACCCGCCATGGGCAAGCGCGGCAAGCAACCCGGCCAGCGCCGCGAGGACCGCTATCAGGTTGAGCACCATCATGTTGCCAGTGTGCCCCTGCCGGCGAGGTGTTGTGCCGCGGCGGTCAGTGGCCGAGCCGACCGCGTCCGAGGCTCAGCAGCAGCATCGCCAGCTCGCGGCCCTCGGTGCCCAGCGCGCGGTAGCGGTCCAGGACAGCCATCTCCCGGCCGTGCACCACCCGCGGACCACCGGCGGCTCGGCGGGCGGCGCCGATCGCCTGGGATACCGCGGTGCGTCGCTGCACCAGCCGCAGGATCTCGGCGTCGAGGTAGTCAATCTCGGTGCGCAGCGCGGCAAGGTCGGTGACGCGATCGTCTCTACCGTCGGCCTGATTGCCGTCGGTCCGGCGGTCGTCGGCCTGATTGCCGTCGGTCCGGCGGTCGTCGGCCGGGGGGGCTGTCGTGCTGGTCGCGTGTTGCGACATCTCGGTGGTCTCCCGATTCTGTCCCGGGACCGCGTTCCCGGCAGCAACGACGCCCCGGGTCCGTGGACTCCGGGGCGTCGTGATGGTCTGTGTGTGCGTCACACCCTCACGGGCACCGGCTCCGGTACCCGTAAAAAAAGCGGTGACGACTCAGCACGACACGAAGTCTGCCACGTTGCGGGCTCCGCCGTCCACTTTCTATGCCGTTGCTCCGCGTGCAGCGCACTCTGAGGAACGTCGGTGTCTCCCGGTACCGTGGTCGCCACGATGAGTGCTTCTACGGTCAACCCTTCCGGCGCCCAGGCACCTGACCTGCTCGTCGGGCTCAACTCGCAGCAACGTGCCGCGGTGGAGCACGCCGGCTCCCCGTTGCTCATCATCGCGGGAGCCGGGTCGGGTAAGACCCGGGTTCTCGCCCACCGCATCGCCTACCTGCTCGCTCATCGTGACATCACCCCCGGGCAGGTCCTGGCGATCACCTTCACGAACAAGGCAGCAGCGGAGATGCGGCAGCGGGTGACCGCGCTGGTCGGCCGCCGCGCCGCGGTGATGTGGGTGTCGACGTTCCACTCGATGTGCGTGCGAATCCTGCGCCGGGAGGCCGGACACCTGTTCGGGTTGACGTCGAACTTCTCCATCTACGACTCCGACGACACCCGCCGGCTGATCACGATGGTGGCTCGGGACCTGGATCTGGACCCGAAGCGCTACCCCGCCCGGACCCTGGCGGCGAAGATCTCCAACCTGAAGAACGATCTGGTCGACCCCGATTCGGCGGCCGGCGCCGCGGGTGACGACCTCGAGCGCCGAGTGGTGGAGGTCTACGCCGGTTACCAGCGGAGGCTGGGCACGTCGAACGCGCTGGACTTCGACGATCTGATCATGCGCACCGTCGAGCTGTTGCAGACGCTGCCCGACGTCGCCGAGCACTACCGGCGCCGGTTCCGCCACATCCTCGTCGACGAGTACCAGGACACCAACCATGCGCAGTACGTGCTGGTGCGCGAACTGGTAGCGCCGGCTGCCGAGGGTGAGGCGCCGGGCGAGCTGTGCGTCGTGGGCGATGCCGACCAGTCCATCTACGCCTTCCGGGGCGCCACCATCCGCAACATCGAGGAGTTCGAGCGGGACTTCCCGAACGCTCGAACGATCTTGTTGGAGCAGAACTACCGGTCCACCCAGACGATCCTGTCCGCGGCGAACGCGGTGATCGCGCGCAACTCCGGCCGGCGGGACAAGCGGTTGTGGTCGGCCGCGGGCGATGGCGAGCCGATTATCGGCTACGTCGCCGACAACGAGCATGACGAGGCGGCGTTCGTCGCATCGGAGATCGACCGGCTGGTCGACAGCGGCAAGGCACGGTTCGGCGACGTGGCGGTGTTCTACCGGACCAACAACTCCTCCCGGGTTTTCGAGGAGATGTTCATCCGGCTCGGACTGCCCTACAAGGTGGTCGGCGGGGTGCGCTTCTACGAGCGCCGCGAGGTTCGCGACGCGCTGGCCTACCTGCGGGTGCTGGACAATCCCGAGGACACCGTCTCGTTGCGCCGGATCCTCAACACGCCACGCCGGGGGATCGGCGACCGTGCGGAGGCCGTGGTGGCCACTTATGCCGAGCGTGAGCAGATCTCGTTCGCCGCGGCGCTGCGGGCGGCCGCGGCCGGCCAGGAGATCCCACTGCTCAACCCGAGATCCCGCAACGCGATCACGGCGTTCGTGGTGCTGACCGACGAGCTGCGGGAGAAGGTGGCGGCGGGCGAGGAGGTCGCGGAGATCCTGGAGGCGGTGCTGGAGCGCACCGGCTACCGGGCCGAGCTGGACGCCTCGGAGGACCCGCAGGACGGCTCCCGGCTGGACAACCTCACCGAGCTGGTGACGGTGGCGCGGGAGTTCGCCAGTGAGCCTGTGTCGGTGATTCCGGTTGACGACGGTGGCGCCGAGCCGGGGTCGCTCGCCGCGTTCCTCGAGCGGGTGGCGCTGGTCGCCGACGCCGACCAGATCCCCGACGACGACGGAGCGTCCAGCGGTGTGGTGACCTTGATGACCCTGCACACCGCCAAGGGCCTGGAGTTCCCGGTGGTCTTCCTCACCGGCTGGGAAGACGGGATGTTCCCGCACCTGCGCGCTCTGGGCGATCCCACCGAACTTGCCGAGGAGCGCAGGCTCGCCTACGTCGGGCTGACCAGGGCCCAGCACCGGCTCTACCTGTCCCGGGCGATCACCCGCTCCGCCTGGGGGCAGCCGACGACCAATCCGGCGTCGCGCTTCCTTGCCGATGTGCCCGAGTCGCTGGTGAACTGGCGGCGCGAGGAGCCCGGCCGGGCCGGCCCGGTGGGGCGCACGGTCTTCGGCGGTAATGGGTTCCGTGGTGGCGACGTCACCGACGGTGATTCCGCGCAGGCCGGCGTGGCAGCCCGTGGTCTGCGCTCGACCCCGTTCCGGGGCTGGCAGAACACCCCGGCGCTGTCACTGGACGTGGGGGACCGGGTCACCCACGACAAGTACGGTCTGGGCACCGTGGTGGCCACCGACGGCAGCGGCCCCCGGGCCACCGCCACCATCGATTTCGGCTCGGCCGGCAAGGTCCGCCTGATGCTCATCGGCGGCGTGCCCCTAGCCAAGCTCTAACCCGGTGCCCTTCAAGTACCGCCAACCCGGCTCTGGGACGCCGATACCACCACCAACCCGTATTCACCTCTCCGGGGAGGGGTCCCTCAGTCCGGCGAACAGGTCATCTTCGGGTGCGGACGTTGCCGTTATGCCACGAGCTCGGATATAGCTCTCCGTGCTGAATGCATAGGAGAACTGGCTAGCGGGGAGTTTCCCGGCTAGTGAGGAGCCGATCTGGCTGGCATGGGCGTGCAGCGCGGCCCTCTTCCGCGCGACGACGTGGCTGACGTCGACGGTCGTCGTGATCTGGCGGTCGACAGATTCCAGCATCCGCAACGTTTCCCCAGACGGCGCGGCCCGTTGGATACCGACTTCGGCCAACGCCCGGTTCAGTCGCTGCCAATAGCTGCTGCCGTGGGCCTTGTAGTACAGCTTGGCCACGACGTGTCCGGCATCGACTGCCCTCGTCGCGACGCGGGCGGTACGAACGTGGTCAGGATGTCGGGTGCTGTGCGGATCGTAGGTGACGACGACCTGCGGCTGATAACGCTCGATGAGCTGCGCGACCCGGTTGGCGGCATGGTCGATGGGCACGCTGCAGAAAGCGTCTTCCCGGTGCTGCAGACCCCACTGCGCCATGCCGGAGTCGTGGTACCCGAGCAGTTCCAGATCTGAGACTCCCAGGTGTTCGCACGCGCGGCGCAGTTCACCTTGCCGGATGGCCGCCACTTCGTGGGAGTCATGGCCGTCCTCGCCGGGCTTGACGCCACCAGGTCCGTCACCGAGATCCCCATCCGTGCACGTGACGACGATGGTTCGCACCCCTCGCAGGGCGTAGTGCGCGAGGATGCCGCCGGTTGACGTGGACTCGTCATCAGGATGTGCATGGACCGCCATCAGCGTCAACGGTGCGCTACTCATGACCGACGACGTCGGCATGGTTCACCACATCGGGGGGTGTCGGTAGGGGGCACCAGCGCTCCGGTCGCGGCTCACGGGATGTCAGGGGTGCCCGCTAGTCTTCGAACACATGTTCGACTATGCCACTGGGTACGGGATGGACGAGCGGTTGCGGCGGGTCTTGCGAGAGCGCGTGGAAGCGTACTTGCACGACGTCGAGCGGGTGCTCCGAGGGCCGGCGCCCGCGGCAGCCTGGCCAGCGGTGCGGGTTCGGCTGCTTCCCCTTGCCGCGGCTTGGCGGTCGCTCCTGGCGCAGCACGGTGGTGGTCTGCGCGGACGCTGCCGGCACTGCGATCGGGCGTTCCGCCCGGGACGCAGCCGGCGCCCGCTGTGCTCGGTGTGGCGCACAGCGCACGCCCAGTTGGTAGGTGGCTGGCCCTCGGACGCAGGCAGTTGAGGCAAGTGAACAGGCGAGCAATGCCGTCAGAAGTTGATGCCATGTTCGTGCAGCCAGATGATCGGGTTGATCTTCTTTCCGGCCGGGTTCCACACCTCGAAATGCAGATGCGGCCCGGTCGAGTTGCCCCGGTTGCCCATCTCGGCGATCTCCTGGTTCGCTCGAACCTTCTGGCCTGCCACCACGAGCGAGCGGTTGATGTGCCCGTAGACGGTAATCGTTCCATCGGAGTGTCGGATGCGTATCCAGAGCCCGAATCCGCTCGCTGGCCCGGACTCCACGACCACGCCGTCGGCGGCGGCGACGATCGGCGTCCCGATGGCGTTGGCGAGGTCGATACCGTAATGGAACGCTCCCCACCTGCCGCCGAATCCTGACGTGAAGATCCCCTTCGTCGGCAGGACGAACAGCGGCCGGTTGGCCTCGGCCTGTTGGGCGGTGTGCTCGTCAACCAGGCGCTGACCCTTGGCCATCGCCTGCACGGCTTCGACCGCGGCAGGGTCCGTGGGCCGAGTGACCGGCAGGTACTCGGGTGCGGGTGCGGGGCCACCGAGACCAATCGCCGACGACGCGTCCTGTGCAGACGCCAACAAAGTGGCGTTGTTGGAGATCGTGACGGCGGTGTGGTCGATCGTCTGGCCCGCGGCTACAAAGGCGCCAGCGGCAACGGCTGCCACCACAACCCGACCGCGTGCGGTGGGAGAGGGGGCCGTGATGCGGTGCGCGACCCGCGTACTTGAGGGGCCAGGGCCCAACGCAGTCGCAACAACCAGAGATGGTCGCGGGCCGCCTGGGGAGCGGTGTCGAGCCAAGACCTGCCTTCCCGTCTCAGGGAGTCCGTGCTGATACCGGGATCCCGGGGAGTTGGTGGGGACCAACCCGCGATCGGCCGTGCTCGGACAGTGGCCGTGGATCGCGGGAACGTAACGGAGGGCGACCGGTGCGGGCAAGGCGCCTTTCCGTGATACGTCCGGCTTTATCGGCCAGCGTCGGTTCTTGCGCGCTGGGCGGTCGGTTGGGCCGGGATTGGGAGGCTGAGCTGGGTGCCAGGGCGCTCACCACAGTGCGTACGGCGGGTGGGTCCACCGGCAGCGAGCTACGCTTGGCGCAATGAGCGGACGTATCCGGGTAGTGGTCGCCAAACCGGGACTTGACGGGCACGACCGCGGCGCCAAGGTGGTCGCGCGTGCCCTGCGCGACGCCGGTATGGAGGTCGTCTATACCGGGCTGCACCAGACGCCGGAGCAGATCGTGGAAACCGTTCTCCAGGAAGACGCCGACGCAGTGGGGCTATCCGTGCTCTCCGGCGCCCACATGACGCTGTTCGCCCGGGTCATCGAGCTGTTAGAGAGCAAAGGGGCGACCGACGTGCTGGTCTTCGGCGGCGGGATCATCCCCGAGCAGGACATCCCGGCGCTGACCAAGCTCGGGGTCGCCAAGGTCTTCACACCGGGGGCCACCACCTACGAGATCGTCGATTGGGTGCGTGACGCGCTGGCCGCGCCGGTGGAGTGATCTTCTTCACGGGTGCCGGTGGGCTGCAGGTGGCCAATAGCTGGATAGGGTCAAGCGCGTGGATTTGTACGAATACCAGGCGAGGGATCTGTTCCATGCCCACGGTGTCCCGGTGCTGCCCGGCCGCGTCGTCACGACGAGCGAGCAGGCTGGGGCCGCGGCCGCGGAACTCGGTGGCACCGTCGTCGTCAAAGCGCAGGTCAAGACCGGCGGTCGCGGCAAGGCTGGCGGCGTGCAGTTGGCCGCCACGCCGCAGGAGGCGCAGCGTAAAGCGGCCGCGATCCTCGGCATGAACATCAAGGGTCACACCGTGCACCGCGTGCTGGTGACCCCTGCGTGCGCCATCGTTGAGGAGTACTACCTGTCGTTCATCCTCGACCGCACCCACCGCACCTTCCTCGCGATGGCCAGCGTTCAGGGCGGGATGGAGATCGAGGAGGTGGCGGCCACGGCACCCGAAGCGCTGGCCAAGGTGCCGGTGGACCCGGTCGTCGGCCTCGATGCCGGCAAGGCCGCCGAGATCGTCCAGGCCGCCGGGTTCCCCGCGGAGCTGGCGGAGGCGGTGGCCGACACTGTGCTGAAACTGTGGGAGGTCTTCGTCGCCGAGGACGCGACCCTGGTCGAGGTCAACCCGCTCATCCGCGACCCGCGGGGGGCGGTCATCGCATTGGACGGGAAGGTGACCCTCGACGACAACGCGGGGTTCCGCCACCCCGACCACGCCGAGCTGGCCGACCCGGGCACACAGGATCCGCTCGAGACCATGGCCAAGGCCCGCAACCTCAACTACGTCAAGCTCGACGGCCAGGTCGGCATTATCGGCAATGGTGCAGGCCTGGTCATGTCCACGCTGGATGTGGTCGCCTACGCAGGCCAGGCGCATGGAGGAATGAAGCCGGCCAACTTCCTCGATATCGGCGGCGGCGCGAACGCCCAAGTGATGGCCGACGGGTTGGACATCATTCTCGGTGACCCGGACGTGTGCTCGGTATTCGTCAACGTCTTCGGCGGCATCACCGCCTGCGACCAGGTGGCCACCGGCATTGTGCAGGCGCTGAGCATCTTGGGTGACGCCGCAGCGAAGCCACTGGTGGTCCGGCTGGATGGCAACAACGTCGCCGAGGGCCGCCGGATCCTCGCCCACGCGGCCCACCCACTCGTCACGATGGTCGACACGATGGACGCCGCGGCGGATAAGGCCGCGGAGCTCGCCGCACTGACCTGCGCCAAAGGAGCCTGACCGGTGGCAATCTTCCTGACCAAGGACTCGAAGATCATCGTACAGGGGATGACCGGCTCGGAGGGTCGCAAACACACCCAGCGGATGCTCGATGCGGGCAGCCAGGTCGTCGGCGGGGTCACGCCGGGCAAGGCTGGCCAGACTGTCGATTTCAACGGCGCGGTGCTACCTGTGTTCGGCTCGGTGGCCGAGTCGATGGCCGCTACCGGCGCTGACGTCAGCGTGGTGTTCGTTCCGCCCCGTTTCGCCAAGGCCGCGGTCAGCGAGGCGATCGATGCCGGCATCGGACTGGCCGTGGTGATCACCGAGGGGATCCCGGTGCATGACACCGTTGGCTTCTGCGCGCAGGCCGGCGGCACCGGGCCAGAGAGCCGGCTGGCCCGGACCCGCGTCGTTGGCCCGAACTGCCCTGGGGTGATCAGCCCGGGCGCCTCGAACGCCGGGATCATCCCCGCCGATATCACCGGCCCAGGCCGGATCGGTCTGGTATCCAAGTCGGGCACCCTGACCTACCAGATGATGTTCGAGCTGCGCGATATCGGTTTCTCCACCTGCGTGGGAATCGGTGGCGACCCGGTTATCGGCACCACTCATATCGACGCTCTGCAGGCCTTTGAAGACGACCCCGACACCGCGGCGGTGGTGATGATCGGCGAGATCGGCGGGGACGCCGAAGAACGCGCCGCCGACTACATCAAAGCCAACATCACCAAACCGGTGGTCGGTTACATCGCCGGCTTCACCGCTCCCGAAGGTAAGACAATGGGCCACGCGGGTGCCATCGTCTCTGGCTCCGCCGGCACTGCCGAAGCCAAGAAGGACGCCCTGGAGGCGGCCGGTGTCGCGGTAGGCAAGACCCCCAGCGATACCGCGAAGCTGATGCGCAAGATCATCAAATCGTTAACCTAACCCCAGTTGGTTGCCCTTCAAGTACCGCCAACCCGGTTGGCGGCGGCCGCTAACCGCTGCCAACCTCGCCGGCCGGGAGCCGAGGTGCGCTAGCCCGATCCGGTTACATGAGGGGCGCGTCGGCACGGTGATCGTCACGGGTACACCAAACGGCTGCGAGGGTGTGGATCGTGAGCCTCTTGCTGTCGCCGCTGGTGCCCGATAGCCCGGCCGGGGAGCCGGCAGGTGAGGGCACTCGCCTTGATTGGCTCACACTGATCGGCGGGGCCTGCCTGCCCGCTGTCGCCAGTTACCTGGTCGCGGCCGCCGCGCTCGCAATGCTCACCGCGGCTGGTGGCGCGGACAGTTCCGTGGCGGGGGTGGCTCGGGTGGGTGCGGTGGGCTGGTTGGTCGCTCACCACGTGCCCCTGACCATCGAGGGCGCCCCGCTCGGCGTCCTGCCGCTGCTGCCCACACTGCTGCTCGGCGCGCTGGTCGCCCGCGGCGCGGCCAGGGTCGCGAGCCGGTCGGGGATCAACCAGCCAGCCGACGCGGGTTGGGTGGCCGCGACAATCGCCGGTACCCACGGCCTCATGGGCGCTGTCCTCGCGCTGGTTGCCACCCCGGAAACCGTCACCGCGGATCCCGCGCAGGCCGCCGTCGGTTGCGCGCTGGTCGCCGGTGCCGCTGCAGGTCTGGGCCTGGTCAGGCCCTGTGGATTGCTCCCCGCGGCGCTACGAAGGGCGCCCGGATGGGTGCGGCCCGGCCTGGAGGCAGGGTTGTGGGGGCTGGCGATCGCGCTGACCGCCGGTTTCGCCACGGTGCTGATAGCTCTGGTGGCGTCCGCGCCTGAGGTCGTCCAGATGGCAGGATCCGACGCCGGAACCGTCCTCGGGCTGACCGTCCTGTCGATCGGGTACCTGCCGAACGCGGCGGTCGCCGGACTGTCGTGGCTGGCCGGACCTGGCTTCTCGGTAGGCGCGTTGACGATCAGTCCGTTCGCTGTGCACGCCGGACCAGCGCCGGCGGTGCCACTGTTCGCCGCGCTGCCGCAGGGACCGGTACAGCCCTGGTGGGGCGCAGTCCTTACAGTGCCACTGCTGATCGGGGCTGCGGTGGGGCACCGTTGCATCGCTGCCGGTCACGACCGGTCGGCGCGGCTGCGGGTCCTCGCGATGGCCGCCACGGTGCTCTCGTTCGGCAGCGCGGTGCTCGGCGCGCTGGTCTGCGGGAGACTCGGCGCGGCGGCGTTCGACCCCGTCGACGTCCCCTTCGGGTCGCTCGCGGGGGTCGTGCTGGCCGCGACGCTGCTGGGTGGTTGCGCCGCGACACTGCTGTTCTCCCCGGTAAGCAACGGCGAGACGGCCGAAAACCCAGAACCAGACACTCCGGACGCGGGCTCCGAAAACCCCGACAGCCCCGACAACCCCAAGCCGCCCGAGCTACCCAGCAGCGCTGCTACAGATGGCGCGGACAGCTCTGCTGCGGAGCTCGGGAACAGCGGAGCGGGTGGGGACTGAGCTACCGACCCGTACACTCGGCCGAACGGCTAGGGATCGCGGCGAGGGAGCGGAATGGCCAGGGGTGCAGGTTCCGGGAAGATCGACGCGGACGTGATCGTGGTGGGGGCTGGGCCGGCCGGCTCGACAGCCGCCGCGTACCTGGCCCGCGCTGGGCTGGATGTGCTGTTGCTGGAGAAGGCCACGTTTCCCCGGGAGAAGGTGTGCGGGGACGGGCTGACCCCCCGAGGCGTCAAGCAGTTGATCGACCTGGGCATCGATACCAGCACCGAGGCCGGCTGGTTGCACAACCGGGGACTGCGGGTGGTGGGCGGCGGGGTGACGATCGAACTGCCGTGGCCCGACCTGGCCAGCTTCCCGCCCTACGGCGCGGTGCGCACCCGGCTGGACTTCGACGAGATGTTGGCGCGCCACGCCGAGAAGGCCGGCGCACGACTACATGAGCACAACACGGTCACCGAGGCGATCACCGACGAGCGCACCGGCCGGGTCCTCGGCGTGCAGGGCAAGCAGGGTCCGGACAAGCAGCCGATGCAATACCGCGCCCCGCTGACGCTGGCCTGCGACGGCGTCAGCGCCCGGCTGGCGCTCAGTCTGGGGATGGACAAGCGAACCGACCGGCCGATGGGTGTCGCGGTGCGTCGCTACTACACCAGCCCCCGCACCCATGACGACTTCCTGGAAAGCCACCTCGAGCTGTGGGACCACACCATCCCCGAGCAGCCCAGGCTGCTGCCCGGCTACGGCTGGATCTTCGGCATGGGGGACGGGACCTCCAACGTCGGCCTGGGGATCCTGTCGACGTCCACGGCCTATGGCAAGACCGACTACCGGGCGCTGCTGCGGTCCTGGTTGGACAGCACCCCGCCGGAGTGGGGTTTCCGCGAGGGCAACGCCGCAGGCAAGATAGCCGGGGCGGCCCTGCCGATGGGCTTCAATCGCACGCCGCACTATCGTGACGGATTATTGCTGGTCGGGGACGCCGGCGGCATGGTCAACTCGTTCAACGGTGAGGGCATCGCCTACGCGATGCAGTCCGCCCGGTTCGCCGCGGAGTGTACGGTGCAGGCACTGGCCCGGCCCGAAGGGCTCGCCCGGGAGCACGCGTTGCGGCGCTACCCCGCAGCGTTGCGCGAGGAACTGGGTGGCTATTTCCGGTTGGGCAACGGGTTCAGCCGGTTGATCGCCCACCCGGCCGTGATGAGGGCCGCGACCCGCCACGGCTTGCCCCGTCCGACCCTGATGCGCTTCCTGCTCAAGCTGCTGGCCAACCTCTACGACAGCCGGGAGGGCGACGCGATGGACCGGGTGATCACAGCGATGACCCGGCTGACGCCCAGCGTGTGATCGACACACCTGGCGTCGCCGATAATGCCTGATCGGGCCGGATTTTAGGTTAGCCTCAGGGCACCGCGTGACCGGTCCGCACGTAGGGTAGGTGGGAGACCTTCATGAGACGCCGAAGGAGGAGAAGCTCGTGCTGCAGCCCTATGTTCCCCTAGTGCTGCTGCTCCTGCTGGCCGGGGGTTTCGCGGTTTTCTCCATCGTCGCGGCACCCCATATCGGGCCGCGCCGGTACAACAGGGCCAAGCTCGATGGCTACGAGTGCGGTATCGAGCCTTCCCCACAACCGGTCGCGGGAGCCGGGCGGATGCCGGTGGCGTACTACCTCACCGCGATGCTGTTCATCCTGTTCGACATCGAAATGGTGTTCTTGTACCCGTTCGCGGTCGCCGCGGACTCGCTGGGCATCTTCGGCTTGGTGGAAATCGTTCTGTTCATCGTGACGCTCGGCTTCGCCTACGCCTACGTGTGGCGACGTGGCGGGCTGGACTGGAACTGATCATGGGTCTGGAAGAGAAGCTACCCAGCGGGATCCTGCTGACCAGCGTGGAGAAGCTGGTCAACTGGACCCGGAAGTCGTCGCTGTGGCCGGCCACATTCGGGTTGGCCTGCTGCGCGATCGAGATGATGACCACCGGTGCACCACGCTACGACCTGGCCCGATTCGGTATGGAGGTGTTCCGCGCCTCCCCGCGGCAGGCTGACCTGATGATCGTGGCCGGCCGGGTCAGCAACAAGATGGCCCCCGTGTTGCGGCAGATCTACGACCAGATGCCTGAGCCCCGCTGGGTGCTCTCGATGGGTGTCTGTGCCTCCACCGGCGGGATGTTCAACAACTACGCGATCGTGCAGGGCGTGGACCACATCGTCCCGGTGGACATATACCTGCCGGGTTGCCCCCCGCGTCCAGAGATGCTCATCGACGCCATCCTCAAACTGCACGCCAAGATCATGGATGAGCCGCTCGGCCCGAAGCGGGCCGCGGAGAAGGCCGGCCATCGCACCGAGATGGTGCCCTCCTCGGTGCGCTACGGCCCACAGAAGGATCCCAAGCCATCGGGGAGCGGCCGGTCTCAGGTCGTCGAAGCTCGGAAGCAGTGAGCGGAAATGACAGACAACAACAAGGGCAAGACCAACAACGGCAAGGGCCTCGCGCCCGGGCAGTACAGCTCGGCCGCGATGAGCTCAGCGCAGCAAGACCAGCATGAGGCTGGCGGCGGGGTAGTCGCCGGTCGGGCCCGGCAGGGGATGTTCGGCGTTCTCGGCTCAGGAGACACCTCCGGCTACGGAGGGCTGACGTTGCCGGCTTACGTGCCGTCCCCAGCGCAGCGGCCCTACGGTGGCTGGTTCGACGAGATCACCGACGAGCTCCTGGCCGCAATGCACGAGCGCGGGATGCCCGCTGAGGCGATCCAACAGGTCACCGTGGATCGCGGTGAGATCACCTACTACGTGCACCGAGAGCACCTGCTGGCGTTGTGCCGCACCCTGCGAGATGATCCGGCGCTGCGCTTCGAGCTGTGCAGCTCGGTGTCTGGTGTGGACTACGGCACCGACGTCGCGCAACGGCTGCACGCGGTCTATCACCTCACGTCGATGACCTACCGGCGCCGGATCCGCCTCGAAGTCGCCGTCGACGTCGACGATGCCCACGTGCCCAGTGTCGTCGCGGTCTATCCGACCGCCGACTGGCAGGAGCGGGAGGCCTGGGACATGTTCGGCATCGTCTTCGACGGCCACCCTGCGCTGACCCGGATTCTCATGCCCGACGACTGGGACGGGCACCCGCAGCGTAAGGACTACCCGCTGGGTGGGATCCCGGTGGAATACAAGGGCGCTGAGATCCCGCCGCCGGACCAGCGGAGGGCGTACTCCTGATGACGCAACCGGGGGACACTGAGCCAGCGCACACGGTCGGCAGCGGGACAGCCGACACGGTGAGCGATGAGACGAGCCCGACGGATCCCTACGCCGCCACGTCGCGGGAGACGACCGAGGGCCGGGTGTACACCGTCACCGGGGGTGACTGGGACAGCCTGATCGAGGACTGGAAACACGACGAACGCATCGTCGTCAACATGGGGCCGCAGCACCCCTCCACGCACGGTGTGCTGCGGTTGGTCCTGGAGTTGGAGGGCGAAGTCGTCACCCAGGCCCGCTCGGTGATCGGCTACCTGCACACCGGTATCGAGAAGAACTGCGAGTACCGGACCTGGACCCAAGGCGTCACCTTCGTGACCAGGGCGGATTACCTGGCGCCGCTGTTCAACGAGGCGGCCTACTGCCTGGCCACCGAGAAGCTGCTCCGGATCACCGCGCCGCGCCGAGCGCAGGTGATCCGGGTGCTGCTCATGGAGCTCAACCGGGTCAGCTCGCACTTGGTGGCGATCGCGACCGGCGGGATGGAGCTCGGCGCGCTCACCGGAATGACCGCCGGGTTCCGCGAGCGCGAGGAAGTTCTGCACCTGCTGGAGTTCCTCACCGGCCTGCGGATGAACCACGCGTTCATCCGACCCGGCGGCGTCGCGCAGGACCTGCCCGAGGGCTACGACACGAAGATTCGGGACTTCCTGAAGGTGATGGACTCCCGGCTGCCGGACTACGACAAGCTGCTCACCGGCCAGCCGATCTGGAAACAGCGGTTGCAGAAGGTGGGTTACCTGCCGCTGGACGGTTGCCTGCAGTTGGGCATCACCGGACCGATCCTGCGCTGCGCCGGTCTGGAATGGGACCTGCGCAAGGTGGAGCCCTACTGCGGGTATGAGGAGTACGACTTCGAGGTCCCCACCTCCACCGACGCCGACTGCTACGCCCGCTATGTGCTTCGGGTAGAGGAGATCCACCAGTCACTGAAGATCGTCGCCCAGTGCCTGGGCAAGCTGGAACCCGGCCCGGTGATGGTGGACGACCCCAAGATCGCCTGGCCGGCGAAGCTGACCATCGGCGCCGACGGGATGGGCAACTCCCTCGAGTACGTCCGCAAGATCATGGGACAGTCGATGGAGTCGCTGATCCACCACTTCAAGCTGGTCACCGAGGGTTTCGCGGTGCCACCAGGTCAGGTGTACTCGTCGGTGGAGTCACCGCGCGGCGAGCTGGGCTGCCACCTGGTCTCCGATGGGGGGACCCGGCCGATGCGGGTGCACGTCCGGGATCCCAGCTTCGTCAACCTGCAGTCCATGCCGGCGATGAGCGAAGGCGGCCTGGTGGCCGACGTCATCGCCGCGGTGGCCTCGATCGACCCGGTGATGGGAGGTGTGGACCGATGACCGTGGCTAGGGAGGACACCGACACTGCTGGCGGGTTCGACGACCTGACCAGGCAGCGGGCGCAGGAGATCATCGCGCGCTACCCCCGGTCACGATCGGCGCTGCTGCCCATGTTGCACCTGGTGCAAAGCGTCGAGGGACACGTCAGCCAGGCGGGGATGGCGTTCTGCGCGCAGCAGTTGGGGATCACTACCGCCGAGGTGAGCGCGGTGGTCACCTTCTACACCATGTACAAGCGTCAACCCGCCGGTGAGCACCTGGTCAGCGTGTGCACCAACACGCTGTGCGCAGCGCTGGGCGGTGACGAGATCTACGCGCGGTTGCGCAAGCGGCTGGGGGTCGGCCACGACGAGACCGCGGGCCAGCCTGGCTCCACGGGATCGATCACCCTGGAGCACGCTGAATGTCTGGCTGCCTGCGACCTGGCGCCGGTGCTACAGGTGAACTACGAGTTCTACGACAATCAGACTCCGGAGTCGGCCGTGGAGTTGGTGGATGCGCTGCGTCGCGGGGACCGGCCGGTACCGACCCGCGGTGCGCCGTTGACTGACTGGCGCAGCACCGAGCTGCAGCTGGCCGGCTTCTTCGGTGAGCCCCAGCAGCTGCGCGACGCAGTGGACGCGCCCTCGGCGGCACCCGAAACGCTGGCCGGTAACCAGCTCGCCGAGGAGAACGGCTGGCAGGCGCCGGCGATGCCGGACCAACCTCCACCGCTACCCGACGTTGTTGCCAAGAAGTGACCACTACAGCAGGAGGAGCCGTGACCGAGCGGACACTCACCCCGGTGTTGACCCGGCGGTGGCTGTCGCCGAAGTCGTGGACGCTCGACACCTACACCGAACTGGAGGGCTACACCGCACTGCGCACCGCCCTGGCCGCGCAGCCCGATGAGTTGATCCAGCTGATCAAAGACTCGGGCCTGCGGGGTCGTGGTGGAGCGGGTTTTCCCACCGGTTTGAAATGGAGCTTCATCCCGCAGGTCAAACCTGGGGAGCAGGCCAGCGGGCCGGCCGCCAAGCCCAAGTACCTGGTGATCAACGCGGACGAGGGTGAGCCGGGTACCTGCAAAGACGTGCCGCTGATGATGGCCGACCCGCACTCGCTGATCGAGGGCTGCATCATCACCGGCTACGCGATCCGGGCTCACCAGTGCTTCATCTACGTCCGCGGCGAGATGCTGCACTGCAACCGCAGGCTGCAGCAAGCGGTCAACGAGGCTTACCAGGCCGGCTACCTGGGCAAGGACATCCTCGGGTCGGGCTTCGATCTCGACATCGTGATCCACGCCGGCGCTGGCGCCTACATCTGCGGTGAGGAGACCGCGCTGCTCGACTCGTTGGAGGGCCGGCGTGGCCAGCCCCGGCTCAAGCCGCCGTTCCCGGCCACCTCGGGGCTCTATGAGGCACCCACTGTGGTGAACAACGTGGAGACCATCTGCAGCGTGCCGTACATCGTCAACGGCGGGGCCGACTGGTTTCGCACGATGGGCACCGAGAAATCGCCTGGCCCGAAGATCTACTCGATCTCCGGGCACGTGCAACGGCCCGGGCAGTACGAGGCTCCGCTGGGTATCACGCTGCGCGAGTTGCTGGAGCTGTCCGGCGGGATGACGGGCGGCCCGCTGAAGTTCTGGACGCCGGGCGGATCGTCGACTCCGATGCTGACCGCCCAGCACCTGGACGTGCCACTGGACTTCGAGGGTGCCGCAGCGGCCGGCTCCATGCTGGGCACCACCGCCGTGATGGTCTTCAACACGTCGGTGAGTGTGCCGTGGGCGGTCATGAAGTGGACCGAGTTCTACAAGCACGAGTCCTGCGGCAAGTGCACGCCGTGTCGGGAGGGGACGTACTGGTTGACCCAGATCCTGCAACGAATGGTGCGCCACGAGGGCACAGCCGCCGATGTGGAGACCATGCTGGACGTCTGTGACAACATCCTGGGCCGGTCGTTCTGCGCCCTCGGGGACGGCGCTGCAAGCCCGATCATGAGCGGCATCAAGTATTTCCGCCAGGAGTTCCTGGACCTGTGCGCCAAGCAACCCTCCCACGGTCGCCCCGGCCAGCAGATCAACTCTGGGCAGCCGATCAACCTGGCGGGGTCGCACCGATGACGGTGGCACAGCAGGACGCCGGTAGCCGTACCGTCCCCGAGGGGCATGTCCGATTGACCATCGACGGCCGCGAGGTCGATGCCCCCAAGGGCGAGCTGGTGATCCGGGCCTGCGAGCGGCTGGGCATCATCGTGCCGAGGTTCTGCGACCACCCATTGCTCGACCCGGTCGCCGCCTGCCGGCAGTGTCTGGTCGAGGTGGAGATGGGCGGGCGCCCGATGCCCAAGCCGCAGGCCAGCTGCAGCCTCACCGTCGCCGAGGGCATGGTCGTGAAGACCCAGCACACCTCGGCGGTGGCGGACAAAGCGCAGCAGGGCGTGATGGAGCTCTTGCTGATCAACCACCCGTTGGACTGCCCGATCTGCGACAAGGGCGGCGAATGCCCGCTGCAGAACCAGGCGCTGTCCAACGGCCGGGCCGATTCCCGGTTCACCGAGACCAAACGCACCTTCGCCAAACCGATTCCGATCTCCACCGAGGTCTTGCTGGATCGGGAGCGTTGCGTACTGTGCGCGCGCTGCACCCGCTTCTCCGAGCAGATCGCCGGGGACGAGTTCATTGACATGCTCGAACGCGGCTCCGACCAGCAGGTCGGGGTGGCCGCTGACATGCCTTTCCAGTCTTACTTCTCCGGCAATACCATCCAGATCTGCCCGGTCGGTGCGCTGACCAGCGCCGCCTACCGGTTCCGGTCCCGGCCCTTCGACCTAGTCTCCACCCGCGGGGTATGTGAGCACTGCGCCAGCGGTTGCGCGCAGCGCACCGACTGGCGGCGGGGAATCGTGCTGCGCCGGCTGGCCGGTCACGACCCGCAGGTCAACCAGGAATGGAACTGCGACAAGGGTCGCTTCGCTTTCGCCTACGCCAGCGCCGAGGACCGGATCACCCGGCCGCTGGTCCGGGACTCCCTCGGTGGTGAGTTGCGGTCGGCGTCGTGGACCGAGGCGCTGCAGGCGGCCGCTACCGGACTGCTGGCGGCCCGGGATTCCGGCGTCGGAGTACTCACCGGTGGCCGGTTGACCGTCGAGGACGCCTACGCCTACGCGAAGTTCGCCCGGGTCGCGCTGGCCACCAACGACATCGACTTCCGCGCCCGGCCGCACTCAGCCGAGGAACTGGATTTCCTCACCGCGCACGTGGTCGGCGTCGGACCGAACACCGGGGGGGTGACCTACGACGACCTCAGCGCCGCCCCCGCGGTGTTGTGCGTGGCCTTCGAGCCCGAGGAGGAATCGCCGATCGTCTTCCTCCGGCTGCGTCGCGCCGCCCGCGACCGTGGCATGCCGGTGTGGCACCTCGGCCAGTTCACCACCCCCGCGGTGCGCCGGACCTTCGGCACACTGCTGCGGGTGGCGCCCGGCGGCGAACCCGACGCCCTCGATTCCCTGGATGGTCCAGCCCGCGACGCCTTGGCCGAACCGGGTGCGGTGCTGCTGGTCGGCGAGCGCGCCGCCGAGGTGCCCGGGTTGTACTCCGCAGTGGCGCGGCTGGCCGCGAGTACCGGCGCCCGGCTGGCCTGGATCCCACGGCGAGCTGGTGAGCGGGGTGCGCTGGAGGCCGGGGCGGCGCCGACATTGCTGCCCGGCGGCCGACCGGTCACCGACCCGGTGGCCCGCGCGGAGGTCGAGAGTGCCTGGGGTGTGACGCTGCCCAGCCGGCCAGGTCGCGATACCGAGGGCATCATCGCCGCTGCCGCTGCGGGACAGCTGGGTGGGCTGGTCATCGGCGGTGTGGACCCCGCCGACCTGCCGAACCCGCGGTTGGCTGAGCAGGCGCTGAGCCGGACCGGGTTCGTGGTGAGCCTGGAGATGCGGCCCTCGGCGGTGACCAGGGCGGCCAACGTCGTGCTGCCGATCGCGACGACGCTGGAGAAAGCGGGCAGCTACCTGGACTGGGAGGGCCGCCGCCGGGAGTTCGGCACCACGATCAGCTCTGGGATAGGTCCGGCCCGGGGGGGCGGCGCGACCATGCCGGACTGCCGGGTGCTGGACAGCCTGGCCGTCGAGATGGACTTCGATCTGTTCACCCAGACTCCGGCCGCGGCATGGGCCGGTTTCGCCGCGATGGGTAGCTATGCCGGAGCCCGGGCGGGCTCCCCGCAGGTGGCCGCGGCGCCGGTCCCGGAGCTCGGCGAGGGCACCGCGTTGTTGGCCACCTGGCGCCGGCTGCTGGACAACGGGTCGATGCAGAGTGGCGAGCCTCATCTGGCCGGGACCGCGCGGACTGCCGCCACGTTGATGTCTGCGGCCACCGCCGCTGAGCTCGGGGTGCACATCGGCGGTCGGGTCACGGTGTCCACCCAGCAGGGCTCGGTGACGCTGCCGGCTGCGGCCGCTGACCTGCCCCCGGGCGTGGTGTGGATCCCGGGCAACTCCGGACCCGCTACCGTCCGGAGCAGCCTCGGTGCCGGTCACGGCACCGTGGTCCGCGTGCGCAGCGGCAACGGCACCGGGGCAGGCACCGCAGGAGCAGCCAAGACGGCGTGGGGAGGCAGAGCATGACGGCCACCGAAGCACTGCTCGGCGACGACCCGCTGTGGCTGATCATCCTGAAGGTCGTCGTGATCTTCGTGTTTCTGATGGTCATGACCTTGTTCATGATCTGGATGGAGCGCCGGGTGGTCGGGCGTATGCAGCAACGGCCGGGTCCTAACCGGGTCGGGCCCTTCGGGTTGCTGCAGTCTCTGGCCGATGGGTTGAAGCTCGCGTTCAAGGAAGACATCCAGCCGACGCTGGCGGATCGCTGGGTGTACATCCTGGCCCCGGTGATCTCCACCATCACCGCGTTCGCGGCGTTCTCGGTGATCCCGATCGGTGGCGAGGTGTCGATCTTCGGTGAGCACACCGTGCTGCAGGTCACCGACCTGCCGGTCGGGGTCCTGGTCGTGCTGGCCGCCTCCTCGCTGGGCGTCTACGGGATCGTGCTGTCCGGCTGGGCGTCGGGCTCGCCGTACCCGTTACTGGGTTCGCTTCGCTCCGCCGCCCAGGTGATCTCCTACGAGATCGCCCTCGGGATGTCGATCGTGGCGGTGGTCCTGTATTCAGGTTCGCTGTCCACCGCGGACATCGTGGCCGCACAGTCGCACCAGTGGTGGTTCGCGTTCCTGCTGTTCCCCAGTTTCGCGGTGTTCTGCGTGTCCATGGTGGGGGAGACCAACCGTGCGCCGTTCGACCTGCCCGAGGCGGAGTCGGAGCTGGTCGGCGGTTTCCACACCGAATACTCCTCGCTGAAGTTCGCGCTGTTCTTCCTCGCCGAGTACGTCAACATGGTCACCGTCTCGGCGATGGCGACCACGCTGTTCCTCGGCGGCTGGCACGCCCCCTGGCCACTGGCCGGCGGACCGCTGGATCGCGGCTGGTGGGGCCCGTTGTGGTTCATCGGCAAGCTGCTGGCGTTCCTTTTCGTGTTCGTCTGGCTGCGCGGCACCCTGCCCCGGATGCGGTACGACCAGTTCATGGCGCTGGGCTGGAAGGTGCTGGTACCGGGCAGCCTGGTGTGGATCGTGCTGGTCTCCGGCGCCAGGGCGCTGCGCGGCGCGGCGGTCACGCCAGGGGAGATCCTCGTGGTGGGCGGCTTCCTGCTGGTCATCCTGCTGGTCGTGGCCTTCCTGCTGCCGCAACGAGAACCGGTCGAGCGGACCGGCGAGATCGTCACCGCCGGTTCGGACTACCCGTTGCCCCCGCTGGACCTGGTGGTGCCGCCATCTCCTCCTAGGCGCGCCGCAGTGGGTGCGGGCGCTGCCGTGTCGGGCCCTGCTGGATCAACCAATGGCGGCCATCCGGCGAGGCAGGAGGACGGCCATGGGACTGCTTGATCCGGTCAAGGGTTTCGGGGTCACCTTCTCGACGATGTTTCGCAAGGTCGTGACCGAGGAGTACCCCGAGGTCAAGAAGATCACCGCGCCGCGCTTCCACGGCCGCCACCAACTCAACCGGCATCCGGACGGGCTGGAGAAATGCGTGGGCTGCGAACTGTGCGCGTGGGCCTGCCCTGCGGACGCGATCTACGTCGAGGGTGGCGACAACACCGAGGAGGCCCGCTACTCGCCTGGGGAGCGTTACGGCGAGATCTACCAGATCAACTACCTGCGGTGCATCGGTTGTGGCCTGTGCATCGAGGCGTGCCCGACCCGTGCGTTGACCATGACCAACGAGTACGAGGTGGCTGACGACAACCGCCAGGACCTCATCTATACCAAGGAGGACCTGCTGGCACCGATGCTGGCCGGGATGGAGCAACCCCCGCACCCGATGCGATTGGGCGACACCGAGCAGGACTACTACGTGCAGGGTCCGAGCCTGGACCGCCGTTCGGGTGCGGTAGGGGAGGAGGAGCGGTGATCGGACTCGGGGAGACCATCGCCTTCTGGATCCTGGGTCCGCTCGCACTGGCTGGCGGGCTGGCCATGGTGTTCGCCCGCAACGCGGTGCATTCGGCCCTGTGGCTGGCGCAGACCATGCTGTGCCTGGGCGCGATGTACATGGTCGAACAAGCGCCGTTCCTGGGCTTCGTGCAGATCATCGTCTACACCGGTGCGATCATGATGCTGTTCCTGTTCGTGCTGATGCTGGTGGGCAAGGAAAGCGTCGACTCGGTGGTTGAGGTGCTGCGCGGTCAGCGGGTCGCGGCGGCACTGGCCGGGATCGGGTTGGCCCTGCTGCTGGTGTCGATGCTGGGCCGGGCTTTCGCCGGGGTCACCGCGGTCGGGCTGCTGAAGGTCAACAGCACCGGCGGAGGCAACGTCGCCAATCTGGGCCGCATCCTCTACACCGACTACCTGTTTCCCTTCGAGCTCACCTCGGCGCTGCTGATGACCGCCGCGGTCGGCGCGATGGTGCTGGCCTTCACCGAGCGGTCCAAGCAGGGCAGGTTGACCCAGCGCGAGCGGGTGGAGGCCCGGATCCGGGGTGAGCGCCCTTCCCCGCTGCCGGGTCCTGGAGTGTTCGCCACGATGAACTCGGTGGCCACCCCAGCCCTGCTGCCGGACGGTTCGGTGGCCCCCGAGTCGCTGTCCGAGCTGCTCGAGTCCACCGATCGCGATCGTTTGGACGCCGACGTCCGCAGCGTGGTCAGCGCCGGCGCGGACCCGGACGCCCGCGTGCTGCGCGGGCCGGTGCCACCCACCGCAGGTGACCAGGAGGGCGGCCGGTGACCCCGACGTACTACCTGCTGCTGTCCGCACTGCTGTTCACCATCGGCGCCGTCGGCGTGCTGGTGCGCCGCAATGCGGTGGTGGTGTTCATGTGTATCGAGCTGATGCTCAACGCGGTGAACCTGACCCTGATCACGTTCTCCAGGATCAACGGCACCCTGGACGGGCAGATCATGGCGTTCTTCGTGATGGTGGTCGCGGCCGCCGAGGTGGTGGTTGGGCTGGCCATCATCATGGCGATCTTCAAGACGCGCCGCTCGGCCTCGGTCGACGACGCGAACCTGCTGAAGTACTGAAATCGGCGAGGGGGAAGCGTGACCGAGGTCTTGCCCTCCGTGGTTCCCGCGGAGGGCACCGCGCTCTACGCGTGGCTGCTCGTCGCGCTGCCGGCCTTCGGTGCGCTGGTGCTGCTGGTCGGCGGCCGCCGCACCAACGCCTGGGGCCACCTGCTGGGCTGCGCGACGGTCCTCGCGGCCTTCGGCTACGGCGTGGCGTTGTTCTCCCAGACGCTGGGCTTCGACGCGTTGCAGCGGACCCGAGAGCTGGCGGTGGGCACCTTCTTCGCGGTCAACTCCCTGCAGGTCGACTACGGTCTACGGCTTGACCCGCTGTCGCTGACCTTCGTGCTGCTGATCACCGGCGTCGGCGGGCTGATCCACCTCTACGCGATCGGCTACATGGCCGACGACCCGGGGCGCAGACGGTTCTTCGGGTACTTCAACCTGTTCGTCGCGGCGATGCTGGTGCTGGTGCTGTCCAACAACTTCGTCACCCTCTACCTCGGTTGGGAAGGCGTGGGCCTGGCCTCCTACCTGCTCATCGGCTGGTACCAGGACCGTCCCAGCGCCGCGACGGCGGCGAAGAAAGCCTTCCTGATGAACCGCGTCGGAGACGTCGGCCTCGCCTTGGCGATCTTCCTGATCTGGCGGTCGCTGGGCACGGTGCGGTTCTCCGAGGTATTCCCCCGCGCCGGCGAGATCGGCGGGCCCACCCTGCTGGCGATCACCCTGTTGCTGCTGCTGGGGGCTTGCGGCAAGTCCGGTCAGTTCCCCCTGCAGGCCTGGTTGCCCGACGCGATGGAGGGCCCGACCCCGGTCTCAGCGCTGATCCACGCCGCGACGATGGTGACCGCCGGGGTGTACCTCATCGCCCGGTGCAGCCCGTTGTACAACCTCAGCCCGAACGGCCGGCTGGCCGTCGCGGCGATCGGCGTGATCACCCTGCTGATCGGGTCGATCATCGGCTGCGCCTACGACGACATCAAAAAGGTGCTGGCCTACTCCACGGTCAGCCAAATCGGGTACATGATCCTGGCGGTCGGGTTGGGCCCGGCTGGTTACGCGCTGGGTATCGTGCACCTGCTCACCCACGGCTTTTTCAAGGCGGGACTGTTCCTGGGCGCCGGCTCGGTGATGCACGGGATGCACGACGAGATAGACATGCGCCGGATGGGCGGGCTGGCGCGGCACATGCCGATCACCTTCGTCATCTTCAGCTGCGGCTACCTGGCGCTGATCGGGTTCCCGTTCCTGTCCGGCTACTACTCCAAGGATGCGATCATCGAGGCGGCGTTCGGCGCGGGCGGTGGCGCAGGCTTGGTCTTCGGCGGCATCGCGATGCTGGCGGCTGGTCTCACCGCGTTCTACATGACCCGCCTGATGCTCATGACGTTCTTCGGCGAGGAGCGCTGGCGCGACCTGCGCAGTGCCGACGGTCAGGAATACCACCCGCACGAGTCCCCTGCGGTGATGTGGGTGCCGATGGTGCCGCTGGCGATCGGCTCGCTGGTCGCCGGATACTTTCTGGCCTCGGGCGGCCGGTTGACGCACTGGTTGGAACCGTCGGTGGGCGCTCTGGTGCCGACCGAGGCGCCGTTCCCGCCTGCGTTGGTGCCGATATGCACTGTGCTGGTCTCCGCGTTGGGTGTCTTGGCCGCCTGGCTGTTCGTCGGCCGAAACCCCGTACCGGTGGTCCGGCCAGAGCGGGTTTCGCTGCCGGTGGCCGCCGCCAGGGCCGATCTCTACGCCAACGCGATCAACGAGACAATCATCGCGCGACCCGGTGTCTGGCTCACCCGGGCGCTGGTTTTCGTGGACAACAAGGGCGTCGACGGGGTGGTCAATGGCACCGCGGCACTGCTGGGTGGCAGTTCGGGTCGGTTGCGCCGGCTGCAGACCGGCTTCGTTCGTAGCTACGCCCTGGGCATGCTCGGCGGCGCGATCGTGGTGATCGCCTTCCTGCTGGCGGTGAGCTACTCATGAGTGGCGCAGTGTCAAGCGGTGGGGGACTGCTGCTGGCGATGCTGCTGCTGCCGCTGGTGGGCAGCGTGGTGGTCGCGCCGATGCGCTCGACACCGACGGTGGCCAAGACCACCGGGATGGCCTTCGCGCTGGGAGAGCTCGTCCTGGCCGCGCTGGCCTGGTCGGCCTACCACCCGAGCGGTGGGCGCCTGCAGCTGATCCTGTCCATCCCGTGGATCCCGACCTTCGGAACCCGTTTCGCGCTCGGTATCGACGGCATCGCGTTGGTGATGATCGCGCTGATCAGCGTGCTGGTACCGATCGTGATGGGCTCTTCCTGGGCGGAGAAGCTGCCTGAGGACCGAAGCCCGGCGGGCTTCTATGCCCTCCTGCTGGCCCTGCAGTCGTTGCTGATCGGCGTCTTCGTCTCCACCGATGTGTTCCTGTTCTACCTGTTCTTCGAAGTGATGCTGGTGCCGATGTACTTCCTGATCGGTCGCTTCGGCGGCCCGCGACGGCAGTACGCGGCGGTGAAGTTCTTCCTGTACTCGCTGCTCGGCGGTCTGGTGATGCTGGGAAGCGTGATCGGGCTGTTCGTGGTCAGCGGCAACCGGTTAGGTCACGGCACCTTTGACTGGGCGTCGCTGGTGCGCATCGCCGGGAGCGTCCCGCAGAGCACCCAGATCTGGTTGTTCCTCGGGTTCTTCGTCGCTTTCGCGATCAAGGCACCGCTGGTGCCGCTGCACACCTGGCTGCCCGACGCCGGTGCGGAGGCCCCGATAGGTGCCGGCGTGCTGCTGGTCGGCGTGATGGACAAGGTCGGCATCTACGGTTTCCTGCGCTACTGCCTGCCGCTGTTTCCCGCGGCATCGCGGGCGCTGGCTCCGCTGGTGCTGGTGCTGGCTGT
Organism: Pseudonocardiaceae bacterium; assembly: GCA_036266995.1. Lineage (GTDB taxonomy): Bacteria > Actinomycetota > Actinomycetes > Mycobacteriales > Pseudonocardiaceae. The sequence goes on along the minus strand of DATAWX010000017.1, from coordinate 51,824 downwards.
CGCCGGGGTCCTCTACGGAGCGCTGCTCGCCGTCGGCCAGACTGACATGAAGCGGTTCGTGGCCTACACGTCGGTGGCGCATTTCGGCTTCATCGCGCTGGGAGTGTTCGCGTTCTCCACCCAGGCGCAGGCCGGCGCGGTGCTCTACATGGTCAACCACGGCATCTCCACTGGGATGCTGTTCATCGTCGTCGGGATGCTGATGGCCCGCGGCGGCTCCCGGTTGATCAGTGACTACGGGGGCGTGGCCGCGTTGGCTCCGCTGCTGGCGGGAACGATGCTGGTCGCCGGGTTGTCCTCGCTGGCGCTGCCGGGCACCAACTCGTTCGTCTCGGAGTTCCTGGTGTTGATCGGCTCGTTCCCCCGGCAGCCGGTGTACACGGTGCTGGCAACCACGGGAATGATCTTAGCTGCGCTGTATGTGTTGTGGTTCTACCAGCGGCTCATGCAGGGTCCGGTGCGGGGCGCGGCCGTGGTCGGGACGGTGGAGGGACCGGGGACCGCGACGGCGCCGGAGGCTGCCGCGCAGCGGCAACGCGCCCGGTTCCCCGACCTGTCGATCCGCGAGGTCGCGGTGCTGGTACCGCTGGTTGGGCTCATCCTGCTGCTCGGGCTCTACCCGCAGCCGGTGTTGAATGTCATCAACCCGTCGGTCGGGGCCACGCTCACCGAGGTCGGTCTGTCCGACCCGGTCGTCGGGCAGGGAGGTCGCTGAGGTGCTCGGCGGTGGAGTTCAGGTGGGATTGGTGGCGCAGGTGCCGCACGTGCAGGCGCCTACCGTCGACTACGGGGCGATCGCGCCGGTCCTGATCGTGCTCGGGGCGGCGTGCCTGTCCGTGCTGGTGGAGGCCTTCGTGGCCCGCTCGGCGCGGTGGTCGGCGCAGGTCGCGCTGACGCTGCTCACCCTGGGAGCGGCGGGTGCCGCATTGGGTGTGCACCTCTACTCGTTCTCCTCTGACGCGCGCAATGTGGTGACGCTGGCCGGGACGATCTCCGTCGACGGCCCGGCGTTGTTCTTATGGGGCACGCTGCTGGCGTTGGGTTTGGCAGCGGTACTGCTCATCGCGGACCGATCTGTGGAACCGGGGGGTGCGTTCAGCGCCGACGCCTCAGTGCGTCCGGGCACCGCAGCGGACCGTGCACAAGCCTCAGGCGCAGTCCGTACCGCGGAGACCGTGATGCAGACCGAGGTCTTCCCGCTGTTCTTGTTCTCCCTCGGCGGCATGATGGTCTTTCTCGCGGCCAACGACCTGCTCACCATGTTCGTCGCGCTGGAGGTGCTCAGCCTGCCGCTGTACCTGATGTGCGGGTTGGCCCGGCGCCGCCGGTTGCTGGCCCAGGAGGCGGCCGTGAAGTACTTCCTCCTGGGCGCCTTCTCCTCAGCGTTCTTTCTGTACGGCGTCGCCCTGCTGTACGGCTACGCGGGCTCGGTGACGCTGTCCCGGATCGCCGAGGCGTCGGCGGGCAGCGACCGGCCGGACACTCTGCTGTTCGGTGGGCTGGCGCTGCTGGTGATCGGGCTGCTGTTCAAAGGCTCGGTCGGTCCTTTCCACACGTGGACGCCGGACGTCTACCAGGGCGCGGCAACGCCGGTGACAGCGTTCATGGCGGCGTGCACCAAGGTGGCTGCTTTCGGCGCCATCCTGCGGGTGCTGACGGTGGCGTTCGAGGGCACCCGCTGGGAGTGGCGCGGCCTGCTGTGGGCCGTCGCGATCGTCTCGATGGTGATCGGCGCGGTGCTCGGCCTGACCCAGACCGACGTCAAGCGCATGATCGCCTACTCGTCCGTAGCGCACGCCGGGTTCCTGCTGGTCGGCGCGATCGCGTTGACCGCGCAGGGGCTGTCCGGCACGATGTTCTACTTGCTCGCCTATGGCTTCACCACGCTCGCGGCGTTCGGCGTGGTCACCCTGGTGCGGGACGCGGACGGTGAGGCCACTCACCTCTCGCAGTGGGCCGGGCTGGCCAAACGCTCCCCGTTGACCGCGGCGGTCTTCGCCTTCCTGCTCTTCGCGCTCGCCGGCATCCCGCTGACCAGTGGCTTCACTGGGAAGTTCGCGGTGTTCAGTGCCGCACTGGCCGACGGGATGGCCCCACTGGTGGTGGTGGCGCTGGTGGCCAGCGCGGTAGCGGCGTTCTTCTACCTCCGGGTGGTCGTGCTGATGTATTTCAGCGAACCCGCCATCGACGGTCCGACGGTGAGCGTCCCCGGCGCCTTCACCGCTGCCGCAATCACCCTCGGCGTCGTGGTCACTCTGCTGCTCGGTGTAGTGCCCACCTTCGCGCTGAACTGGGCCGCGCTCGGCGCGTTCGGCTCCTGATCCGGTGAGTAGATCGACATCTGAGCAGGTCGCCGGCGTGGAGCTGGCCGACCCGGCGCTGCGCGCCGTCCTGGAACACGGCTTGACCCAGGTGGAGGAGCTGCTGCACCGGGAGGTGCAGAGCGAGTTCCGTTTCCTCACCGAGGCCTCGCTGCACCTGGTCGACGCCGGTGGCAAGCGGTTCCGACCGCTGTTCACCTTGCTCGCGGGCCAGTTCGGGCCGGACAACGGCCGGCCGCAGGACGTCGTGCGCGCGGCGGCGGTCGTGGAGCTGGTCCACTTGGCCACGCTCTACCACGACGATGTGATGGACGAGGCCACCATGCGCCGCGGGGCGGTGAGCGCCAACGCCCGCTGGGACAACACCGTCGCGATCCTCACCGGCGACTTCCTCTTCGCGCACGCCTCCCGGATGGTCGCCGACCTCGGACCGGACGCGGTGCGGATCATCGCCTGCACCTTCGCCGAGCTGGTCACCGGGCAGATGCGGGAAACCATGGGTCCCGCCGAGGGAGCCGACCCGGTGGCGCACTACCTGGCGGTGATATCGGAGAAGACCGGCTCGCTGATCGCCACCGCGGGCCGCTATGGCGCGATGTTCTCCGGTGCCCCGCAGGAGCGCATCGACGCGCTGCGCCGGTTCGGCGAGAAGATCGGCACCGTGTTCCAGATCTCCGACGACATCATCGACATCGCCTCTCCGTCCACTGAGTCCGGCAAGACACCGGGAACCGATCTGCGGGAGGGTGTCCGCACTCTGCCGATGCTCTACGCACTGGCCGACGGTGGCCCTGGCGTCGACCGGCTCCGCGTCCTGCTGGCCGGGCCGCTGACCGACGACACGCTCATCTCCGAAGCCCTGTGGCTGCTGCGCGAGTCACCCGGCCTGGGCCGGGCGGTACGCACCCTGCGCTCCTACACCGAGTCCGCTCGCGCCGAGCTCGCGGTGCTGCCCGACTGCCCAGCCCGCGACGCGCTGGCCTCCGTCACCGACTACCTGGCTGCCCGCACCGGCTGACCCGGTCTCGCCTTGCGGCCCGTCGCTGTCACTGTCCGTGACCGCCGGGGAAGGACTGTTGTCGCGTACGCATGTGCCGCACACGGCAACTTTGACGTCAAAGTTGCCGTGTGCGGCACATGCGCGACGGATCTACCCACCGCTTTCTGGGACTCGTGGGGTTAGTGAGGCCAGCGAGGCCAGCTGCGGCGCCGTCTCGTAGTCCACCGCGTCGGCGTGCTGAAGCATCGTGGCGGTGGCCCGCAGGGCGGCCTTGGTGGCGACGACAAGGTCACGAGGAGCTGCCGCTGCCCGGCGTGCGAGATCCACCGCGGCGGCCACCACCGCCTCGTGAGCGGCGGGGGATCGGGGTTCACCGCCGCTGCCGATCAGGCGGTAGGCCAGGCCGGTCCGCACCGCATCCTGGGCGTCCAGCGGCTCGCCGAACAGGGCCATCGCCGCCGTGATCTGAGGGCCGACGGCACGCTGGGCCAGCCACGTCATCCCGCCGCCGGGATGGATGCCCAGCTGTAGGAAGCGCGCGTCGAACAGCGCGCCCGGGCCGACCAGGCGCACGTCGCAGGCCAGCGCCAGGTTCAGCCCGGCACCCACCGCGGGCCCGTTGACGGCGGCGATCGTGGGCACCGCGGCGTTCGCGACGGCGAGGAATCCGGCGTAGATCCGCTGCAGATCAGCTTCGGAGCCGGTCTGACCGGCGGCAGCGAGCGCACCCAGATCACCGCCGGCGCAGAACGCCGGCGGAGCCCCGGTGATCACGATGGAGTGCACCGATTCGTCGCGCTCGCACGCTGCGACAGCCCGGGCCAGCCGCTCCGACAGCTCGAGACTCAGCGCATTGCGCCGCCTCGGATCGGACACCGTCAGCACCGCCACGGCTCCGTCCTGCTCCACAACCACATCCATCCTCTGAGTCTCCCGCGTCCGCGACGGGCGACGGAACCTGGTGGCCGACTGGCGCGTTGAGCTGGGCAGAGCCCGAACACACCGGGGAGGCCGACGGACTATGCACAACCACGTCAACGGGCTGAAGACCGCGCTGCTCCTCGGTGGGCTGTCCGCGCTGGTCGTGCTGATCGGCTGGTTCTTCGGCCGCAGCGGGGTGCTCATCGCGCTGGTGTTCGTGGTCGGGATGAACGCCTACGCCTACTTCAACTCGGACAAGCTGGCGTTGCGCACCATGCACGCTCGCCCGGTATCCGAGCCCGAGCAGCCGATGATGTATCGGATCGTGCGGGAGCTGGCCACTGACGCGCGCCAGCCGATGCCCCGGCTGTACCTGAGCCCGACCCAAGCACCCAACGCGTTCGCCACCGGCCGCAACCCGCGGCACGCTGCGGTGTGCTGCACCGCGGGGATCCTCGAGCTCTTGACTGAGCGCGAGCTGCGCGGGGTGCTGGGCCATGAGCTGTCACACGTCTACAACCGAGACATCCTCATCTCCTCGGTCGCCGGTGCACTGGCCGGCATGGTGACAGCCCTGTCGAACCTGGCGATCTTCGCCGGACTGTTCGGCGGCGGCAACAACCGTTCCAACCCGCTAGCCATGATCCTCATCGCACTGCTCGGCCCGATCGCGGCCGGCATCGTGCAGATGGCGGTCAGCCGGTCGCGGGAGTACCAGGCCGACGCGTCCGGAGCGGAGCTCACCGGAGACCCGCTGGCGCTGGCCAGCGCGCTGCGCAAACTGGAGCACGGCACCGCGATGGCGCCCCTGGCCCCTGCACCTGCCGTGGTCGCGCAGTCCCACCTGATGATCGCCAACCCGTTCCGGCCGGGCGACGGTGCCTCGCGGTTGTTCTCCACCCACCCGCCGATCCCGGAACGAGTGCACCGCTTGGAGGAGATGGCTCGGCGCCAGTTGCCCTGAGTCGTCGCTTATGGGGTCAGCGGATGGAGCGGGCGATATCCATGACGTACTGGCCGTAACCTGAGGTTGCCAATGACTGGCCCAGTGCGTAACAGGCGTCGGCGTCGATGTAACCCATCCGCAGCGCGATCTCCTCCAGGCAGGCGATCCGCACGCCTTGGCGGTGTTCCAGCACCTGGACGAACTGGCCGGCTTCCAGCAGCGACTCGTGGGTACCGGTGTCCAACCAGGCGAACCCGCGGCCCAGGTCGATCAGCGTCGCGCGGCCGTGGTGCAGGTAATGCGCGTTGATGTCAGTGATCTCCAGCTCGCCGCGTGCTGACGGGATCAGCGAGCGCGCGACCTTCACCACGTCGTTGTCATAGAAGTACAGGCCGGTGATCGCCTTGTTGGATCGCGGAACGGCCGGCTTCTCCTCGATGGAGACCAGCTTGCCGTCGGCGTCGACCTCTCCGACCCCGTAGCGCTGCGGGTCCTTGACCGGGTACCCGAACAGCACGCAGCCGTCCAAGCTGGCCACACACTGCCGGAGCCGGCCGGAGAAGCCGCGACCGTAGAAGATGTTGTCGCCCAGTACGAGCGCGACCGGGTCGTCGGCGATGAACTCCGCGCCGATCACGAAGGCCTCGGCCAAGCCGTTGGGCTGGGCCTGCTCGGCGTAGCTCAGGCTCAGTCCCAGCGCCGCGCCGTCACCGAGCAGGCGCCGGAACAGCGGCAGGTCGGCCGGAGTTGAGATGATCAGGATCCGCCGGATCCCGGCCAGCATGAGCACCGAAAGGGGGTAGTAGACCATCGGCTTGTCGTATACCGGCAGCAGCTGCTTGCAGACGGCCTGGGTGATCGGATACAGCCGGGTGCCACTGCCCCCGGCCAAGACGATCCCCTTCACCGGCATCAGTGTCCGGGACCGATTCGATCGCGGTCAGGCCGGGTAGCCAGTAGTCGTCCGGCTGGACGTGTCAGGGAGGCCGGTAACGATCAACGGCCATCTCATCGATATACCGACGGCGCTCATCTGAGTGATGACCCTCTCGTTAGGAGGCTTTAGTGAGCAGTGACGCTACCCCGCCGGCTGTGTCCCCTGAACCGCTCGTGCAGATGATTCAAGGGCTTCAGGTAACGGCGATCCTTCGAGCCGGTGTCCAGCTGGAAATTTTTGATCAGGTTGCTAGGGGCAAGGACCGGGCAAGCTCGATCGCCGCCGCGGTCGGTGCCGACGAGCGCGGAACGCGCATCCTTCTCGACGCGCTCACCGCTTTGGGACTGCTCGAGTACGACGACGGCTACCGGCTCGCTCCGCTCGCGGACGCATTCCTTGTCACCAGCCGGCCGAGCTACTTAGGCGGCATGGTCAACATTCTGGCCGGAGACTGGACATGGACGGGCTATCCACGTCTGGCGGAGGCGGTCCGACACGGTGGCACCATCTTGGATCAACACGCCGAGACTCCCGCCCATGAGTTCTGGGAGACCTTCGCGCCGTCGAGCCTGGGAATCGCCGAACCCGCTTCTCATGCGCTTGCCGAGCTGGTCAAGGGATGGGCCGGCCGACGAGAAACCCTCGACATTCTCGACATCGCCTGCGGTAGTGGTCTCTACTCCCTGACGCTGGCGGCCCAGCATCCGGTGGCGCGAGCGACTTTACTCGACTGGGCCAACGTACTTGAGCACACTAAGGCCAACGTTGATCGGCTGGGACTGCACGAGCGCACGAATTTCATTGACGGCGACGTGTTCGAGGTGGACCTGGGTGAACCCTACGACGTGATCATCGCAAGCCACATCTTCCATCACTTCTCCGAGCAGCGTTGCCTGGAACTGATGTGTCGGCTGGCCGAGGCGCTCAAGCCGGACGGGCGGCTGGTGATCCATGACTTCGTTTCGGGATCACGTCCGGCCGATGATCCTTTTCCCTACCTCTTCTCGGTGGTCATGCTTGCATGGACACGTGAAGGTGAGGCTTATTCACTCGATACCTACCAGCGACTCCTGCATGAAGCAGGGTTCGCGCCACCTGAGGTTCATCGGATTCAAGGCATGCCGAGCCGATTTTTAATCGCTGGCCGCGCGGGGTAAGCGCCCAATCAGCCACTGGAGCCGTACGTGTTAGAACCAGTGTGGGCAATGTGATTAACTCCGACCCATGTGTTATGGAGAATGTTGCTGACCTGGTCACTCGCGGGCGTAATCGAGTTCGCAATGAAGGGCCCAAGTAAGTCCAAGAGTAAGATGGACAAAATGATTACAATGAAGAAAGTAAAGACCTTCTCTATACTCCTTGCCATTACGTTGCCCTTCTCCGGTGCAATCGGATAGCGCACTCCACGGGAACCATCTCACGGGCGAGGCGTGTGTCGGAGACCTGTGCGATTGCCGTGCGCTTGTGATCGCTGACAGGACACACGGCGCCTAGAGTCGCGACGAGGCGCTGATCCGGATCGCTGCGTGTGATCACACGCACTAGGGTACGCCAGCAACTAGCCCCTGCACACCCCGCGACGGAGTCCGACACCCCTGTGATTCCCCAGTCGGTCGTTGACGGTCCGACACCGACCGTGACGTGCTGCGCAGTGGTTTGGACCCATGGTTGCCTTGTGTCGGGACGAGCCGCGCGGGTCATCCACTAGGGTTGATCTTCCCTGTTCTGCCAGGCAAGCGCGTCGTGACATATTCTGTGGACGCGTCCTTCTTTACTTTGTGAAGGTGGTAACCGGTGAGAAGGTGACCTTCCCACCCGAGCGATTCATCAGACTTCAGCGGCGGATGGTGATCCCTATAGCGTCCGATCTCCACGTGCTCGGCCACGGATGCGTTGCGTGGACTCTCTATTGTGCCACTGTCGGAAAACCACTCGAACAATCCCATGGGGTGTTCCTCTCTAGTCTTTAGCACTGCACTGTCCCTATTGCGGCACAGCAGCGCGCTCGCAGGCCGTTCTTCCCACCTGGCGTAGCCAGAAGGCTGCCAGTTCGGGGCCGCTGGGCATGGCGCGTGAACGAGCCCTCTTTCTGGTGAGTGTCGGAACACACCGGTTTCATAATTATCACCTGGTTGCAGTAGTAAGCGCAACATTTCACTCTTTGGGGGTGCAGTGGTCACTAATACGACGGGGATGGGCACCGTAAGTGAACTGGTCCTCGCTCACATATTTCGGGAGCAGCCGCCCGAGGGCCGCGCCATTGAGACCCGACATGAGCCGTCCAACTGGCGCTAGGGATTCGGTCTCTCGTCTATGATGCGCTGGGTTGCACCTCGCCAGTACCGGGAGGCGCTGTGCAACGCTCAGGCCGTGGTCACAGGGTTGGCGTTCGCGAAAGTCACCGGTAGTTGGTGAACTGCAGCGCGACGCCGAAGTCGCGGCCTTTCAACAGGGCGATGACGGTTTGCAGATCGTCTTTCTTCTTACCCGATACGCGAAGCTGGTCGCCTTGGATCTGAGCTTGTACGCCCTTGAGCTTCTCGTCCCGGACCGCCTTGGCGATCTCCTTGGCCTTGTCCTGGCTGATGCCCTGCAGGATGCGTCCGGTGGTCCGGTAGACCTTGCCCGAGATGGCGGGCTCGTCGACCTCGAAAGACTTCAGCGAGATGCCGCGCTTCACGAGCTTGCCCTGGACGACGTCGATCGCGGCGCGGCAGCGCTCCTCGGTCTCAGCTTCGATCGTGATCGCCTCGTCACCCGTCCATGTCGCTTTCGCCCCGGTGCCTCGGAAGTCGAACCGGGTCGACAGCTCCTTGGCCGCCTGATTGAGCGCGTTGTCTACTTCCTGCCGGTCGACCTTGCTGACCACATCGAACGACGGATCCGCCATCGCAGCCTCCTCCCGTTGAGCCGGTGCCGACCTTACCCGCCGAGCCCCATCCGACCCGACGTCACGGGCTGTGTATCGTGACTAGCGGCCGGTGCACCCGGCCTCCAGGCGGGTTGCCCGAGCGGCCAATGGGAGCGGACTGTAAATCCGTCGGCTGATGCCTTCCAAGGTTCGAATCCTTGACCCGCCACGCAGCAGGAACGGTTCCTGACCAGCACGAGGACGGTCGTGGGTCGACCTTCGTTCTATCCGGCACTGTCCGACCGTGTCCGGCTGGTCACGGTCAGTCGCGCCCTATACGCGCCCTAGCGCTCGGCCCGTACGGCGGCATCCCGGAGGTCGTGATGCTGCCTGACGGCTAAGGATGATCTAGCACGCTGGGAACCGTGCGGCGTCCCCCTACGTCTTCGCCTTCAACTGAGACACGCATCCCCACAGGGCTGCCCTACCTTGTCCTCCACCATGGTGGAACACAGCCGCTACACTTCTGGTTCGGTCTCGGCGACCCGGATCTTGGGTCGCTTGTCGTCGTCGAGCACAAACTTGCAGAAGACGATGTCGATCTCCGTGCACTTACGACGAGGGATCTTCTTGATGTACCGCACGATCGGGCCATACCAGGTCCAGTCCATGCGGTCGGCGCCCCGCATCAGCTCCCAGCGGGGAGTCGGAAACTGATCGTGGGCGGTAGCCATGATCTGGCTGCACATACCGTCGACCCACCGCGACGCGGGGGTCGGAGAGTTGGCCGCCCAGCTTGAGACAAGCGCGCGCATCGGTATGCCGGGCGTCAAGACGTTCCGCGGAAAGCCACGTGCACTGAAGATGCGGCCCACCTGCCCGTCACCGCCCGTCACGAGAGCGCCCTCGACGATGACCTGCCTGGCCACGCCGAGGCGCTGCTCTGCCGAGCCCTCCGCCTTGCGAATGCGCTCCATTTGTTCATCGGTGAGCTCCATCGTGAGCTGTGGGCAGGCAGGCCACTCCTCGCCCGCGTCATCGGAAGCCGGGAGAACATCCTGAAGGCCCCTGTACAGCTCGTTAGCCGCCTCCTGCACCGGCTCGGTACCGGCGTTGAAGTCGGTGACCGCCCCGCCGAGCTTCGGGAAGTAATCCGGCTCCGTCAGCAGGTCGTTGACGAACTTCTCAATGTCCTGCTCGTTTGTCACCCCAACTCGAACCTGGTCGGAAAAGACCATCGGGAACTGGTCGGCACACTGGAAGACGACCGTCTTGGTGGTCGAGGGCTCAGGCAGCTGGGCCACCCCGCACTCCCACATGCAGTAGGACCAGTCCTGGTCCCTCGTGGTGTACATGAGGACGACGACGCTGGCGTGCCAGAGGGCGCGCCGTAGCTCCGCAGTCAGGTTCTCCCCCTGTTTTGGACCCTTGGCTCCGGGCGACGAGGACTGGAAGACTCTGACCCTGCCGCCCGTACGGGCCTCGATGAATCGTCGGAGCACGTCAGCGATGGCGCGGTCATCGTGTCGGTGGCTAATAAATAGCACGGGCTTGTCGTCCGCTCGCAGAGAGATGACATTCGCTGGCTGGCTTCCCCGGTCACTCATCCCAGCTCCTTCGGACACGCTAGGGACCCGTGCATCCGCCTGTGGGTCACGCTAAGAAGAGCAGGCTAGGTCGACTGCTGATACGGAATCCACCGGTGGTTTCTCGGGCCGTCGTGCATGACCGCCGTACACATCGCGCATGCCAGCCTGCTGTTCGACGGGAACATTCATCGGCCAGGTGTGCGCTACCAACGCTGCCGCATGTGTCACGCCAGGAAGCGCGTCGTCGGGCGCCGGCCTGTATGTGACCAGCTACTACCCTCACCGTCACCCGGTTCGCCTGGCGATCCAGCGATACGAGGTGCGGTGCAGGTGCCCGCCGGTAGCCGGAAGGAGACCGGCCGGGTGCCCGAGGAGGGAGCGACGTTCTTCCTGGGGTTGCGCATTGGGGATTCCGACCTGGGACTGGTCGCCGATACCGGCGTGGAGGAAGGTGTTGCGTCCCGGATGCTGCTCAGCGTCGATGTGGATGACGTCGATGCACACCTTGCGCGGGTTGCCGCCCTTGGTGGACGGGTCAAAGGTCCGGCCAACGACATGCCATGGGGCCAGCGAGTCGGTCACATTTACGACCCGGACGGGAACGCGGTCAACCTGACTCAGGCGATCTGAGCCGGGAACGCGCGAGGCTAAGCGCGGCGGGCCAACACGACGTAGGTCCTGCCGTGCGCGTCGACGGTGCCGCCGAGTGTTTCGATCGTCGCGTGCAGCGCTCGCGCAAGGGTGCCGAGACTCTCGGGTTCAAGCCGCTGATGATCGCTGAACGTCGCCGCCTGTCCTACCCATTCGTCGGCGCTCAGGCTGCGTTCCCAGCGGTAGGTTCTCGTCTCGACCGAGCAGAACGCCTCATTTTCGGCGAAGGGGTCGATGTAGCCGCTGTCGTCGGGTGCGCGCCCGTGCGGATGCGCCTCCGGCGCATGCTCGCGGTAGACGGCCTCGAACACGGTCGCGACGGACTCGTCTAGCACGTGGTAGTTCCAGAACCGGGCGATGGTGCCTCCCGCGCGCAGCACCTCGGCCGCTTTGGCCATACCCAGCTCGGGATCGATCCAGTGCCACGCGGCCCCGCAGGTGATCAAGTCGAAACGCCGCCCAGCGTCGTCCCAGGTCTCGAAGGCTCCCACTTCCACCGGGATGCCGTGACCGCGGGCCACCTCGGCCATCCGCGGGTCCAGCTCGACACCGAGGACGGACAGACCACGCCCGGCGAGGCCCACGGCGGCCTTGCCGGTGCCGCAGCCGACGTCGAGCACTCGAGCCGGCCGCAACCTCGCAAGATCGTCGAGCAGAGCGTCGGGGTACGTCGGACGGTAACGCTCGTACTGCCGTGCCACCGAGCCGAACGACTCGGCTCGGCGACGATCGAGGTGAAGCTCACCCGAGGACACCCGGCGATGATACGAAGGCGTGCCTGTCCCTGCTCGCTACACGTACATCACGTCTCCCCGTTGAGCGCTGGGTTGAGGCCGGTCAGCGCTCGGCACCGTGGCGCGGATCCGAAGCTGGCGCAGCTCGGCGAGGTGGCTGTGCAGTTGGGACAGCCGTGCGTCGGGCTGGCCGCCGTTGGGATTGTCCTGGGCGGTGCGTACCGCGTCGGCGGCGGTTCGCAGCCGCTGGTCGTTGATCTCGGTGAAATGGTCGCGCAACGCCCGGTGCATGGCGCGCAGTTGCGACCGCAACTCGTCGCTCACCCGGAAGTTCACGTTGTCCATCAGCTTGGACACCGCCATCTTGGCCTCGGCCTTGCCGCGCTCGTGGCCGTTTTTTCGGTCCTCCCAGAAGGTGAACAGTCCTAACAGCACGCCGGCCCCGACGGACCAGGTGCTGATCAGCGCCATGCCGGCGAGGCTGGTCAGCACACCGACCATGAGGATGCCGCCGTAGGACCCGCGCAGGCTGTTGACCACCCGCGCGAAGACGCCGCCGCCATTCGGTGGTTCCATCGGCTTGACTCGGCGCAACGCCTCGTCGGGGCTGACCACCCGCACTTTGGGCAGCGCCACGCCGGTGTGCGAGCCATCCGGGTTGCCGGCCAGCTTCGCGGCTACCTGCTCGGCCAGTTGCTGGGCGCGCTGCGCGGCCAGCCCGAAGTTGGCCAGCACGCTGTCCTCGACCTTGTCGCGCACCGACTGGTCGAACTGCTGCCACTGCCGCATCGGGTTCGTCGTGGTGATCTGCTCCTCGGCGTGTTCCATCAACTCGCGGAGCCGGTCGCGCAGGTCGAAATCCACCTGCGCCATCAGCTCAGTCGCGCCGTCGCCGAGCGCGAGCTGCCATTGCGCCGACAGTTGCTGGCGCCGGTCCAGTTCGGTCACCGCCCGCTGCTGGCGCTGCTGTGGTGAGTCGCCGGCGCCTGGCAGTGCATCCAGCTCACGGTTCCAGATCTTGCCCAACTGGTCGGCGACCGCCCGCACCTCGCCGAGCACCCAGTCGCGCAGTGCTGGATCCACCCTGGTCCCGATCCGGTCGCGCAAGTACTCGAGCAGCTGCGGCACCCCGGAGGCGACCGACAGCGAGTCGTCGCCACGCTGCCGGCCGCTGTCGCACAGCGCCGAGGACACCGGCAGCAGCGGGATGGTCGGCGAGTCCAGGTTGGCTGCCTGCAGCCGCGACCGGTTGGCCCGCTGGACCTCGGCCCACCGAGGATAGGCGTCGATCTTGGTGAGCACGCAGGCCAGCGTGGTGCCCTGCGCCCGGATCCGGCCAAGAGCATCCAGCTCCGCCGGGCCGTATTCGTGACCCGCGTCGGCGACGAACAACACCACGTCCGCCGACCCCGGTTCCGGCACCACCGGCCGGTTCGACCCCGCGGGGCCGGCGGCGTCCACGAAGGTCGCGCCCGACAGCCGATCGGCAGATGCCCGTTTCAGGATCTGGACCAAGGAGCTGGCGCCCTGGCCAGGCGCCCCGACCACCACAACCCGCATCTGCCGAGCGGCTACCCGCCCGTGAGCCCTGGCCAGCCGCTCAACCGGGTCGGGCCGACCGGACGCGCCGGCCAGCCGTTTGGTCTGGTCGAGCAGGCTGATCAGCTCGGCGCTGGTCATCAGCTCGGCCGACTGCATCGTCACCGACACTGCTACGTCCTCCTTGTCCCGCCCCCGCCCGGATTAGTGCGGGACCGCTGTGTGGTCGGTGCTGGGGTGCGTGGTGTCATGCGTCGTCGGAGTGGCGGCCGGGCCGTTGTCATGCGTGGTCAGGCCGCTGGACATACCGTGCGACGAGGACGAACCGACCGCACTGCTCGGGTCGGACGGCGTGGCCGGCGCCGTGCTGTGCGTGGTCGGCGTGGTGTGCACGCTTGACGCCGAACCGCTCGACGCCCCCGGTGCCGTGCTGTGCGTGGTCGGCGTGCTCTGCGGGGTCGCGGTGGTGTGCGCGCTCGGTGCCGAACCGTTCGACGTCGCTGGTGCAGTGGCGTGCGGGGTCGGCGTCGAGGCGTGCGAAGGCTGCGACGTGGTGTCGACCGAATGAGGGCTCTGGCCCGAGACGGTGCCGGACGAAGCCGAGGGGCCCAGGTCGGCCTGAGGCGCGGCCGGGTGGGACGGCTGGCCGGACGCGCCGCGCCCGGCGTCGGTCTGAGGGCCGGTGTCGGCCTGCGGAGCACCTCCGACGTTGCCGTGGCCACCGGTGAAGCCGCCATGCTGGCCACTGTCCAGCCCGCCGTTAGTGGTCCCATCCTGCTGACCGTGGGTGATAGCGCCATGGGCGTTCTGCTGGCCGTCCTGGCTGGCGCTCCCCCCGCCGACGAACCCGCCGGAGTGGTGGCCCGAGCCCTGGCTGGAGTCCTGGCTCGAACCGCGGCTCGACTCCTCGCCGCGTGGTGAGCTGGACCGCGAGTCGCCGTCGGACTGGTGTGCCGCGGTGTTCACCGTGGCGGCCTGCTGGACGCTGTGGCTCAGCGGCTGGGAACTGACGTGCGTCGAGGACTTCGGGTCCAACGGAGTGGCGTTCACCGGCCCCACCGACGCCGCGGCACTGGTTGCCGCGACAGCTGGCGCGCTCGCACCGGACGCCACATTCGGGCCCACCGAGGTGCCGTTGGACCACGACGGGCCGTTGGAGAACGACTGGCCGTTGGAGAACGACGGCGCGGGCGCGGAGAAAGTCGATGCAACGGGCGCAACTGGGTTCGCTGGGCCGCTCTGCAAGCCGGCGAGGGACTGACCGTGCTGGTAACCCAGGTCGCCGCGCTGCACGCCGTGACCGGTACGGTCGCTGTCGATCCCGCGCTGCACCTCGTGCTGCGGCTCGCCTCGTGAGTCCTGCCCGGCCTGATGCTGGGCGGTCCGAAGGTCGCGGAAGTCATGGTCGCCCCGGACCTCATGCGGCACAGCCCGATCGTCCTGGCGCGGGCCGCCGTTCTGGTGGTCCAGATCACGGTCCTCGTGCTGCACGTGGCGGTTGTCCTGCCGTTGGTCGCGGTCGTCGCCGTCGTGGTCGTTCCAGCCACGCTGGTCGCGGTCGTCAAGGTCGTGACCGTGGTCATTCCAGCCGTGCCACTGGTTGTGCTCACCCCAGTGGTAGCTGTTCTCCCAGCCGCGCCAGTCGTGGTCGCTGCTGTAGTGGTTGTTGCACCACTGACGGTAGTCGTCGTGATCCCAGTGGCTGGGCTGGTGCCAGCCGGGGGGTGGGGCCCAGCCGTGCGGAGGTTCCCAGCCGTGCGGTGCTACCCAACCCTCACCGGTGACCCAGACCGGACCGAAGTAGTCCGCACCCGGGACCCAGCCGTGCCAGTTGTCGTGGTTCTGGAAGTGCTCGCAATTCTCCCAGCCGCGCCAGTCTTGGTCGCTGCTGTAGTGGTTGTTGCACCACTCACGGTAGTCGTCGTGATCCCAGTAGGACGGCTGGTCCCAGCCGGGGGGTGGGGCCCAACCGTGCGAAGGTTCCCAGCCCTGCGGTGCCACCCAACCCACACTGTCGACCCAAACAGGACCGAAGTAGTCGGCTCCGGGCACCCACAGGTGCGCGTCGTGCAGGTCGCCGGCGAGGTCGTGCCGGACGGCATCGCGAACATCGGCAGCTAGCCAGAGCTGGCTGATAGAACCTTCAGGCATTGCATGCTCCTTAAGACAGGTTGAACTCGCTCTGCCAGTTATGCCCCGGTGATGTGCGAGCAACCTGTACACAACCTCACAGTTAGCTGGGAGTCGACCACGGACGGTGACGATTCTGAGTGTGAGCGCCTGACTGGAGAGGGGCGACTCGTGCGGATCGGGTCCTTGTTGCCGATCTTCCCGAAACCATCTCACTTCTGGAACTGATCGCGCTGCGTCGCAAGCTCACCGAACTTCTTGGCGCGCCAGTCGACGTGGTGCCGGCCCGCTCATTGCGACCGGACGTAGCTGCCGCGATCGATCGCGAAGCGATCCTGTTGTGAGTCCGAGGCTCCGCGACTTGGTCGTGGTCGGATCTTGCGGACCAGCCGCATCGGACGGGATCATGGTCGGCTGGAACGTCGCTGATCGCAGAGGACGCCGACCGGGCACAAGGCGAAGGAGCCATCCCGTGATCTTCATTGTCGTCAAGTTCACCATTCGTCCGGACAAGGCTGACCAGTGGTTGTCGCTCGTCGACGACTTCACCCAGGCCACGCGGGCTGAGCCAGGCAACATCTTTTTCGATTGGTCCAGGAGCGTCGACGTGCCCAACCAGTTTGTCGTCGTCGAGGCGTTCGCGGACGGCGCGGGCGAGGCGCACGTGAACTCCGACCATTTCAAGACCGCCATGACGTGGATGCCAGAAGTGATCGCGACGAAGCCGGAGATCATCAACGTCCACGTTCCGCAGGACGGGTGGGGTGAGATGGGGGAACTGACGCCGGTCAACCCTCAATAGGGGCCGAGAGGCCTCCTCACCTTGCCCGCGTTCTCACGATCGTCAATAGTGAGTAGTGACCGTGCAGGATCGCGCGGCCATCGCTCAGTTTCGGCGATCATGGCAGATTGTTGGGCCGTCGGCAGGATCCGCTAGCGGATCCTCCCAGAACGCGAGGTCACGACTGCCCACAAGCAACCAATGCCGATCTCCACCTCGCGGTAGTCGCAATATGAGACGGGCAGCCGCGCCGCCGAGCTTCCCGGGAGTAGCGTGAGTGCGCTGGCCGCTGATGGTGGAGGTGCCCGATGAGCCAACAGCCTCAGGCAGAGACCTTCAACCCGTGGAGCATCGTCAACCTGGTGTTCCATCACCTTGCCGAGCAGGGTCTGCATCCCGTGCTGGGGGTAACGGGCGACCCCGGTGAGCCGGCGGCACAACTGCTCCGAGCGCTCGGCATCGAGCCGGCCCCCGAAGGAAACCGGCAGGTGTCCCAGGACGTCCGCCAACACCTGGCCGAGATCCGAGCCGCCGTGCTTGGCGAGAGCTGATCAACCCCGCTGCGGCACCCTCATCCTCGGCACGTTGATGCCGTAGTACCGGATCTTGCGGTAGATGGTGGCCCGCGACATGCCGAGGTGAAGGGCCGCCTGGGCGCAGTTGCCGCCGGTGTTGATCAGTGTCTCGACGACCGCGTCCCGCTCGATGGACTCCAGCGGGCTGAGCACCCGCCGGGTGGTCGCCATCGCATCGGCTGGCAAGTCCGCCAGCTTGATCACCCCGGTGCGCCGATGTGCGACGACCTTGAGCAGCATCCCGCGCAACTGTTCGACGTTGCCCGGCCACTGGTTTCGCATCAGCAGTCGCATCGCTTCCGGCGAGCACGTCAGATGGGCGCCCCGGGTCAGCCGAGCAATGAACAGTTCGACGAGCTCGGGGAGGTCTTCGATGTGGTGCCGCAACGGCGGGACCTGCACGGAGGAAGGGAAGCATCCAATCAGGTCGGCCAACTCGTCGCTGCTCGGCGCGTCGCTGCTCCGCGTCGCAACGACCCAGCTCCGCGGCTGATCCGTACTACGCCGCGTCTGCTCGAGCAGTGTGGTCAGCGCTCGGAGAACCGAGGTGGGCAGCCGGTCGACGTGTCGCAGGACCAGCGTGCCCGCCCGGCGCGCCAGCTCGTCGACCACCCCGCCGAGCCAACTCGTGGCGTCGGCCCGGTCGCCGGTGCAGTCGTCGGCGTCTAGCACCCGCAGGTGCGCGCCCGGGGTGATCGCCAGATGCGCGCTCTGCGCCACCGTCAGCTTGCCGACCCCGGTCTCACCCTCCAGATCCAGCCAGTCGCTGGACCGCAGGCGCGCCTGGACCTCCTGGCAGCACTTCACCCACAGCATGCTCGTGCCGACCACTCCGGGCATGGTGTGAGCGCGGATTGCCGACCCGCCATCGGTCGAGCCGGTCGCCGCCTCGGTGGCGAGCAACTGCACCTGCACGACGCCGCCGATCGTCGTTGACTCGCTCCAGCTCGGCTTGCAGTGCACCCGTGCGATCGCACCGCTGGGCAGCGAGGTGGTGAACACCCGGATCTTGCCGTCGGCCAGAGCCGCCGTGGACTGCTCGAGTAACGCCACCTGGTCCTGCGGATCGACGAGTTCCCGGGCACTGTCGTTCATCATCACCAGGTCGGTGCTGATCGCCAGGATGGAGCCCCGGTTGCGGCGGCAGGCCAGCAGGTAGTCGTGCAACAGGGCGAGTTCGCGGCGGCCTATATAGGCCAGCAGCGCCTCCTCGATCTCCCCGGCGATGCTGGCGGCGGCCGCGATCATCGCCGGGTTCGCGTCTTTCCGCCAGCAGGTCAGGTCGAGGATGCCCAGCACCTTGCCGGTGGTCGGATGGCGGATCGGTGCACCCGCACAGGCCAGGTCCTCCAGGTGCTCGACGTAGTGCTCGTGCCCGAATACATGGGCGGGTCCACGGCCCTCCAGCGTGGTGCCGATTCCGTTGGTCCCGGCGAACTGCTCGGCGTAGCTGAACCCCGGTGCCAGTCGCACGTTGTCCAGCTTCTGCTGCAACCCCGAGTCGCCGGTGCGGCGGTCCAGGACCACTCCCGCCGCATCGGTGAGGATGACGCTGATCGGTTCATCAGCGTACTTCGCACATGCCGCGCTGATGACCGCGTCCGCGCCATGGGCGAGCCGCGACTTGCGGTCGAGGTTGGGGTCGAAGGGCAGCTCAAGGTGATCGGCGGCCACCTTGCACTCCCGGGACCGCGTCCACGACGCCAAAATGCTGTCCCTGACCACTCCGGGCCGGACCGGTCCCGATGTCAGGAACAGCTCACGGGCATGCGCCAACCCGCCGCCACGCCGGGTGTCGCGGTGCCTGGCGGCGTCGTCGGCTGGTGGTACGGGTACCTCAGCCAAGGGGCGTTGCCTCCCTGGAACTCCCTCGGTTCTTCTCGACGCTAGTCCTGTAGCCAAGTAAACGGTAGCCAGCCGAGCCCGGTCGCACTGTCTCAAGTTGAGACCGCGATACGCCCCTGCACCCGGTGTGATCCGTACCACGGAGGTTTGGCGCCGCGCGAATGTCCCGTGGGTCGCACGAGATGAAGTGCAGGCGCAGGAGAACTTGATCAAGGCTTAAGGCCCCAGCCTGAAGACCTAGCGTCTTAGCGTCTTAGCCGACCTGACAGCCCCGGTAAGGAGTGACAATGAGTCGCCAGAGTGTGGCAAAGGCTCACCAGAAGATCCAGGAGCTCGCCTGGGAGCCGTTGTACCACGAGCCCGTGAAGCACTACGGCACCGACTACACTTTCAGCAAAGCGCAGAAGAAGGACCCGCTCAAGCAGGTCTTGAGGTCCTACTTCCCGATGCAGGAGGAAAAGGACCACCGAGTTTACGGAGCTTCCGACGGTGCCATTCGCGGTAATATGTTCCGTCAGGTGCAGGAACGCTGGATGGAGTGGCAGAAACTTTTCCTGAGCATCATCCCACTGCCCGAGATCTCGGCCGCCCGGGCAATGCCGCTGCTGTTCCGGACGGTGCCCAACCCGGAGCTGCACAACGGTCAGGCGATCCAGATGATCGACGAGGTCAGGCACTCCACAATCCAGCAGAACCTCAAGCGCCTGTACATGAACAACTATATCGACCCGGCCGGGTTCAACTCGAGCCTGCGGAACTTCCAGAACGACTACTGCGGCACGATCGGCCGGCAGTTCGCCGAGGGATTCATCACCGGCGATGCCATCACCGCGGCGAGCATCTACCTGACGATCGTGGCCGAGACCGCGTTCACCAACACACTCTTCGTGGCCATGCCCGCCGAGGCCGCCGCGAACGGTGACTACCTGCTGCCGACGGTGTTCCACTCGGTGCAGTCCGACGAATCCCGGCACATCAGCAACGGTTACGCGACGCTGCTGATGGCGCTGGCCGACGAGGGTAACCACCAGTTGCTGCAACGCGACCTGCGGTATGCCTGGTGGAACAACCACCGGGTGGTGGACGCGGCCATCGGAACGTTCATCGAGTACGGAACCAAGGACCGGCGCAAGGATCGGGAGAGCTACGCCGAGATGTGGCGGCGGTGGATCTACGACGACTACTACCGCAGCTACCTCGTCCCGCTGGAGAAGTACGGCCTGGTGATCCCGCACGACCTCATCGAGGAGGCGTGGAACCAGATCTGGAACAAAGGCTACGTCCATGAGGTAGCCCAGTTCTTCGCTACCGGCTGGTTGGCGAACTACTGGCGGATCGACCCGATGACCGACAAGGACTTCGAGTGGTTCGAGTACAAGTACCCGGGCTGGTACGACCGGTACGGCAAGTGGTGGGAGAACTACAACCGGCTGTCAACGCCGAACGGGCACCACCCGATCGTGCTCGAAGATGTCGACTACGTGTACCCGCACCGCTGCTGGACCTGCATGGTTCCGTGCCTGGTCCGGGAGGACATGGTCATGGCCGAGGTCAACGGGCAGTGGCGCACCTACTGTCACGAGGAATGCCGCTGGACCGACACGACAGCCTTCCGGCCGACCTACCAAGGCCGGGAAACCCCGAACATGGGCCAATTGATCGGCAAGCGGGAGTGGGAGACGCTTTACCACGGCTGGAACTGGGCCGACGTGGTGTCCGACATGGGTTATGTGCGTGACGACGGCAAGACCCTGGTTGCGCAACCGCATCTGAATCTGGATCCCAAGAAGATGTGGACGCTGGACCATCTGCGGCGCTGCCCGCCATTGCAGAGCCCTAACGTGCTGCTCAATGAGATGACGCCGCAGGAGCGGGAAGCCTTCCACGCGAACTACATCCGCGGTGGCCCCGCTGGACGGGCGGCGCCTGCCGACGCCTGAGCAGTAATCGGGCATCGACCGGGGGAGGAGAGCCTGAGCCCCGACATCGGGCACTCCTCCCCCACCGGGGTGGGCCTATTCCACCCCTGAATGTGTCGCACGGGCGTGAGGGAGTCATGGCTGACAAGCATGTCGTTCGCTTCGAGCCGGTCGGTATCGAGATCGAGGTCGGCGAGGACGAGACGATTCTGCATGCCGCGTTCCAGCAGGGAATCATGCTGATGCACGGCTGCAAGGAAGGTCAGTGCTCCTCCTGCAAGTCGTTCGTTCTCGATGGCGACGACATCGAGCTCGATCGGTACTCGACGTTCGCGCTACCCGACTACGAAAAGGAGGAAGGCTTCACGCTGCTGTGCCGGGCACACCCGTACGAGGACCTCACCATCGAGCTCCTGAACTTCGATGAGGACATGATCCGCTCGGGGCTGCCGATTCAGCAGGCGGTCGCCGAGGTCGTTTCCAACGAGCCGGTCACCCACGACATGCGGCACCTCGTGCTCCGGTTGGTGAAACCACCGGAAATCAAGTTCTTCCCGGGGCAGTATGTAGACGTCACCATTCCCGGCACCGAGGAGACCCGGTCATTCTCGATGGCCAACACATCCTGCCGGGAGAACGGGCAGCTCGAGTTCGTCATCAAGGTCTATCCGGACGGATTGTTCTCACATTTCCTGGATACCCGGCTGGCCGTGGGCGACACGCTGAACCTCACCGGGCCCTACGGGATGTTCACCCTCCGGGAGAGCCACGACGCCGATCTGATCTTCGTTGGTGGCGGGGCCGGGATGGCGCCGATCCTGTCGCTGCTGCGCTCGATGTCCGAACGCGGCATCCAGCGCAAGGCAACGTACTACTACGGCGCCCGGCGCCGCCGTGATCTCTGTTTCGAAAAGGAGCTGCACGCCCTCGAGACGTCGTTGCCGGGCTTTCGGTTCGTGCCGGCGCTGTCCGAGCCGACCCAGGAGGACGCCTGGGACGGCGAGGTTGGTCTGATCACCGACGTGGTGAAGCGGTTCGAGAAAGACCTCAAGGGCGCGCACGCCTACGTGTGCGGGCCACCACCGATGGTGGAGGCGGCGATGCCACTGCTCACCGTTCTCGGGGTGGCCGAGAAACGTATCTACTACGACAAGTTCACCACGACCGGTGACGCCGCCGAGAAGTGAGGAGGAGGAGAGACTGATGACCACCGCGCAAGAACGCAGCGTACCGAAGCCTGTCTTTACTGACGCTGAAGCCGGCGCCAAGGAATTCCCGGACTCGACCGCGCGCCGGTACAACTACTACATCCCGCAGAAGCGCAAGCAGACGCACTACGAAGACGTCACCGTCGAGGTCCAGCCCGACCCGAGGCACTATCTCAGCCAGGGTTGGCTCTACGGATTCTCCGATGGCCGGGGCGGCTACCCGCTGGACTGGACGGTCCTGAAGGCGTGGGGTTCGGACCGACCGGAACCGGAGCGTTTCCCCGGATCCGGGGGCAAGGGCTACGACTGGCCGGCACACGGCTGGCACGAGTTCCGTGACCCCAACGAGGAGTGGGAGCTCACCCTCTACCGTTACAACTCCAACGTCGTGCGGCAGCTCAACCAGAACATCGCGGCGGCCCGCCAGGCGAAGGCGTTCGAACAGTGGAACCCAAACTGGGTGCGCTTCGTGGAAAACCACGTCGGGGCCTGGATGCACGTCGATCACGGCCTTGGGCTGTACCTGTTCGCCAACGCCAACCGCCGGGCGCCGACGAACATGCACAACAACGCGATCTCCGTCAACAGCATGCACCGGATCAGGGCCGCTCAGGATTTAGCGCTGTACAACCTGACGCTGAGCGAGGAGATAACCGGCTTCGACGGCGCGGCACACATCGAGACCTGGAATAGTGACCCGGCGTGGCAGGGCGTCCGCAAGACCGCCGAAGCGCTCACCGCCATTGACGACTGGTGTGAGGCGATTTTCGCGGCGAACGTCGTCTTCGAGCCTCTTGTCGGTGAGTTGTTCCGGAGCAACCTGGTGCAGCAGGCCTCGCCGGGCAACGGTGACTGGGTCACTCCCACGATCGTCGGCGCGGAGGAATACGACTACGCCGAGCGGGATCTGCGATACACCAAAGCCATGTTCGCGTTGCTGACCAATGATCGCGAGTTCGCCGACCACAATAAGGCGATCATGCAACAGTGGCTTTCGGAGTGGGTGGCCAGCAGTATCGCGGCGGCCCGGACACTACAGCCGCTCTGGTCGCAGCCCGACTCGAAGCCGCCCCGCTTCGAGGACGGTCTGGACCGGGCGAAGAGCCGGTTCAGCGGCATCGTTTCCGAGCTAGGTCTGGAAATACCGAAGGAGTTGGCGCAGTGACCAGGTTCAAAACCGCAGAAAGTCCGTTCAAGGCGGATAACACGGCGTCCAACATGTGTGGTTTCACCCTGATGAACAACCAGGTCGGCGAGGTGGTGGCCGCCGTCATGAGCACCAAGCCCGGTGTGCGCGTGACGCCGCTGCCGTCGATGATCCGGGTCGACGCGACCAACCGCATGGACGTCGTCTACGACGAGATCTCCGAAGCGCTCGGTGAGGAGCCCGGTTTCTTCGACGCCGCGGAGTTCGAGGAGAACATGTCCACACACTACGGGCGCATGATCCACGAGGACGATCGGACGATCATGTTCGCGAATCCCGAGGACGCGGGGGAGTACATCGGTTTCGACCTGACGGCCGGATCGAAGTAACCGCCCACTTCGGCAGCACTCAATCCTGCCCAGAGGAGGACGCACATGTACGAGAAGGATGGCGAGAAATACTTCGTCGTCGACGGCCACACCCATTTCTGGGACGCCAGTCCGGCGAACTGGGTACCCGGCCAGGAGCAGTACGCCAAGGGCTGGATCGAGTGCTTCCACGCATACCAGAGCCTCGGCCCACCGGAGACCCACTGGTCGATCGAGCAGTTTCAGAAGTATCCCGAAGACATGATGATGCGCCACCTGTTCGAGGAGGGCCACGTCGACGTCGCGATCTTCCAGCCGACCTATCTGAAGCAGTGGTACCGCAACGGTTTCAACACCACCGAAGTCAACGCCGCACTGGCCGAAAGACACCCGGGCAAGTTCATCGTCAACACCCGATGGGACCCCCGGGCCGGCGACGAGGGCCTCAAGGAGTTGGCGGACAACGTCGCGCGTTGGGGCTGCAAGGGGGCGAAGCTCTACACCGCCGAATGGCGTGGGGACTCCCGGGGCTGGACCCTCAAGAGCCCCGAGGCGGCTCGTTACCTGGAGAAATGTCAGGAGCTGGGGGTCAAGAACATCCACGTGCACAAGGGCCCGACGATCTGGCCGTTGGACAAGGACGCCTTCGACGTGGCGGACGTCGACTTCGCGGCGACGAACTTCCCCGAGCTGAACTTCATCGTCGAGCACGTCGGGCTGCCGCGGATCGAGGATTTCTGCTTCATGGCCACCCAGGAACCCAACGTGTATGCGGGCCTGGCGGTGGTCGTCGGTGGCCTCATGCATGCCCGGCCCCGGTTCTTCGCCAAGGTCATGGGGGAGCTGATGTTCTGGCTCGGCGAGGACAAGCTGATCTTCGGCGCCGACTATGCGATCTGGGAGCCGCGCTGGCAGGTCGAGGGTTTCGTCGACTGGAAGATGCCGACCGACCCCGAGTTGGCCGACTACGCGCCGGTGAGCACCCAGGCCAAGAAGAAGATCCTGGGCCTCAACGCTGCCCGGCTCTATGACATCAAGGTGCCGGCCGAGCTGGACCTGCCCGTGCCGGCCGGGCCCGAAGGAGCACAACCGCTGGCCGCGCCGGCCTCGATATGACCGGCGTGGCCGCCGACCAGGCCGCGGCCCTCACCGCCGCGGCCTGGTCGGCCTTGCACCAGGTGCGCGACCCGGAGCTGGACGAGGCCGTGACCGATCTCGGGTTCGTCGCCGGTTGCCGGGTGTCGGACTCCGGTAAGGCCGTCGTGCGGCTGCGGCTCCCGACCTATTTCTGCGCGCCCAACTTCGCCTTCCTCATGGTGGCCGACGCCTTTGATGCAGTCGCCGCGGTGCCCGGCGTTCGCCGGGCGGAAGTGGTGCTGGAGGATCACTTCGCGTCGAATGAGATCAACGGCGGGATCGCCGCCCGGGCCGGATTCGTCCAATCCTTCGACGGGCAGGCCGTCGCCGAGTTGGACGAGCTGCGCGCCGACTTCCTGCGCAAGGCGGTGATGGCCGGCACCGACCGGGTGTGCCGCCCCCTGCTGGCCGTCGGCGCCACGGCCGATGAGCTGGCCGGGCTCACCCTCGGCGCGGTCCCGGCGTCGACGGATCGCGAGCGGCTGCGATCCCGGCGCGCCGAACTCGGCCTGCCCGCCGGCGACGGCGACCCGCTGCTGATCGACCCGGTGACCGGCGCGGCGATCGGAGCCCACGCGCTGCCCCTGCACCTGCGCCGGGCTCGGACCACTCGGGTCAGCGTGGACGCCAACGCCGGCGTCTGCCGGGGACTGCTGCGGGAGCGGTATCGCACTACGGAGGGAAAGGGTCAATGAGAGCCGTCCGGCTGCACGAATACCACCACCAACCTGTCGTCGAGCAAGCGCCGGAACCGACGATCTCCGGACCGCTCGATGTCATCGTCAAGATCGGCGGCGCGGGGGTGTGCCGCACCGATCTGCACATCATCGAGGGCCAGTGGGCGCAGGCGATGGCTCCCGCGCTGCCCTACACGATCGGCCACGAGAACGCCGGCTGGGTGTACGAGATCGGCGCGGCGGTCACCAACGTCGCCGTCGGCGACACGGTGATCCTTCATCCCACGCCCACCTGCGGGCTGTGCCGAGCCTGCCGGGCCGGCGACGACATGCACTGCATCGACAGCAGTTTTCCCGGGCTGAGCCATGACGGCGGGATGGCCGAGTACCTGCTGACCTCGGGGCGAGCCTGCGTCAAGCTCGACCCACAGACCAGACCGGAGGACGTCGCGGCGCTCGCCGACGCCGGCATCACCGCCTACCACGCCGTGCGCAAAGCCATCCCGCTGCTCTACCCGGGAACCACCGCAGTGCTCATCGGGGCGGGTGGGCTGGGCCATATCGGCATCCAGTGCCTTGCCGCGCTGACCGCCGCAAAGATCATCGTGGTGGACCGCAACCCTGACGCGCTCAAGCTCGCCGAGCAACTCGGCGCGCACCATACCGTCGTCGCCGACGGTGGGCAGATCGACGCGGTGAAGGACCTCACCGGCGGGCGTGGCGCCGAGGTGGTGCTCGACTTCGTCGCCGAGCAGGGCGCCGAGCACGACGGGTTCCAGATGACCGGCCGGGCCGGCTCGTACTTCGTCATCGGCTACGGCGGCACGGTGACCATCCCGACGCTCGACATCATCTCCACCGAGCGCAACATCATCGGCAACATCGTCGGGACCTACAACGACCTCGCAGAGCTCATGGTGCTCGCCCAAGCGGGGAAGGTAACCCTGCACACCCGGACCTACCCCCTGGACGACGCGGTCGAGGCGCTCGCCGATCTCGACGCTGGTCGCGTTCGCGGCCGGGCGATCCTCGTGCCGTGACCGAATCACCAGCCCACTTCGCCGCCAGCACCTTCGACGAGTAGGAGATCTCATGGCCAAGGAACTGCGGTTCGACGCCGAAGCCCGCGACCTGCTGCGAGCCGGAGTCGACAAGCTGGCCGACGCTGTCAAATCGACGCTCGGGCCGAAGGGCCGCAACGTCATCCTGGAGAAGATCACCGGATCGCCGGTCATCACCAACGACGGTGTGACCATCGCGCGGGAGATCCACCTCTCCGACCCGTTCGAGAACATGGGCGCCCAGCTGGTCAAGGAAGCGGCGATCAAGACTAACGACATCGTCGGAGACGGCACCACCACCGCCACCGTGATAGCTCAGGCGATCGTCCGCGAGGGTCTCAAGGCGATCGGCGCCGGCGGTAACCCGGTGCTGGTCAAACGCGGTGTCGACCTGGCCGTCGCGGCCCTGGTGGAGCATCTGGAGAAGGTCGCGCATCCGGTGTCCTCCGAGCAGGACTACGCGCGGGTCGCGGCGATCTCGGCCAACGACGACGATGCGGTCGGTGCGGTCATCGCCAAGGCGCTGCACACCGTCGGCGACGGCGGCATCGTCACGGTGGAGGAGTCAGCGGCCAACGGGATGAGCGTCGAGTTCGTCGAGGGCTTCGAGTTCGACAACGGGTACGTCTCGCCGTACCTGGTGACCAATCCGGCCAGTCTGGAAGCGATCGTCTCGGACCCGTACATCCTGCTGTGCAGCGAGAAGATCACCAAGGTCCAGCAGTTGATGCCGCTGCTCGACAAGATCATGCGAGCACCGCGCCCGCTGGTCATCATCGCCGAGAGCGTCGAGGGCACCGCGCTGAGCATGCTGGTGCACAACCACGTCAACCGGATCTTCCAGTGCGTCGCGGTGCGGGCCCCCGGTTTCGGCGACCGCCGGCTGCACAAGCTGGAGGACCTGGCCGCGATCACCGGCGGTGCCGTGTACAGCAAGCACTCCGGGTTCACCCTGGAGACGATGACGATCGACCAACTCGGCCGGGCGGCTCAGGTGCGGGTTACCGAGAACAACACCACCATCGTCGGGGGCGCCGGATCGCCCGCCGACGTGGAGTTCCGGGTCACCCAGCTGCGCGCCGAGCTCGACCGCGCGTCGTTCGGCGTCGACGAGGACGTGCTCAGCGACCGGATCGGAGCGCTGACCGGACGGGTCGCCGTGATCCGGGTGGGCGCACCGACACCGGCGGAGCTGAAGGAGACCCAGCATCGGGTTGAGGACGCGCTGTCCGCCACCCGGGCCGCGATGGCCGAGGGAATCGTGGCCGGCGGGGGTGCGGCACTGCTGCACGCAGAGTCCGCACTGGATGGCCTGGACGCCGACGGCGACTACGGCATCGGCGTGGAGATCGTCCGCAGGGCGCTCACCGAACCGGCTTTCCTGATCGCCGCCAACGCCGGCTACCAGGGTCAGGAGGTGGTGGCCCGGACGGCGCAACTGGGCGTCGACGAGGGCTTCGACGCCTTGGCGGGGCGCTACGGGGACATGGTCGCCATGGGCATCATCGACCCGTTGCGGGTCGCCCGGTCCGCATTGCAGAACGGGGCGTCAGTGGCCGGGATGCTGCTGACCACGAACACGCTGGTCGCCGAGGAGCCGACGCCCTGGGGCGGCAGCCGGGCACTGATGACCGAGTACGGGGAGCTCGACGAGGGGCTGCGCCAGCCGTCGCCGGATTCCAGCACGCCGCAGTCGCTCGGGCTCGGCCCGTCGGTCGGGTGAGCCTGGAGCAGGCTGACCGGGAGTCGGCTGACCCGCTGCCGCCGGTTCCCGGTGAGTTCCAGGTTGTACAGTCGAGCGGGTTGCGCGAGCTGCGATCTCGCGGGCGGTTGCGCGGCGTGGTGGCGCTGCTCGGCCCAGCCTTCGTCGCTGCGGTCGCGTACATCGACCCCGGGAACTTCGCCACGAATTTCTCGGCCGGCGCCCGGTACGGGTACGCGCTGCTCTGGGTGATCGTGATGGCCAACCTCATGGCCATGCTGGTGCAGTACCTGTCCGCGAAGACCGGTGTGGCCACTGGTCGTGACCTGCCTGAGCTGTGCCGCGAGCACCTCCCCCGTTTGATATCTGTCGGTCTGTGGGTGCAGGCCGAGCTGGTGGCGATGGCCACCGATCTGGCCGAGTTCGTCGGGGCCGCGGTCGGGTTGAACCTGTTGTTCCGCGTGCCGCTGTTCCCGGCCGGCCTGCTGACCGCCCTTGTCGCGTTCGGGATTCTGGCGCTTGAGCAGCGCGGATACCGACGCTTCGAGCTGGCGATCACCGGGCTGCTCGGCATCGTGTTTCTCGGGTTCTCCTACGACCTGTTGATGGTCGGCGCCGACCCCGCGGCCATCGCATCCGGCCTGGTGCCGGGCTTCGTCGGCAGCGACAGCGTGCTGCTGGCCGCCGGGATCATCGGCGCCACCGTGATGCCGCACGTGGTATACCTGCACTCGGCGTTGACCAAGTCCCGGGTGGTCTGCCGCGACGACGGCGAGCGCCGCGAGATGCTGCGCTTCCAGCGGCTCGACATCCTGCTCGGGCTCGGCGTCGCCGGGCTGACCAACATGGCGATGCTGTTCATCGCGGCCTCACTGTTCCACCGCACCGGCCACTCGGTGGTCGACTCGATCGAGGCGGCGCACGCCGGTCTCGGCCAGTTGGTCGGCGGCGGCGCGGCGCTAGCATTCGCGGTCGCGCTGCTCGCCTCGGGGCTGTCGTCATCGAGCGTGGGCACCTACGCGGGCCAGGTCGTCATGCAGGGCTTCATCCGCCGCCGCATCCCGCTGTTCCTGCGTCGTGGGTTGACGATGCTGCCCGCGCTTGTGGTGCTGGGCCTGGGGTTGCCCACCACCGACAGCCTGGTGGCGTCGCAGATCGTGCTGTCCTTCGGCATCCCGTTCGCCCTGGTGCCGATGGTGCTGCTCACCCGCCGCGCGGACGTCATGGGCCCGTTCGTCAACCGCCCGATCACCACCGTGGTAGCGACCGGCATCGCCACCACAATCATCGCGCTGAACGTGTATCTGCTGTACAACGCTTTTTTCGTGGCCTTTTTCGGGTGAGACGAGTCCTCTGTTGAGCAGCCGTCGGAGGTCGGCTGTGCATGTTCCGACCGGTTTGGCTGGTCGGCGCGGCGACTCGATCAAGCCGTGAACTGCCGTATCTTCGCAGATGGTGCGCAGCGATCAGGCGAGTGCTGCTGCGAGGATGGCCCAGAGGATCTCGGGGTGGCGGATGTCGCTGTGCGCACCGGAGAACGCGGACTGGTTCGCCGCGATCACGGCATCACTTTTCAGCCGGTAGAAGCGGCCATTATCGAAGGTGTATGGCTTGCCAGCAGGTTGCAGGACGATTTCCGTGGCGTCTTGCTCCTGGTAGCCGTCATGGCCCATCCCGCCCCACCGGTAGGTGAGGTCTTGGACGCTCTCACTGTCGCTGTGGCTCAGCAGTGATGCTGCCGGATACCACCAGCCAACCGCCCGATCCGCTGCCGAGAAGGTGGCCAGCAGCGGGCCATCGACGCCATTACGGTCCGCGGCCAGGGCGCCGTTGCGAGCGGCATCGATCGGCATCGGCCGGGCGAAGCTGAAATGGGAGAAGGCGCCCTGGATGAGAGTCAGCGACTTCACCGGGCTGTTGGCGCCGCGTCGGTCGTCCGGCAGGCCGGACAGCGCGAATGCGACCAGCCGGGCGCCGAAGCTGTGCCCGAGCAGGTGAACGCGCGGCTCCCCGCCGGCGTGGACGAGCTGGCTGACCAGCGGCCCGAGACCAGTCCGGCCGACCACACCTGCCCGGTTCTTCATCTCGTAGTAGCTGGCGGTCCGCAGCACGTCCCGGGCGCCACCCCAGAGAGTGTGGAAGAAATCGCCCAGATCCTGGGCGTCGTCTGGGGACTTGGACATGCTGGCGAAGTGCCCGAAGACCGCCGCGGTCGGCTGGGTCAGCACCGCTTGCTCCCCGGTGTCCTCGGTCGCGTCGAGATCTGGCGAGGTCACCAGGCTACGAATGAGGGCGTGGGCCTCCCGGAGTTTCCCGGAGTTCGCCGGCTTGGTGTCGAGCAGCTCGCCGATCTTAGCTAGTGCTTGTTGTTGCGGCGGTTGGAAGACCGGCGCCAGCGCGGCCGCGAGTTGCTGACCGGTCGGTACGGCGGCCGACGGCGCGGTCGGATCGTCTTCGGGGAAGACCACCGCGGGCCAGAAGACCCCGACCGCGCCGGCCGGGCGGCCAGCCGGAGCGGCGCCGATCTGTTCCGATAACAAGGTGAACATCGCCTGATAGAGGTCCCGAGCGCTGGCCACGGAATTGTTCCAACCGTGGCAGAAGATGAAGAGGTCGGACAGGTTGTGGTCTGGGAGTTGGGCCGGCAGTTGGCCGTCGTCGACTAGCGCGCCCTTCTCGTCGAAGTGGATTTCCCAGTACGGTAGTCCACCGATCTGCGCAGCCATGGCCACCACTTCTTTCCATATCGGACTTAGACATTCGATAACGCCCGCATCAAGTCGATGAGGCCGTGTCCTTCCAGGAAGCGGTCCCGGCCCAGTGACGTCGCGTTCGTAGTGAAGAGTTCCTTCACCTCGCGAGGCCGGCCGACGAACTCGCGTCGTACAGATAAGAAGGCCGCGATAGCGCCGGAGACGTGCGCCGCGGCCATCGAGGTACCGCTGTCCTCGATGTAGGTGGCCGCGATGGCGTCCGCCTCGGCCGCCAGGTCGGCGATCTTCTCCCGCAGATGCCCGGTCGCACAGGAGGTGATGCGTTCCCCCGGTGCCAACAAGTCGGGCTTGAGTCGGCCGTCCAGGGTGGGGCCCTTGGAGGAGGTATAGGTCACTCCGTACCGGTGCGGGCTGTCCCGGTGGGTGGACCCGACCGTGATGGCCCCCTGGGCGTTGCCCGGATCGGTGATACTCGCTAGCACCCCACGGGAGTCGGAGCTTTGACCGACCGCACCGGCGTAGCCGTTGTTGCCCGCGCTGACGACCACGACCACCCCGGTTCCGACCAGCAGGTCGATCTCCTGGCAGAGCGGGCTCTGGCCGGCGGCGTAGTCGCCGGGGTCCCACCGACACCCCAGGCTCAGATTCGCGCCGTGGATGATCAGCGCTCGGCCGCCCGAGTTCACCGTTTCACGGATGTGATATAGCGCGGCGATCACCGCGCTCGACGAGGTGACCAGCCCATCTTCACCGTCGGACGCGAGGACCTTCAGGCTCACCAGCTTCGACTGGGAGGCGATCCCGGAGAGCGTCCGGCCGGCGTCGAGCTGCCGGGTCACCCAGTCTCCGGGCAGCCCGTCCTGTGAGGGCTGCTCAGTGACGATGACCGGTACGAGCTTGTCTGGGACGGTGCCGGCGATGATGCCGCCCACGTGCGTGCCGTGCCCTTCGGGATCCAGCAATGCCGCGTCCGGGTCCTTCGGCGGTTCCGCGTCAGGGGTCAGCAGGTAAGTGAAATCGTGGTGCAGCTTGGCCACCGCGCCGGTGAGGGTGCCGCCGGCGAAATGCGGGTGATGCTGATCGATCCCACTGTCCAGGACGGCCCAGGTCACTCCCTCGCCGGTGGCCGCGTAGGAACGAACGGCGGCGTCGGACTTGATGGTGGACACCGAGCGGTCCAGGTGCGGGTACAAGGTGTAGTCCGGCCAGACCCGAAACACCGTTCGGGCCGCGCCGGCCGCCCGGTCGGCTGCCACCAGATCCTGAATCTCCCGGGGGCTGAGCATGCACGAGACGTAGCAGTCCGCGACCGGGCGCGGATTCGGGGCACCGGCCAGCCGTAACGAATGATCATACAGTTCGAGGAACCGCTGCCGGGTGTCCTCGGTGTGCACATCGACGGTGAGATCCAGCTCGACCAGCACCGGGCTCCGCTGGTCTGGTCCTACCGGCACCACTCGTCGGCGTACCTCCTCCGGGACCCCCGGCTGCAGCGCTGGACTGACCACGCTTCGCGGCAGCCCCGCATGCCGCTTGGGTCGGCCCGATCCGGTACCGCCAGAGGTGAGGTCTATCGCACTCATCTTCGTCCTAGCTGTACTTCATCGGGACGGTGACGTCGCCCTGTTCATGTAGCAGCCGGTCCCAGGTGTCAAAGGTCATGCAGAAGCGCCCACCGAGGCCGAATTGGGTGCCCCAGCTGTTCCAGAACCAGACCAGTTGATTGTCGGCGTCGATGCCGTCGGCGACGATCTCGTGGCCACCTCGGATCGCGGCGTCCGCGGTAATTTCGACGAGCCCGGTCTGTGGGTCGGGTCGGTCGAAACTGCTGTACCAGTTGACGCCGGTGATGACCGGGCGCACCACGAGCGCTTCGAGGGCATGCTGGATGCCAAAGGCGTGTCTGTATGAGGTGATCATCCCCTGCTGGGTGGCTGCCTTGCAGACCATCAGCCCGCTGCCGCCGGGATCATTGGGCGGGTAGGGGTTGACCTCAAGCTTGGTTTCCAGTTCGTAGAGTGCGATAGCGTCGGTTTCATTTAACGCCGTACCGCCGCTGGAGTTCGGGAAGGAATCCAGCGCACCGCACAGCGCGTTGGCGGTGCACGACCCGATATGGCCTTGATCGAGCGGCAACCCGACCGCCTGATGGGTCACGCTGACGATCTGTGGCGCCCGGGTGGCCGGGAACTGCCGGGAGCGCGGATCGTGCCTGACGTGACGCCCGAGACGCTTACCTCCGACGTGGTCTTCTGGCAGTCGGACTGTGACGATCTCTGCGCCTGGCATGGCGGTGCTCCCTTGGTGGGCTGCGGTGCTAACAGATTTCTCCGATCGTGCGGCCTCGACGACCTCCTCTGCTGCGGTGGTCTTGACACATGGAGAGAACGCAGGACCAGGCGCTGATACCGCTTGTGCCAACAACGGCCCGAAAATTAGGCCATTCGGCCGACTCCGCTATTGATCGACACGCCACGGCCAGGTTGAAGGAGCCGGAATACCCGCTCCCGCGCTTCTGACGTTGGTCACCGGATCGGCCTAGTCGCCGAGCCCTGACCCGACCTGACGTTCCATGTCGTTGAGGGATGTATCACGGAGTCGGCAGCCCGACTCTGATGTAGGCAGGGTCTGAGCCACCCCGGATGGCAACTGTCATGGATTCCGCACGCAGCACCCGATCAACACAACGTGGCGTACTGGAGGGAGGGGTGCGCGGGCCATGGTCGCGAACTGGCCGCTGATCGGGCGGCGCGAAGAACTATCGATCATCGATCGCATCCTCGGTGATGGCCAGTTTCGGGGGCTGTTGTTGGCCGGGGCGCCGGGGGTGGGCAAGACGCGGTTGGCTCGCGAAGCCCTCGCCGGGGCTGGCGCTCAGGGGTGTTTTACGGGGTGGGCGGCTGCTTCGCGGGCGGTGGCCGCGATCCCGTTCGGCGCTATGGCGCACCTGCTACCTGCAGCTGGGGATGGTTCAACCCATCTGCAGGTGTTGCAGCGGGCCGGGGAGTGGTTGACCTCCCAGGCCGGTGGGCGGCGGGTGGTGCTCGGCGTCGATGACGCACACCTGCTGGATGATGCCTCGGCCGCGCTGGTCTACCACCTGGTGATTACCGGTGTCGCTTTCGTGGTCGCCACGCTGCGCAGCGGGGAGCCCGCGCCTGAGCCAGTCACGGCATTGTGGAAGGACGGTGCGGCCGAGCGGTTGGAGGTCCAGGCGCTGGCCCGCACAGAGGTCGGCGAGTTGATCGAAGCTGCACTGGACGCTCCGGTGGACGGGCTGACCAAAGAGCAGCTGTGGCAGCTCAGCCACGGCAACATCCTCTACCTACGAGAGCTGGTCCGTGGCGGTCGCCAGACTGGGGCCCTGAGCTGCGTCGAGGGCATCTGGCACTGGGCTGGACCGGTTAGTGCACCGCCGCAGCTGGTTGAGTTGATCCAGGCGCGGATCGGCGGCTTACCCCACGCGGTACGGGTCGTCGGCGAACTGGTGGCCTTCGGTGAACCGCTGGAGGTCGGTGTGCTGGCTCGGGCCGGGGCATCTGCGACCGACGTGGAGGCGGCCGAGCGGGCCGGGTTACTGGTTACCGAGATGACTGGTCCGGACATCCGAGTACGGCTGGGGCATCCGTTGTTCGGCGAGGTCATCCGGGCCCAGACGCCGCCGCTGCGCAAGCGCACCGTGCACGCGATGCTGGCCGAGGCGGCCGGCTCGGTCGACGGACTCCGGCCCGAGGACGTGGTGCGGATCGCGGTCTGGAATCTGGAGGCCGGCAAGCTGGGCGAGCCAGGGCTGTTGGTCACCGCAGCCCGTTGGGCGCTCGCCGCGCTGAACTACCGGCTTGCCGAGCGGCTGTGCAGGGCCGCCGCAGACAGCGGTGGCGGCTGGCCTGCGCAACGGTTGTTGGCTCAGGCTCTAGTCGGCCAGGGCCAGGCAGGGTTGGCCGAGGAATTGCTGGTCGGCCAGTTGGCGCAGGCACGCAACGATGCCGAGCGGGCGGAGGTCGCTGGCGTCCGTGCGCTGAACCTGTTCTGGGGCCTGGACCGGCCCGCCCCGGCTGAAGCCGTGCTCGATGAGGCCGCGGCACACATCACCGAGCCGGCTCAGCTGGCCGGGTTGCTGGCCCTGCGCGGCCGGTTCCTGCTACACGCGGGCCGTTGCCCGCAGGCGCTGGCCATCCTGGATTCCGTGCCGGACGACCCACATGTACCGAAGCCGGTGGCGCTGGAAGCGATGGTTACGACGACGATGGCGCTGGTCGCCTGTGGCCGTTACGACGACGCCATCGCTACTGCTACACGGGGCCTCGAACTGGGACGTCAGTCGCTTGGTGAGGGCTCGCTGCTGGTGCTGGACGAGCTGGCCGCCACTCAAGCCACCGCTCTTGTGCGCAGTGGCCAGCTCGCGGCGGCGGCAGCGCTGGCCGAACCCGGTTACCAGCAGGCACTTGCTGCCCGGTCACCGGTGAGCGTCGCGATCTGGGCACTCGTGCGCGGCGGGATCGCCGAAGCCCGGGGTGCGATGGTCACGGCCGCGGGCTGGATGCGAGAGGTGGTCGGGACTGTCGGCGGTCCGGCCAGGCTGCACCCGTATCAGGGTTTCATCACCCGGGTCGGCCTCGACGCTCTGGCCCGCGTGGCCGCGATTGCCGGGGACCTGAGCTACGCCCAGACAGCGCAGACCCAGATGGATGCGCTGTCCGGGCCGGCGATGCGGCTGTTCGACACCTGGTCGGGGCCCGTCCACGCCTGGGAGGCCGCGGCTCGCGGTGAGATCACGGCAGCGGTCGAGCTGGCGTTGAGTACGGCCGCGCAGGCCGAACGGTGCGGTCAGGCGGGTTGTGAGCTGATCGCCCTGCACGATGTGGCCCGGCTCGGCGCGCCCGCCCGCGTGGCAATCCGGCTGGTCGAGCTGGCCACTGTCGTGCAGGGCGACCTCGCGCAGGTGTTCGCTAGCCATGTCCAGGCGCTGCTGGCCGCCGACGGCACAGCTCTCGATGAGGTCGCCTCTTCCTTCGCTGGGCTGGGAGCGAATCTGCTCGCTGCGGAGGCGGCCACCGTGGCTGCCTGCGCGCACCGGCGGGTCGGCCGTACTGGCAGCGCCGCGGCTTCCGCGGTTCGCGCTGCGGCGCTGGTGGCGGCCTGCGAGGGCGCCAGCACGCCAGCACTGACGCGGTTCGACGAACCTGTCGGCCTCACTCCCCGCGAGCTGGAGATTGCCCGGCTGGCCGCCAGTGGGCTGTCTAGCCGGGCGATCGCGGCTCGGCTGGTGGTTGCGGTGCGCACGGTCGACAATGCGTTAGGTCAGGTGTACGCGAAGCTGGGCATCGGCCGGCGCAACGAGCTGGCGTCGATCTTCACCGTTTCCGCGTGCATGCCGGTGCCCCTGAGTGCTCCGCCGACGCCCGCTGCGCACGTCCCCACCCAGATCGGGTAATGGACGCAACCCGGCAGGGTAGCCGACTCCGCGAAGTCGAGTAGGTCGTTACTCCCGACACGGCTACCGGCCCGGCCTAGCGTCGAGCTATGGACCTCGCGTCCGCATTCGAGGAGCTTCCCGAGGTACACGCTGCGGTCCTGCGCCTGCACCACGCCGGGTCTGGCGCGGCTGGGATCGCAGCCGAGCTGGGCATCGATGTCGACGCAGTCGGCCCACTGCTGCGAGTGGCCGAGGCCAAGCTCACTCGGTTGCTCGCGGAGCCTGATCCATTAGAGGTGACCGCGACGCGACATACCGACCGGGTCGGATGGCCGCGTAATGGAGGTGTCGAAAATGTCGTTAATACAGATC
Organism: Pseudonocardiaceae bacterium; assembly: GCA_036266995.1. GTDB lineage: Bacteria > Actinomycetota > Actinomycetes > Mycobacteriales > Pseudonocardiaceae. The sequence goes on along the minus strand of DATAWX010000017.1, from coordinate 15,283 downwards.
GGACTTGTTGACAGGACAGGCAAGTTGGATCCAGGGCTGGTGCAAACCGTGGCCGCGGCTCTCAACGTGCAAGCGACGCGCGACCTGCCGCAGTTCTGGGGCGTACAGGCGACCGTCCTGAGCAGATGGCCGAGCGGCGCGCGGCCGAACACTTCGAATAGTCCGTAAGAATGGTGCATGTCGCGGGAGGTTGCGTGATGGCGGAGACGTTGGAACGGCGCGCGTTGGTGCGTGGCGCGGATCTGGTGCTCGAAGGCGGTGGGGTGAAAGGCATCGGCCTGGCCGGAGCTGTGATCACCCTCAGCCAAGCCGGTTACGTGTTCCCACGGGTGGGTGGTACCTCGGCAGGGGCGATCGTTGCCGCGTTGATCGCTGGCTACGAAACCGCGGGAGTTCCCCTGTCACAGCTCGAGAAGGACATGCGGGAGCTGGATTACACACAGTTTATGGACAAGAGCTGGGCTGAGAAACATCTGGGGTGGCTGGGCATGGCCGATGCGCTGGTCAGGCATCAAGGCTTTTACAGCACCGGCTACCTGCACCAGTGGTTGCACTCAAAACTCGACCCCATCGGTATCCACACGTTCGGCGACTTGCGGATCACCGACGACCCCGACAGCAACCTGCCGCTGCGGCAGCGATACAGACTGGTCGTGCATGTCTCCGACTTGACCCGCCAGGCGCTGGTTCGGCTGCCCTGGGATCTGCCGGAGTACTTGCTGCCACACGCGACTGCTTCCAGCTCAGAGCAACAGCTCGCCGCGATGGATGCCTACTCGGTGGTGGACGCAGTCCGCGCGTCGATGTCGATCCCCTTTTTCTTCCAGCCATTCCGGCAAATCACCCCGGAGGGGCAATGTACGTGGGTGGACGGCGGAATGCTGCAAAATTTCCCAGTCACCGTCTTCGATCGAACCGACGGCCGAAAACCGCGCTGGCCCACGTTTGGCGTGAAACTGTCCACGCAACCCCCACTCAACGTGCCCGACAAGGCCGTACACGGCGACATCAGCGAACTGCTGGCCATCGCGCACACCGCGCTGGGGGAGTGGAACCGCTACCCGCTGCAAGATGGAGGGGTCAGCGCCCGCACCATCTACGTCGATACCATGCACGTCGCGGCGACCGACTTCACCATCACCCCGGACGTCCAGCAGCGCCTGTTCGATAGCGGGCGTCACGCTGCGACCGCCTTTCTCGCCGCCTTGACCTCCGCCGCATCGGACGCGACGACGACAGCGTCGGCTGACGGTCTCGCGGTCGCTGCCGGCCCCGTAGGTGCGTCATAAACCGCGCCGACCACACCGATCACCGGCGACTAGTCGGTGCAACCTGCGCCACCCGACAACGCCCCTGGGTAGTACTCCGACGCACGCTGCGCACCTTCCTAGCCAGATCGGGTAGTCGGAGCGGCTCGGGGGGTAGCCGACCGGGCAAAGTCGAGTAGACCGTTACTCCCGACACCGCCGCGGGCCCGGAATAGCGTCGAGGCCGGGATCTCGCGTTCGGCCATACCGGCCGGAGCGTTACTGAGGCACCGAATTCTGTTCTGGAGGGAAGGGAAATAAGGCATGGCGGGTCTACGGCATGGCACGTGGTGGGATAAGCAGCGGGGCGTCCCGCTCGACCGGATCATGGAGGGCCGCTTCACCCGCCTCTTCCCGGACATCGACGGAGCGCAGTTCCCCGACGACGACCTTCGGATGCTCGCCGATGCGATGACCTCGCCGGTGGACTCTCCCCCCACCTCGGAACTCAAGGACGACGCGGAGGAAAATCCCGCCATCGAGGCGGCTTACACCTACCTCGGGCAGTTCGTGGACCACGACCTCACCTTCGACCAGACCTCGCACCTGCGGGAGTTCCTGACCCCTGATCAGCTGAAGAACCTTGTCGATTTCCGCACTCCCCGCTTTGACCTCGACAACCTGTACGGGCGCGGCCCGGACGACCAGCCCTACATGTACGCCGCCGACGGCGTCCACATGCTTCTCGGCGCCCCCATGTCGGGCAACCCGCACGACACCGGCACCGTCCAGGTCCCCCGAGGGCCGAACGGGCGGGCGCTCATCGGCGACCCGCGCAACGACGAGAACCGCATCGTCTCTCAACTCCAGTCCACCATGCTGCGCTTCCACAACAAGGTGGCCTGCTTCCTGACCGACAAGGATCCCCACACCAGTTTCCAGGATGTCCGCCAGCAAGTCCGCTGGCATTACCAGTGGGTGCTGGTCAACGACTTCCTTCCGACCGTGATCAACCAGGAGACGATTAATAGAATCTTCCCCGATCCCTACCAACCCCAGCTGTCGATCCCTAAGCTCCAGGATGGTCTCAAGCTCATGCCGGTGGAATTCTCGGTGGCGGCCTACCGCTTCGGCCACTCGATGATCCGCCCGATCTACCGCCTCAACCAAACCATCCAGCGCCGGCCAATCTTCTCCACAGGTACCGACGACGGGGCGGACCTGGGCGGCTTCCGGCCCATCCCCTCGGACTGGGGCATCGACTGGCAGTCCTTCATCGACCTGGAGCACGGCATGCCGATCCCGCCAGTGCCGGACGACCCCAACGACGAGATCGCTCGTAAACCCCAACACGCATACAAGATCGACACCGCCATCGTGAACCCACTCGGCCTGCTGCCACCTGCAGTGGCCGCCAACCCACCGTCGCTAATCCTGCGCAACCTCGAGCGAGGTGCCACCTTCCAACTGCCCTCTGGCCAGTCGGTGGCAAAAGCCCTCGGCGTGCCGGCGATCCCCGACGACAAGCTTCTTATCGGCAAAGCGACCGGGGACAAGGTCGCCGACCCCAAGATTCCGATCGCCGATATCGCACCAGGCTTCGCCGGCAACGCGCCCTTGTGGACCTACGTCCTGGCGGAGGCCCACCAGACGTCGTGGGACGCGGCACCGCCGAGTACCGACGAGGACACCATTCCAATCCGTCTGGGCCCCGTCGGCGGCACGCTGGTAGGTGAGGTTTTCGCCGCGATTCTTGTCAGCGACAGGACTTCGTACCTGTACTCGCAGCCCGGCTTCTCTCCGATTCCGGAGTTCACTCACGACGGTGCCTTCGGCCTGGCGGAGCTTATCAACGTGGCCCTAGGCCGCAATCCCTGACATACCCGACCCCGCGACGAGCGGATGGCAAGGCGAATGCGACCATCACCTTTCAGGCCGACATCGAGGTGAGATCGTCCACCGCCAAGGGAACCCGTATCAACGTGGTGCCCTGCGCAGCAGCCTGAGCCACCCCATTTCAGAGTCACCCAGAACGTCTGCATGACTTCTGGGACATCCGCTGAAAATGCCGTCAATCCGTGCCCTTCCGGGTAGCCGTCGAAGGTCCACGCGGTGCTCACCCTCAACTTTCGCGAGCCAGAGGCCGCTTCCTCGGCCCCTTTTCTCCGTCGCTCGCCGAGCCTCCACGTCGTTCGTCCTTGATGAATGGCGATCATTGAGTTGCCACATTCAATCGGTGCTCAACACCTGGCCCGGCGCCCGCGCCGCTACGGTCGGCGACGGGACCGAAGTGTCGACGCCTCACGGCCTTGCGCCGCTGACCAATTCCCCTTCGGCATCTCGCGCGATTGTCTGAAGACGCGCATCACCTGCGAGATGTCCGCGGATGTCCGGCAGGGTCCCGGGTGGTCCTGGCTGGCCTCCCGCCCGTCTGGCAGCGGGATCCTCGAATGTCCCGTCTCCATTCGGTGATGGTGCCTCGAAACTGGATCTTGGATGTTTCCTGTTCTCCGGGACACCCTGATGTAGCTAGCGCCGGTGCCTCCCTGGCGGTGGCCTGTTTTCAGGGTAATTCTTGACGACACCGGACCGGCGTCGATTGCACACTGACATCCGATGGATACCAACCACGACACGCCTGTGTCGTTCGCTACCTCGGGTCCATCCTGCAATCTCATCCGGTAAAGGGGACAAGCATGCTGACCCAGACCTATCCCGACGAAATGGCGTCACCGGTGCGTCCGGACACACTAGTCGACGACGCCCAGACCGGCGTTATGCGTCTAGAAAATCGGGTCGCGCTCGGGCGCGCCATGGTCGAGGCCGGAGAGGCCGCCATCCACCGTTGGCTGATGCGATACAGCCTAATCGCGCTGCGCATCAGCATGGGGATTGTATATTTCGGGTTCGGTATCCTGAAGTACTTCCCCGGAATGAGCCCAGCCCAGGACCTGGCTTTGGCGACCACGCACCTGCTGAGCTTCGGGCTGGTGCCAGCCGTGATTCCCAGCGCCGTAGCGATGGCCTTGATCGCGACGCTGGAATGCACCATCGGACTGTTGCTGATCGCTAAGCGGTGGCTGCGCCTGGCCGTCTGCCTACTGGCGATTCAGCTCACCGGTATCTTGTCCCCGGCCGTGCTGCTGGCCGGACGGTTGTTCGCCGGGCCACACCACATGCCCACGCTGGAAGGCCAGTACGTTCTCAAAGACGTGATCCTGGTCGCCGTGGCCATGGTGATCGCTACCACCGTGCGCGGTGCCGCTCTCACCGATGTGAGGGACCGTTACTCGGCGAAAAGGTAGTGACTTGGAGGGGTGGAGCTACTTCGCCCCTCCAAGTCATTCTTTGGCGTCCGGGATAGTGCGTCCGGCGAGCTGCCATCGGCTGCGGATACCGAGTTTTTGATAGATATGCCCAAGGTGTGTTTCCACCGTCTTGATGGAGAGGTGGAGCTGCTGGGCGATCTCGCGGTTGGTTCTACCAGCCTGAGCCAGTTGAGTGACGCTGACCTCCTGCGGGCTGAGCTCGTCGGGTTGCCGGGTGCGGGTACGCCCGCCGGCCCGCCGCCACTCAGCTCGGGCGCGGTTGGCATGCCAGCCGGCTCCGCATGCCTCGGCGATGTGCAGCGCCTCCGCGAGGAGCGTGCGCGCGCGGGCGATCTCAGTGCCCCGGGTCAGGAATGCGCCGTAGTCAGTCAGCGTCCGGGCCCGCGCCAGCGGCATGGGCAGGTCATCGGAGAGGTCGAGCGCTTGGGTGTAACGGGTGTCTGCGCGTGCTCGGTCCCCCGTGTGTTCAGCGAGGGCGGCACGTCCCGTGGCGACGACGATTTTCGGCCATCTGCTGGGAAAAGCCGCGGCGCGCTGGGCAACCCAGTCCACCACCTGACTCGCGTCGGTAATTCGGCCACATGCCAGATGGGCGGCAACTGCATCAGCGGCCCAAGGCACATACGACGGATCGGCCTCGCCAGTACGGTCAGCCCACTGTTGAAGCTGGGTGAACAGTTCGCATGCGGTGTCGGCGCGTCCTTGACGGTATGCGAGGACGGCGCGCACGTGAAGTTCCAGCCCATCCGCGCGATGGAGGCTGTAGCGGTCGTTGCGGGTATCGGCTGGCAACTGGGCGCAGCAGAGTTCCGCCTGCTCCAGCTGTCCTTGCTCAAGCAGGACCAACGCTTGGTAGGTGATGGCGAGCGGGAAGGAGCGAGGCAACAGTTCCACGAGCTCCACCAGGCGATCGGCAAGGATGAGCGCCTCACCGAGCCGACCCAGCCGGCACAGTCCGTCGATCCACGCGATCGTCGCCTGGACCAGGGTGATCGGCTCGCAGCGACGTTCAGCCGAGCTCAAGATCTCGGTGAGAAGTTGTTCGGCGTCGCTGAACCGCTCCGCGTGTACAGCCAGGGTGGCGTAGCTGAAGGCTGGATGCCGGTATCTGTGCCGGTCGATGGACCGCGAGGTCGGAACGAGGTCCGCGCGGGTGGCGGCGGCCGCTGCTGTCGCCAGGCCGTCGGGGTCGCCGCAGCGATAGGCGATGGTGCCCCAGGCCGCCAGCGCAGAGGCCTGCATCACCCCGCGGGCTGTGGCCAGCTCCGCGGCCCGGTTCGCCGACGGCAATGCGGCGCGGGGGCCGGACAGTGCTTGATGTTGGAAGGCCTGGTCGAGCAGGGCTCCGACGGCGAGCGCGGGATAATCCTGCTCGGCCAGGTCCACCGCGGATTCATAGCAGGCGGCGGCGCGCTCGACCTGGCCGGTGACGAACGTGGTCTGTCCGAGCTGGCGCAAGACAGCGATACGGTCCGCGGCGGGTAGCTCAGGGACGCCCAACAACCGCTCGTAGACGGCTATTGCCTCCTCGTTGGCGCCATTCGCGACCAGGGCCGCACTCAAGTCGAAGAGCAGTTCTGTTGGGATCGCCTCACCGGCGAGCCGTACCCCTCCTTCGAGGTATTGGCGAGCGGCTGCGACCGCGCCGACTCGCAGCGCCTCGCGTCCTGCCTGAGCTAATGTGGTAACCGCCTTGGCATCGCCGACCAGGTTCGCGGCCATTGCATGCTCCGCAGCTTCCGCCGAATACGCCCCGGAGGCAATCAGTGCGCGAAACGAGGCCGCGTGCAGGTCCCTGCGCACCGGCGGGGCGATATCCTCGTACACCCCCTGCCGGATCAGCGCGTGCGTGAACCGGGCCCACCCATCGTCGGCCGCGCGCAGAAGCCCGCTGCGGAACAGACCGTCAATCTCAGTGGCGGTCTCAGCTGCGGACAGCCCGGCCACCTCGGTCGCGACGGCAGCGCGAAAGTGGGTCCCGAGCACGCTTGCCGCCTGCAAGTAGCGTCGCCCGGCCGCACCGGCTCCGACAAAGCGGGAGAACCAGACCTGCCCCTCCGACAATTTCCCGCTCCGGCGTAGCTCAACGGCGACCTGTTCCACCAGCAACGGGTTGCCGCCGCACACGTCGATAGCCTTGTCCACCATCTCGGCCGAGATCTCCGCGCTCACCCGGGAACGCAACAGTTTTCGAGTCGCCGCGGTGCTCAACGGAGCCAGCGGCTCAATCACAGCTAGCCCTTGGGCAGCCAGATCCTGCGCTGAGGTGATCGCCTCCACCGGCCATGGCCTGGCGGTAGCGATCAATGCCACTGGCAGTGAGGCTAGCCGGCGGCAGATCAGATGGATCACCGTGAGCGAATCCGGATCCGACCAATGCAGATCATCGAGGGCCAGCAGCAGAGGGCTGACCGCCGCATCTCGTACCCCCCGAAGAATGCCGTAGAAGCGAGCCTGAGGGGAAATGTCGTCGGCCTCGCCACCGTCGGTGTTCAACGCCATGCTGGCACCGGAAGGCCTCCTGCCCAGAATTGGATCGAGCGCCTGCCCGATCAGACCGAACGGCAGCACCGCCTCGACCTGGTCGCCCCGTCCGACACCGACCACAAACCGCGATCTTGCCGCGGTGATCGCGTGCTCGAGCACGGTGGTCTTGCCCAACCCGGCAGGACCGACGACGAACAGTGCCCCACCCCGGCCCGCGCAGGCGCCATCGAGGAGCCGCTCCAGCGCGCCCAGCACATCAGCCCGCTCCGCCATTCCGCGGGTAGCGCGCCCACATCCGTCGGTAGCAGCCACGACCACGCTCCCTCCACGTTCATTCACGGATCTGGTCACATCGGGTGTTGGTGGCCGTCCATCGCGAGGACGATCTCCCGTTGCTCGCCATGGTCGGCGCTTTGCCCACCCTCAAGTTTCGGAATCCCGGGTGTTCGCCTGCCCGCTGGGCTCAGAAACCAGCAACCAACATAAAAGAGGACGAACATCTCCCGGTAAGTACGTCATCCTTGACGCTGATCGGGTGAACCTATGCGTTGAAGACTGCGGTGGCGGTCACTAAGGACAATCGATTCGTCACGCGGGCGGGATCGTCGCCAGTACCGCAGCCTGGCCCAGCGCGCGCTCGACGCCCGGCGTGCCGCACTGTCTTGACCACGACAGTCATGGTCGACGGAATCGAAGAATTTCTGGATGTCGAGATCAGCCGCGCTCGATCTTGAATCTTCACCTAATCTCCGGGACATCCTGACAACGCTAGGGCCGGCGCCCTCGACGGCCACCAATTTCAGGTCTTCCCGATGACGCCGACGCGGTGCCAGGTCGATACTCATGCCTCATGTACCACAATGCTCGCAGGGCTGGATAAATTATTCAACGAACCATACGACGGCTTTTCCATCACCCGTTTCGACGGTACAACAATCGCAGGCTAGCGGCACGCTAGCGCGGAACTGCAAATCACAGTGGGTGCCGCGCTGGCGTCGCGCCATCTGAGCCGTCCAGTCGAAGTGCTGATCCCGCTGATCGGGCTGCCAGGACTCGCCGGAAGCGGCCACATGAGCCAATCCCGGGTACGCTGATCGGTACGCGAGGAAGGAGATCTCGATGTCGGTGAACGTGGTACGTCGCCTCGTGTGGCTCGATCACATTCGCCGTCACTTGTACGTGACCCTTGCGGTGGTTCGCGGCGGGACCAGGAAATGTGTGGATCTCTGTAGCTATCGATATTCCTGTTATCGAGGGCATCGTCAGCAAGATCAGCCCGCCCGACAAGTAGGTGCGGACTCGACACTGGGAGAGTTGCCGATGAGCGAACAGTCGGCCGCGTGACACTCGTTGCTGGAGTTGACTCCTCGACGCAGTCGTGCAAGGTCGTCATCCGGGATGCGGAGACCGGCGAGTTGGTCCGGCACGGGCGCGGCGCGCACCCGGAGGGCACCGAGGTACACCCCGACGCGTGGTGGACGGCGCTGCAGTCGGCGCTGCACGAGGCCGGCGGGCTGAGCGACGTCGCCGCGGTGGCGGTGGGTGCGCAACAGCACGGGATGGTGTGCCTCGATGATGCCGGCCGGGTGGTGCGGCCGGCTCTGTTGTGGAACGACACCCGGTCCGCCGGCGCCGCCCTCGACCTGATCACCGAACTGGGGGGCGCCGCGGCGTGGGCGCAGGCGGTGGGCGTCGTTCCCGTCGCCTCGTTCACCGTGACCAAGCTGCGCTGGCTCGCGCAACACGAGCCGGCTGCGGCCGACCGGACGGCGGCGGTCTGCCTGCCGCACGACTGGCTGACCTGGCGTCTCGGCGCCGACCCGTCGTTGGAGGCATTGCGGACCGATCGGGGGGATGCCAGCGGAACCGGCTACTGGTCCGCCGCCAGCGGTGCCTACCGCAGTGACCTGCTGGTTCGCGCGCTCGGCCACGATGCCGCCGTGCCGCGGGTGCTCGGACCATCCGAGCCGGCCGGGGCGATGGCCGGGGGCCCGCTGCTCGGCCCGGGCACTGGCGACAACGCCGCTGCCGCTCTCGGGCTCGACACCAGACCTGGTGACGTGGTCGTCTCGATCGGCACCTCCGGCGTGGCCAGCTCGGTGACCGATACCCCCGCCGCCGACCCGTCGGGGACGGTAGCCGGATTCGCTGATGCCACCGGCCGGTTCTTACCCCTGGTGGCGACGCTCAACGCGGCCCGGGTCCTCGACGCCGTTGCCACGATGCTCCGCGTCGACCACGACGAGTTGTCCAGGCTCGCGCTGTCGGCTCCGCCTGGCGCCGACGGTCTGGTGATGGTGCCGTACCTCGAGGGCGAACGGACCCCGGACCGACCCGACGCCACCGGGGCCGTCCACGGGCTGCGCCTGGCGACCGCGACCGCGGCGCACCTGGCGCGTGCTGCCGTCGAGGGGCTGCTATGCGGCCTGGCGGACGGCATCGACGCCCTGGTCGCGGCCGGCGCCCGGGTCGAGCGGGTCTTCCTCATCGGTGGTGGCGCGCGGTCGACCGCGGTGCGTCGGATCGCGCCCACCGTGCTGGGGCGCCCGGTACTGGTGCCGCCACCGGGGGAGTACGTCGCCGACGGCGCCGCACGCCAAGCCGCGTGGGTCCTGAGCGCACACGCGCAGCCGCCACCATGGTCGCGGACGGGAGTCGAGACCTACGACGCCGACGCCGTCGAGTCGATTCGGACCCGCTACGCCGACGCGCGCGAACTCACGGTGGCCCGCGTTCTGGATGCAGAACACGGTCGGGCTCGGGGTCAGTAGCCGGAGAGGAGGGTTTGGAGGCGTATCAGGGTGGGTTGGGTGACGTGGCTGCGGAAGCGGCCACGCTGGTCGGGTCGGCGGCCCCAGATGACCAGAGTTCGGGCGGCGGGATCGAGGTCGACGTAGGGCTCGTCGGTGTCGCGGTCGGTGAGTTGCAGTCCGGCTTGACCAGCTTCGACGACCACGCGGACGTCTGGGGTGCTTCCGGCCCGCAGCCGGACGTGGAAGTCCTGGTCAGGGGCGGGGTCGTGGTCAGCGCCGCGCCGCAGCAGGATGCGCCCGAGGACGCTGACGGCGTGCTCGGTCAGTTCGGGTTGGGTAAGCAGCTCGGTGCCGATGTCGTCGTCTCCGACGAAGTCCCACCGATGGATTGCGAACTCGTTGCGCATGTGCGGCAGGAATTTGGCCACCGCCATCTGCCGTCCGGTCCACGGGATCACCGCGTCGGGTTCCTGTGCCAGGACTTCTGCGATGACCGACCGCATCCGCTGCTCCTCGTCCACCAGGCGGTGGCACAGGGTTGCGTCGTCTATCGCGCGGAATGGGGGTTCGCGTTGCTCGAAGGTGCGGGTCGTGGGCACTGCGTCGCCCCGCAGATAAGGCTCCAGGTGCCGGCTGATCTCAGCGGCGGCCGCGGTGAGATGCGCGGTGACCTCGTGCGCGGTCCAGCCCTCGCAGGCGCTGACAACCTCGGGCGCAGTGTGTTGACGCGCGTCGAGGAACGCCTCGGTTTCGCGGGATCGTTGGATATTCGGCATGCCTACAACGCTACTGCTGCGATACTTCGGACCAAACCGAAATGACAGTTCAGGCCGAAGGTTCCGGTGCCCGAGTGTAGCGGCGGTATTGTCGGTGCTTCGCGATCTCAGCCGAATCCGGGAATAACGCCGTCGCGATTACCCCGATGCCTACTGCGGCGGCTGACCCTGCTCGCCGAAGTGCTTCTTCAGCGCATCGGCGCCCTTCTCGATCTGTGCAGAGTGCTTTCCACCGGTCTTCTCATCGGCGTAGTGCTCTGCCTTGTCGATGCCCTGCTCGACCTTGTCCGGGTGCTGGCTGAGAAACTCCTGAGCCTTCTGCTTCAGCTCGCCGATCTTGTCACCGATACCCATGATGTCTCCTTCCGATATCCAGCACGCGGTGTGCCGGTCGGGAGTGACTACCCCGAACCACGCGCGCCAACCCTGCGGGGCGGACGAAGTTAGCCCGGCTGGGCGACGGCATCGCCAGCGCCGGTCTGGCCCAAGGGTTACCGGGTTCGCGGGATGCGCCGTTCGACGGGATCGAGGTCGAAGGGCAGGTGCGGCTCGGCCTGGTACCAGTAGGCCACCGAGGAGTAGTCGTCGCTGCGCTTGTTCGCGTGGCCGTGTTCGATGCTGACCCGGATGGACCGTTCGAACGGCACGGGATCTTCGATGTGGAAGCGGTACAGGCTGATCTGGCCGCTCCAGTTGTCCCCACCGGGCAGGGTGATGCCGTGATACGGCGCGTGGTAGCTCTGGGTCGGGCACCACGCGGTGTTGAAATAGTCTTCCGTGCCGGTGCCGTGGAGGGTGGGTGGCCACGACTCGCCGTCGATGAAGATCATGTCGTCGCCCTCGCCGTACCAGTTCCACTCGGTGGTGTCGCGAAGGTTGTGGATGTTGAGCACGCACCCGACGTAGTGACCGTGGCCAGTCGCGTCCAGGATGGTGTAGTTGGCTTTCCCGTCGAGATTCTCTCCGGTGAGCAGGAAGTCGGCGTTGCTCTCTGCGGCTTGCTCGGCTCCCGCGCAGGGATTGCTGCGGCGCCACTGGGCGTGGAAGCGTCCGATGCCGTCTTCGAGCTCGTCGAGCGCCTCGTAGTCGATGTAGTAGTAAAAGAAGATCTTCTCATCGGCCAGTTCGCTGGTGATCTCTAGCCGGGCGCCCGAGCCGAAGGGCATGTGGAAAAAGCAGTTGAATCCCTTGCCGTCCTCGGGGCTCATCTGCAGCGGGGCGGAGACGAAGTTGGTGGTGCGACCGTGCCCGACCCCGAAGAAATCACCGAGCGGGACCGCGATGCTGGGCTGTGCCTCGCCGTCCCAGTAAGCGCGGAGCACGAGCCGGCGCAGGTAGTCCGGTTCGCGCATCCACGGGTCGCGGAGCATCCGTTCGTTGGCGACGGTCACCCAGATGTGGTTGATGCTGCCGGCTCCCTCGATGTCCGCGAGGGTGGCGGTCTGGCCCGGTTCGATGGTGAGGCGGTCGTCGTTACCGCCGGTGCGGTCCCAGCTGGAAGCGCGGCGCCGGCGGGTGCGGCGCAGCCGCGGCAGGTCACGCAGGCTGGAACCGTACGGGCCGTAGTTGACGGTCATGCCGTACCTGCTGCTGTGCGGGTGCCGGTGCGAAACCCTTCTTCGAGCGATTCCAGGCTGCGTTCCTTGGTCTCGGGCACCATCCACCACACGACCGGGAAGAGCACCACGCCGATGGCGGCGAACATGATGAAGGCGGTACCTATGCCAGCGGATGCGACGAAGCTGGGGAAGGTCAGTGAAATGACGAAGGCGGCCAGCCAGTTGAACAGGGTGGCGATGGCCATCGCCACGCCCCGGACAGCGAGCGGGAAGATCTCGGCCAGCATCACCCACAGCACCGGACCCCACGTCGCCGAGAAGGTGTTGGTGAACAGCACGAACGCCGCTGCCGCGATGGCGAACAGCGCGGTCGAGTCGACCGGGAGGGTCAGCACCGCGATGCCGACGGCGAACAAGCTGACCGACATGCCCACCAGGCCAGCCAGCAGGACCGGTTTGCGCCCTCGCCGGTCAACGACCTTGGACCGGACGACCAGCGCGATGGTCCCGATGTTCACCAACCCGTTGAGGAAACCGAACAGCAACGCGGTGGTCTTGGACACCCCGAATCCGGTGAGGATGGTCGGTGCGTAGTACACGATCGCGTTGATCCCGGTGATCTGCTGGAAGATGGCCAGCAGCGCGCCCAGCAGCAGCAGCCGTCGCACCCAGGGAGCGGACAGCAGGGCGAGGGTGTGGGTGCCGTGCTGCTGGCGTTCGAGAGCGGTGATCTCGGCGAACTCACGCTCGGCCGCTTCGGTGTCGCCGCGCAAGCCGACCAGGACCGCACGGGCGTCCTCCGCGTGTCCGCGCCGGATCAGCGAGCGGGGGGTATCGGGCATGGTGAACATTCCGGCCATCAGTACGACGGCCGGAAACACGCCGATGAGCAACATCCATCGCCACGAGCCGGCGAAGGCCAGCGCGTAGCCGAGGGCCGCCGACAGGGCCGTCCCCACGATGATCATGTACTGGTTCAGGGAGGTGACCACGCCGCGCTCCCGGGCAGGAGCCATCTCGGCCAGGTAGAGCGGCACGATCACCGATGCGATGCCGATGCCCAATCCGAGAATGAAGCGGAAGGCCACCAGCATGCCGACGCTCGCCGCGACGCCGGCGCCCAAGGCTCCCACGGTGAACACCACCCCGGCGGCAAGCAGGATCCGTTGCCGTCCCAGCCGGTCGGCCGCCGGGCCGCAGCCCAGCGCGCCCAGCATCGCCCCGAACACCGTGGAGCTGACCACCGCGCCCTGCTGCCACGGCGTCAGCGGCAGATCGCGCGGGATGAACAACAGCGCGGCCCCGATGATGCCGTTGTCGTAACCGAACAGCACCGCCGCCAACGCGCCCAGGGCGTACACGCGTCGCGTGGTCACCCGGGTCCCGAACATGGACGCGACCATCAACTACCTCCGTTGCGTTGTTCTTCAGCGAGCGCGTGCGCGATCTTTCTGGTGTCCGGGTACAGCTCCCGGTAGAGGGCGTAGAAGCGCTCGTAGACCGAGGCTCGCTGCGGGTCCGGCTCGATCGTGGTGGAGATGGGGTTCCACTGGGTCATGTCCGGTGACTCGTCAACCTTGACGGCGCCGATGCCGATGGCGGCCAGCAGCGCGTCGCCCAGGCAAGCGCCGATCGTCTGGCGCGGCAGCTGCTGCGGTGCGCCCAGCACATCGGAGACGATCTGCGTCCACAGGCCGCCCTTGGTACCGCCGCCCACGGCTACCAGACGGCAGTCCTGGCCGCCGGCGTCGCGCATCGCTTCCAGGTTGTGCCGTACTCCGTAGGCGGTGGCCTCCAAGGCCGCCCGGTACAGGTCCCCCCGGGTGTGCCGCAGGGTCAGTCCGGCCAGCACGCCGCGGGCGTCCGGGTCGAACAGCGGCGTCCGTTCACCGGCGAAGTAGGGCAACATCAGCAAGCCGTGGGACCCGGGCGGTGACAGCTGAGCCTCCACGATGAGCGGATCGAATGAGGACTCCCCGGTCAGCTTGCGGATCCAGTCAGTGACCGCGCCCGAGGTCGCCATCCCGGCAGCGAAGTTGTGGGTGCCGGGGAAGGTGCCCACAGTGCCCCACAGATCCGGGCTGCGGCGCGGGCGGTCCAGCACCTCGACCAGGAACATGGTCGTGCCGTACATCAGCATGACGTCGCCGGGCGCGGTGACGCCGACGCTGGTCGCCTCCGCCCAGGCATCGATCGTGCCCGTCACCACCGGGGTGCCCGCCGGGATACCGGTTTGCTCGGCCACGCCTGCCGCCACCTCGCCGACCACATCGCTGGGCCAGCACAGCTGCGGCAGTTCGAGTCCGGGAGCGATGAGCTCGGTCCATTCCCGGATCCAGCGGTGCGCGACCGGGTCGTACATCGGGGTGCACTGGCTCGCCGAGTGATGGTCGAGGACGTAGCTGCCGGTGAGTCGGCGCGCGATGAAGCTGTGCGCCATCAGGAAGCGTCGAGTCGCTGCCCAGGTTTCGGGTTCGTTCGCGCGCAGCCAGGCCAGCTTGGGTCCGACCGCTTGCGAGGTGAGCACCGACCCGCAGCGCTCCAGGATGGTCTGCTTGCCCAGCGCCCGGGTCAGCTCGTCGATCTCGACGGTGGCGCGGGTATCCACGCCGTAGAGGATCGCGGGGCGCAGCGGCCGATCCTCGCTGTCCACTGGGAGCAGGCACGGACCGATGCCGCTGACGCCCACCGCGGCGACCGGTTCGGGTGCCGCCGCCGTCAGCTCCTGGCTGATCGCCATGAAGTCCGCCCACCACACAGCTTGCGCGTCGTGCTCCACCCAGCCCGGGCGCGGCATGGACACCTCATGGGCCCGGGTCGCGGTCGCGACGATGGTGCCGTCGGCGTGCACCAGCACGCCTTTGGAGCTGGCGGTGCCGATGTCGACACCAAGCAGCAACGTCACTGTGTCTTCACTGGGCCCCGCCCAGTCCGGCCCACTCGATGTCGAGCATCCGGCAGATCGCCCGCAGCTCGGCGACGTGCTCACCGGGCACCGCGTGGATGTGGTTAGCGCCGAAGCTGGACAAGAACTCGCCGGCGTCGACCTCCAGCCTGGTGAACGCGTGCGGCCACTCCAACGTCGACTGCCGAGCCAGCGCCTCGTTGGTCGCGTCGTCGTAGGACTCGAAC
>DATAWX010000016.1:0-43903 GCA_036266995.1 Pseudonocardiaceae bacterium | reverse complement strand
CCGTCACGATCATGACCCGGCAACTGGACCGCAAGAACTCCGGCACGCCGCCTCATCCCCGATGGGGCAGACCCCGCACCGCAGCGCCGGCACCCGAACTACAAGATCGACAAGCGGCGTGACCATTTGCCAACAGGCTCTTAGTGTGTCTTCGCCTCTAGCCGGCCCGTGCAGCTCGATCAATCCCGTGGTATTTACTCGGGAAGAGTCATCGGCTGGCGAGGTAGAGATCGCGTAGCACACCGGTCTCTAGTCGGAGCTCGTCGATGCGGTGTTTGACGGCGTCACCGATGCTGACCAGGCCCGTGATCTGACCCCTCTCGACGACGGGCAGATGACGACACCGGAGCCGGGTCATCTGGAGCATGATGTGCTCGATGCTGTCCTGCGGGGAACAGACTGGCACGTGGCGTTGCATCACGTCGGCGACCTGCCGGTCCAGCAGGTGCCCACCGCGGCGGTCCAGTTCGCGGATGATATCCCGTTCAGTGATCAAGCCGGCGATCTCACCTTTGGGACCGGTGACGACGAGCGCACCGATGCGGGGCGGTCCGGCCAGCTGGTGCACCGCCGCTGCGATGGTTGACCACGGCTGGATGGTCTGTATCGACCGTCCCTTCTTGGTCAGCATTGCCTGGACGTTCATCGTCGGGCCTCGTGCCGAATCGGGAGATGGGCTACGACGGGTGTTGTGGATATCGATCTTGTGTCCATCGAGCACCTTCCGGACAGCAATTATTGCGTTCACGCAACAGTCTACTACGGTGCCGCAATGTTTGCGAATGCGCAACGTCTAAGGGATAGTGCCGGTCATGGGCCGCGCGCAGCCGGGAGTGGACGACGCTTGCCGTTCCTCCGCCACGGCGCAGGTCGACGCTGTGATGCTGGCCGCCAGGGTCCTCGTCGCCATCACCGCTCAGTCGGTGGCCGCGTTGGAGGCCCAGGTGACCCTGCCGCAGTTGCGGGTGCTCGCGATGGTGGCCAGTGACGGTCCGTTGAATCTGGGTGCGGTGGCCCGAGGGCTGGGCGTGCACCCCTCCAACGCCACTCGCGCCTGCGACCGGCTTGTCGCCGCCGGTCTGCTGCACCGAGGCGAGGACGCGGTGGACCGGCGCAATCTGATCCTCGAACTGACCGCCGCTGGACGCCAGTTAGTGCAGACGGTGATCCGTCACCGGCGGGCCTCGATCCAAGATGTCCTGAGCAGAATGTCGGGCGAGCATCGTCGCGAGTTGGTGCCGACGCTGAACGCCTTCGCCCGGGCCGCTGGTGAGATCCCAAACAGTGAACCGTGGGTCCTGGGATGGACAACCGAGCGGCCAGCGGGAGACAACGTCGCCATCGATGACCGTACGACCTGAACTGCAGCGGCATCATGGTGCGGATCGTGGCGGGAGTGGCGGGGGGTCGGCGGCTGGCCGTGCCGCCGCGTGGCACCAGGCCGACGTCGGACCGGGTCCGGGAAGCGATGTTCAGCGCGCTTGCGGCACGTCTGGATCTCGAGGGGGCCCGGGTGCTCGACCTCTACGCCGGATCCGGGGCGCTGGGGTTGGAGGCGCTGTCCCGCGGGGCGGCCTACGTCCAGTTCGTGGAGTCCGATCCGCGTGCAGCCGCTGTGCTTCGCCGCAACGTCGATGAGCTCGGGCTGGCCGGGACGCAGGTGAGTACCGCGGATGTGGTCGCGGTGTTGCGGCGCAAGCCGGAACAGGCCTACGACCTGGTGCTCGCTGACCCGCCCTACGCACTCGACGACGTCACGTTGAGAGATGTGTTGAGCGCCCTGGCCAGCGGCGGCTGGTTGGCGCAGGCAGCACTGGTCGTGGTGGAGCGCTCGGCCAAGGCGCTCGAGCCAATCTGGCCGGATGGTGTGTCTGCGCTCACGCATCGGCGGTATGGAGACACCGCGGTGTACTACGGTTGCGCGGCATGAGGCGCGCGGTGTGTCCCGGCTCTTATGATCCCGCCACAAACGGACATCTCGACATCATTGAGCGGGCCGCGAGCCAATTCGACGAGGTCGTCGTCGCAGTCTTGATCAACAAGACCAAGAGCTACCTTTTCGAGGTATCCGACCGGATGGCGATGCTCAAAGAGATCACCGGGCACTTGCCGAACATCCGCGTTGATTCCTGGCACGGGCTGCTCGTGGACTATTGCACGGTCAACGGGATCGCCACCATCGTCAAGGGGCTGCGCGCGGTCAGTGATTTCGACTACGAGTTGCAGATGGCCCAGCTGAACTACCAGCTGTCCAGTGTGGACACGATGTTCCTGCCCAGCAAACCTCACTACAGCTACCTGTCCAGCTCGGTGGTCAAGGAGGTCGCTACCTACGGTGGGGACGTCGGCCACCTGTTGCCGGCCATCGTGCACCAGCGCCTGATCAAGCGGCTCTCCGAGCGACCCTGAGCACGGACACGCCGATCAGGGCGCGCTCCCGCATCTAGGCGGCCCGAGCGGTCAAACTGTCAGCTGTGGATGGTGATCGGGAGGAGGGGCCGGTGTACCGGGTTTTCGAGGCACTCGACGAGCTCGTGACCACTCTCGAGGAAGCGCGTGGAGTGCCGATGACCTCCAGCTGCGTGGTGCCCCGCGGGGATGTGCTGGAACTGCTCGACGACATTCGCGACGCGATCCCCGCCGAGCTCGATGACGCCCAGGATGTGCTGGACCATCGGGACGAGTTGGTGGAGACCGCCCGGCAGGAGTCGCAGCGCCAGCGCGACGAGGCTCGCACCGAGTCAGACCAGCTGGTCACCGATGCCCGCGAGGAGGCTAACCGCCTCGTCGCCGAGGCTCGCAGCAACGCCGAGTCGATGGTCACCGGCGCCCAAGCTGAGGCTGACCGCGTAGGGGCCACCGGACGAAGGGAATACCAGGAGCTCACCGGGCGCGCCGAGGCCGAGGCGGAACGGATGACCGTGGCCGGGCGGGCGGCCTACGAGCGCGCCGTCGCCGACGGGCGTGCCGAGCAGGCCCGGCTGGTCGAGCAGACCCAGGTGGCGCAAGCCGCCCGGGCCGAGGCCAAGCGAATTCACGACGAGGTGAACGCCGAGGTACACCGGCTGCGTTCGGAATGCGATGCCTACATCGAAGGAACACTCGCGGAGTTCGAGGATCTCCTCAACCGCACCTTGCGTGCCGTCGGACGTGGCCGCTCCCATCACGGTGGGCCGGTGGCCGCAGGGGTCGGTGAGTATCCCAGATGAGTCGCATAGTCGAGCCGTCGTCTCGACGTCGCGGTGTCGTCAATTTGCGCGTCGGCCTACCCTGAGGCTCCTCATGCCTCGTAACACTGCGCCCGCTCGACCCGACCCGTCCGTCCCCTGGGTGATCGACACCCGTGAGTTGGGCCGACGTCCCGGGGCGATGCGCGCCTACCACCGGGATGTCGAGCTGTCGGCCGGGATCGGGCTGGACGTGATCGGGATTGCTCCGGGCGACGAGGTGTCCCTGGACGTGCGTCTGGAGTCGGTGATGGAGGGTGTGCTGGTGTCGGGCACGGCGTCGGCGCCGGTCACCGGCCAGTGTGCCCGGTGCCTGGATCCGCTGGTCGATCGCCTTGAGATTGAGTTGATCGAGCTGTTCGCCTACCCGGACAGCGCGACCGACAACAGTACCGATCCCGATGAGGTCAGCCGGGTCGCCGACGGCCTTGTCGATCTTGAGCAGGTGGTTCGTGACGCGGTGCTGCTGGCTTTGCCGCAGGCTCCGCTGTGCAGCGAAGACTGCCCCGGTCTGTGCCCGGAATGCGGTGGTAAGCGGGCGGAACTCGGTACGGATCACCGGCATGAGAAGATGGACCCGCGCTAGGCCGCCCAGAAGACAGCACTGAAAACAGGACTGAAGCAGCGGTTGCGCGGAATCGAACAGGAGAACGAGTAACGTGGCTGTCCCCAAGCGCAGGATGTCGCGGTCCAACACCCACTCGAGGCGGTCCCAGTGGAAGGCCACCACACCGACTCTGGCGGCGTGTTCGAACCGGGCCTGCCGGCAGCCTAAACCGCCGCACGTCGTCTGCCCGCACTGCGGGAAATACGACGGCCGCCAGATCGTCCGGCCGGCCTGACGCCCGGACGCGACGAACCCTTGGGAAACCGGCCTTCGCGGGGCCACCCATCGGATTTGACCCCGCTACTCACGGCGCTCGGCGTCGAACTCGACGCCGAGCTGCTTACTCTGGCGCTCACTCACCGCTCGTACGCCTACGAAAGCGGCGGGCTTGAACCCAATGAGCGCCTGGAGTTCCTCGGTGACGCCGTGCTAGGTGTGGTTGTCACCGACCACTTGTTTCGCACCCACCCCGATCTGCCCGAGGGTCAGCTCGCCAAGCTGCGGGCCAGTGTGGTCAACATGCATGCGCTTGCTGGCGTCGCTCGCGGGCTGGCTACCAGTGGGCTGGGCGAGTACGTCTTGCTGGGTCGGGGCGAGGAGCTCACGGGGGGTCGCAACAAGTCCAGCATCCTGGCCGATACCACGGAGGCACTGATTGGTGCGGTCTACCTGCAGCACGGCATGGACGTTGCCCGTACTGTGGTGCACCGGCTGTTCGACCAGCTCATGGTGATGGCCCCGCTGCTGGGCGCCGGGCTGGACTGGAAGACCAGCCTCCAGGAACTCACCGCCAGCAGCGAGCTGGGGGTGCCCGAGTACCGGATCACCGAGGATGGGCCCGACCACCTCAAGGAGTTCACCGCGACCGCCGTGATCGCCGGCGTGGACCGGGGGACCGGGCAGGGCCGGACCAAGAAAGAAGCCGAGCAGCGGGCCGCCGAGACCGCCTGGCGCTCACTGTCCGAGCTGGCGAGCGGGAACGCCCCACCGGTGGGGTAGCGCGGTATGCCGGAGCTGCCCGAGGTCGAGGTCGTCCGGCTGGGCCTGGCCGAACACATCACCGGGCGCACAGTGGCTGCCGTCGAGGTGCGCCACCCCCGCTCGGTGCGGCGCCACCTCGCCGGAGAGCTGGATTTCGCCGCTCGGCTGGCCGGCCGGCAGATCCTCGGTGTACGGCGTCGCGGCAAGTACCTCTGGCTGGACCTCGGTGGTGCGGAGGCGTTGCTGGCCCACCTCGGGATGAGTGGCCAGATGCGAATCCAGCCACCTGGTTCAGCTGACGAAACGCACTTGCGGGTGCGGCTACAGTTCGCCGACGGTGGCCCTGAACTGCGCTTCATCGACCAGCGCACGTTCGGCGGCCTGTCCGTGGAGGACGTCGTCGATGGCCTGCCCATCCCGGTTGCGCATATTGCACGGGACCCGATGGATCCGTGTTTCGATCCCGATGCGGTGATCGCCAGGATTCGGCAGCGCAGCACGGGCCTGAAACGCGCGCTGCTGGACCAGACTCTGGTGTCCGGAATCGGCAACATCTACGCCGACGAAGCGCTGTGGCGGGCTCGGCTCCATGGGGTGCGCCTCACCGCGACGCTCACCCGAGCGCAAGGACGTACCGTGCTGGCCGCGGTCACGGAGGTGATGACGGAGGCACTCGCCGCCGGTGGGACATCCTTCGACGCGCTGTACGTCAATATCAACGGGGCGTCCGGCTATTTCGACCGCTCACTGGCCGTCTACGGGCAGGAAGGCCGCCCTTGCCCACGCTGCGGCACCCCGATCCGGCGCGAATCCTTCATGAACCGCTCCTCCCACTACTGCCCCCGCTGCCAGCCCCGCCCCCGCCAGCCCCTTTCGGCGCTCGATGAAGGTCGATGAGAGAGTGTCGCTGGAGTCGCCGAGTCGCTGGTAGCTCCCGGCGCATAGATCCACTTAGTGCCGCAGAGTCCTGCTTGAACAAGCGGGGGCGGCGTGTGACACGGTTTCTCGATGGCTGGCTACTCGATCACTGTCTTCTTGCCGCACGGTGCGCCCACGGGCTTGCGTATCGCACGGCGGTCGCACTGGACCGGCGAGGTTCTGATGTGCCCGCGAGCCCTCTATCCGGCCGTGGCACACCGCGAGCAGTTTGGAAGGACCGGCACGTACGTCCTTGTCGGCCAGTCTGAGGACGGCTGCCCCTTGTGTCGCTGCCCTGGTCATGACGAACAGTCGTGAACTCGACACCACGGACGTTTCCGGCGCAGAAAATGTCCGTGGTGTCGAGTTCACGGCGGTGAGCGGCGGCAGCGACGGCGGCGCGAGGGGGCGCGCGATGATGTGGGCATGGGACAGGTGCGGATGACGGCCTGGGTACATGGTCGCGTCCAGGGTGTGGGGTTTCGCTGGTGGACCCGGTGCCGGGCGCTGGAGCTGGGCCTGGCCGGCCATGCGGCAAACCTGTCCGATGGGCGGGTCGAGGTGGTGGCAGAGGGGCCGCGGGAGGCCTGTGTGCAATTGCTCGCCACGCTGCGCTCCGGGTCCACGCCCGGGCAGGTGAAGCAGGTCACCGAGCGGTTCGCCGACGCTGGGGGCGGCTTGACCGGTTTCGTCGAGCGCTGAGCACCCATGCGAACGCTGATCATCGATAACTACGACTCGTTCACCTACAATCTTTTCCAGTATCTGGCCGAGATCAACGGCACCGAACCGATCGTGGTCCGCAATGATGCCCCCGGCTGGCGGGTGGCAGACCTTGACGAGTTCGACAACGTCGTCATCTCACCCGGACCCGGGCGACCCAGCCGGGCATCGGACTTCGGTTTCAGCCGCGATGCCGTACTCGGTGCACAGATCCCGCTGCTCGGTGTGTGCCTGGGACATCAAGGACTGTGCGAACTGAGTGGCGGATCCGTGGGCACCGCACCGGAAGTGTTCCACGGCCGCGAGTCGGACGTCCTGCACGACGGCGTGGGCCTGTTCGCGGGGTTGCCATCACCGCTGCGGGTGGTGCGCTACCACTCGCTGACCGTCACCCGGGTACCGGACGACCTCAAGATCATCGCGTGGACCGGTGACGGCGTGATCATGGGGGTTCGGCACCGAGACCGCCCTGCGTGGGGTGTGCAATTCCACCCCGAATCGATTCGCACCGAGCATGGCATGGACCTGCTGGGTAACTTCGCCCGACTCTCGCGGGAGTGGCGGGTACGCAATCCGGCCCGCCGGAGGAGCCAACGCAGGCCCGCCCGAGAACCCGTACCTCCGCCCAGCCGCGAAAGGGCACTGCGGGTACTGGTCACGCAGTCGGCTACCACGGCACCCACGGAATTGGTTTTCCAGAGTTTGTACGGCTCCTCGCCGCACTCCTTCTGGCTGGACAGCAGTGGGCAAAACAGTGAGCTCGGCCGGTTCTCATTCCTTGGTGATTCCAGCGGCCCGCTCGCCAGGCTGGCTTACGGAAACGTCTGGCAGGGCACGGTGACCGTGCACACAAAACAGCACACCGATGTGCACCACATCGGGTTCTTCGACTGGTTGGACAACGATTTGCGCTTCCTCCGTGTCGCGGTGCCCGAACTGCCTTTCGACTTCGCCCTCGGCTGGGTCGGCTACGCCGGCTATGAGCTCAAAGCTGAGTGCGGTGGCATGCCCGCGCACCGTTCAGAGAACCCAGACGCGGCAATGATCTTCGCTGACAGGGCGTTGGCCGTCGACCACCTGACCGGTACGACCTACCTACTCGCGCTGGCTGACCCCGACACCGAGACCAGCGCCCGGGAGTGGCTCCGGGCTACTCGGGCCCGCCTCGATGAGCTCGCCGGCGCAGCGCGCTCGCAAGCCCGCGGAGCACTGGAATTCGGGTATCTGGGACTGCGCCACGACCGGACCCGGTACCTGGAGCTGATCGCTTGCTGCCAAGCGGCGATCAAGGCGGGTGAGAGCTACGAGGTCTGCTTGACGAACATGGTGACCGGCAACGGGACGATCGACCCGTGGCGCGCCTACCAGTTCCTGCGTGCGGAAAGTCCTGCCCCGTTCGGAGCGTGGTTACGTTTCGCCGACTTGATCGTGCTGAGCACGTCGCCTGAGCGGTTCATCCGGGTATCCGGGGACCGGGTTGTCGAGTCCAGGCCGATCAAGGGGACGAGACCGCGTGGGCTGTCGGCGGAACAGGACCGGGCGCTGGCGGAGGACCTTGCGCGCAGCGAGAAGGATCGCGCGGAGAACCTGATGATCGTCGACCTGGTGCGTAACGACCTCGGAACGTGTGCCCTGCCCGGTTCGGTTCACGTCCCGAAGATTTTCGACGTGGAGAGCTACGCTCACGTGCACCAACTGGTGAGCACCGTGCGGGCGCGGTTGCGCGACGACGTCTCAGCGGTCGGTTGCGTGCGGGCGGCGTTTCCCGGGGGCTCGATGACCGGCGCGCCCAAGATTCGCACCATGCAGATCATCGACGGTCTGGAAGGCGGTGCGCGCGGGATCTACTCCGGCGCGCTGGGCTACTTCTCGCTGTCCGGAGCCGCCGACCTCAGCATCGTCATCCGAACGCTGGTGATCACACCGGGCAAGGTGAGTTTTGGCGTGGGCGGTGCCATTACCGCGCTGTCCGACCCTGGCACCGAGTTCGACGAGACCGTGATCAAAGCGAGCGGGATCACCAGCCTGCTCGGCACGACGTTTCCCGACATTCAGTACTCGATGCAGGCACAGGTACCCTGCTCGGGCATGTGACACCAGTGGGGGAGCAGCGAGGAGGGTCCGGCGCACCGTGCACTTGAAGAGCCTGACGTTGAAGGGCTTCAAGTCCTTCGCCTCGGCCACGACGCTGCGCTTCGAGCCCGGCATCACCTGCGTCGTGGGTCCCAACGGCTCGGGTAAGTCCAACGTGGTGGACGCGCTGTCGTGGGTGATGGGGGAGCAAGGCGCCAAGGTGTTGCGCGGCGGCAAGATGGAGGACGTCATCTTCGCCGGCACCGCCGGACGCCCCCCGCTGGGCCGCGCCGAGGTCACCCTGACCATCGACAACACCGATGGTGCGCTGCCCATCGACTACACCGAGGTGTCGATCACTCGCCGGATGTTCCGGGACGGCGCCAGCGAATACGAGATCAACGGCAGCGCGTGCCGGCTGCTCGACGTCCAGGAGCTGCTGAGTGACTCCGGCATCGGCCGCGAGATGCACGTCATCGTCGGGCAGGGCAAGCTTGACTCGATCTTGCAGTCCAAGCCCGAGGAGCGCCGCGCGTTCATCGAGGAAGCCGCGGGTGTCCTGAAGCACCGCAAGCGCAAGGAAAAGGCGCTGCGCAAGCTGGAGGCGATGCAGGCCAACCTGACCCGCCTGTCGGACCTCACCGTCGAGCTGCGCCGCCAGCTCAAGCCGCTGGGCAAGCAGGCTGAGATCGCTCGGCGGGCCCAGGCCGTGCAAGCCGATCTGCGGGACGCCCGACTGCGGCTGTACGCCGACGACCTGGTGACGTTGCGTGCTGCATTCGCCAGGGACGAGGCCGACGAGGCTGCTGCCAGGGCCCGCCGGGCCGAGGTGGAAGGTGCTCTGGACGCGGGCCGAACCGAGCAGTCCGGCCTGGAGGAGCAGCTCGACGCCACCACGCCGCGACTGTCCGCAGCGCAGGACACCTGGTACCGGCTCTCGGCGCTGGCCGAGCGGCTGCGCGGCACGGTGCAACTGGCGGTCCAGCGGGTCCGGCACCTGTCCGCCCCGACCGAGGCGCACCGACCCGGTCGGGACCCCGACGAGCTGGAGCGCGAGGCCGCGGCCGCGCAGGCCGCGGAAGCTGAGCTGCACGCCGTGGTGGAGGAGGCCAGGGACGCGCTGTCGGACGCCGTGGACCGGCGCGTCGAGCTTGAGCAGGCCGTCGGCGAAGCGGAACGCGCGCACCTCGCCGCGGTCCGCGCCGTCGCCGATCGGCGTGAGGGGCTGGCTCGGCTCGCGGGCCAGGTCGAGGCGTTGCGGTCCACATCGGGAGCCACCGCGGAGGAGATCGAGCGGCTGTCAGGCGGCCTGGCCGACGCCCGGGAGCGAGCGCGCACCGCGCAGCGCGAATTCGAGGAGCTGCAGCACGAGCTCGACGCCCTGCATGCCGGCGAGGTCGGGCTCGACGAGCGCCACGAGGCGGCGTCGGCCGCGCATGCCACCGCAGCGCAGCGCAGCGCAGCGCTGGCCGCGGCACACCGGGAGGCCGAGCAGCAGCGGGCGTCCTGGCGGGCCCGGGTGGAGGCGCTGTCGGTCGGCTTGGCTCGCAAGGACGGCTCGCAGCCGTTGCTGGCCGCCGGGCTACCCGGCGTGGCAGGCACGGTTGCCGCACTGCTCACCGTGCAGCCCGGCGCGGAGGCCGCCGTGGCGGCCGCTTTGGGAGCCGCAGCGGACGCCCTGGCGGTGACCGATGTGGACGTCGCGGCCAGTGCGCTGTCCCTTTTGCGGGCGCAGGATGCTGGTCGCGCCGGTCTGCTCGTCGGCGGTGCGACGGCTTCGGTAGACCGCTCGACCTGGCCGCAACTGCCGCCCGGTGCGCGGTGGGCGATAGACCTGGTGCTGGCCCCAGAGGCGCTGAGCTGCGCGCTACATCGGCTCCTGGAACGCACCGCGGTGGTCGAGGACCTGGACGCGGCCCGCGCGCTGGTGGCCGCACAGCCGAGCACACGGGCTGTGACCGTCGAGGGCGACCTACTCGGCGGCGACTGGGCGCACGGTGGATCGGGTCGCAGCATGAGCGTCATCGAGGTGCAGGCGGCCGTCGACGACGGTCAAATCCGGTTGGCTGAATCGGAATCGCGCGTGCAACGGCTGGCCGCCGAGCTCCAGGGGGTCGGCGCCGAGGAAGCCGACCGCGCCGAGGACGTCGACAACACCTTGGCCGCGTTGCACGAGTCGGACGCGCGACTGGCCGCGGTTGCTGAGCAGCTCGCCCGCCTGGGCCAGGCGGCCCGTTCCGCTTCCGGCGAGGCCGACCGGCTGCATCGCCAGCGCGACGAGATGGAGGAGCGCCGGGCCGCCGCACTGACCAGCTTGGCTGAGCTCGAAGAGCGGTTGCGATTGGCCCAGGACGACTCGGTGGATGCCGAACCCGACGCCGCACAACGCGACGAAGCCGTGGCCGCGTTGAGTACCGCGCGCAGCGAGGAGGTCGATGCCCGGCTGGCACTGCGCACCGCCGAGGAGCGCGCCCGGGCGCTGGCCGGTCGGGCCGACGGGCTGCGTCGCAGTGCCCAGATGGAGCGGGTGGCCAGGCAGCGAGCTGCCGAAGCGGCCGTGGCCCGGCAGCGTGGCGCCGCGGTGGCCGCGGAAGTGGTGCGGGCGGGGGAGTTCGCGTTGGGCCGCATCGATATATCGGTGCAGCGGGCCGCGGCCGAGCGCGACGCGGTAGTCGTCGAGCGGGCACAGCGCGAGCAGCACCTGGTCGAGGTCCGGACCCGGGTTCGTGAGCTCGCCGGAGAGCTGGACGCTCTCACCGATACGGTGCATCGCGACGAGCTGCTGCGTGCGCAGCAGCGGTTGCGCATCGAGCAGCTCGAGATCAAGATCTCGGACGACTTCGGTATCGGCCTGGACGACCTCATCGCGGAGTACGGACCTGCCGTGCCGGTACCGCCGCCGGCGGCCGAGGTGGCCGAGTACGAGCTGATGACCCAGCGCGGCGAGCAGGTCAGCGCCCCAAAGCCGGTTGCCTACGACCGTGCTGTGCAGACCCGTCGCGCCCAGGGCGCCGAGCGCGATCTGGCCCTGCTCGGCAAGGTCAACCCGCTGGCCTTGGAGGAGTTCGCCGCGCTCGAGGAGCGCTATAAGTTCCTGTCCACCCAGTTGGAAGACCTCAAGGCCACCCGACGTGATCTGCTTACCGTCGTCACCGAGGTCGACGAGAAGATCCTCGAGGTCTTCACCGTGGCCTTCCACGACGTGGCGCGCGAGTTCGAGATCGTCTTCGCCACGTTGTTTCCCGGCGGCGAGGGCAGGCTGCTGCTCACCGAACCCGATGACATGCTCACCACCGGTATCGAAGTCGAGGCCCGGCCGCCCGGCAAGAAAGTCAAACGCCTGTCCCTGCTGTCCGGCGGGGAGAAGTCGCTCACCGCGGTGGCCATGCTGGTCGCGATCTTCCGGGCCCGGCCCTCGCCGTTCTACGTGCTCGACGAGGTGGAGGCGGCGTTGGACGACACCAACCTGAGCCGCCTCATCGCGCTGTTCGAGCTGCTGAGAGATCGCTCACAGCTGATCGTGATCACCCATCAGAAGGCGACGATGGAGGTTGCCGACGCGTTGTACGGGGTAAGCATGCGCGGTGACGGCATCACCACTGTGATCTCGCAACGGCTGCGCGGCGCGGCCGACTCCGCCGGTGCCGCGTAACGCCTCGAGAGGGGGTTGTGCCGTTGTCGCTGCCGTCAACGATGTTGGACGAATCGCTGCTTGTGCTGCAGGAGAGCCGCGCGACCTGGAACGTCCAGTTCGAGCTGGGCACCGATCACCGGCTGGATGAGGCCAGGTTGCACCAGGCGGTGCTGTCCTGCTGCCGACGCCACCCGATGGCCCGCGCTCGACTAGCCCCGACACCGCGGGGTGAGACCTCGTACCGGTGGGACTTCGCCGATGAGGTGGATGTAGATCCGCTTCAGGTGGTGGAGTGTCCGGACGGTGCCGCGCTGGACCGGCTGCGGACCGTGCTGTACGCCCCGCCCATCGCGCTGGACACCGCCCCAGGGTTCCGGGTTGCGCTGGCCCGACGACCCGGCGGGGATCTCGTGCTGCTGTCTACCAGCCACATCGTCGCCGACGGTGTCGGCACCGTGCGCCTGATGCAGAGTATCGCCCGGGCCTACCGGAGTGAGCCGGACCCCGCGGATCCCCTGCCACTTCCCCAGGCCCGCGACCTCGCCTCGTTCCTGGCGCCCAGAACCCGCAGAGAGAAGTGGGCACGCCAGAGGGAAGGGCTGCGGCGAGTTCGAGAGGCGCTCGATCCGCCGAGTCGGATCGCGGTCCTGGGCGGCGCGGACGGCGATGGTTTCGGATTCGTCTTTCGTACCCTCGACATCGGCGAGACGACGCCGGGGCTCACGCAGCGGGCCTCCGGCACGACGATCAACGACGTCCTGGTCGCCGCGCTGCACCTCACCGTGCAGTTCTGGAACACCAAACACGACATGCCAACTGATCGGATCGGTGTCCAGATACCGATCAATGTCCGTCCCGCGGACCGCTCGTGGGATGTCGTCAGCAACCTCACGTCGATGTTCTCGGTATCGACTGAGCCCGACGATCGAGCGGACCTGGCAACGGCAACTGCCGTGGTGGCCGAGCAGACCCAGAAGATTCGACGCAACGACCGTGCGTACGGTTTGTACGACCTTCTCCGGGCCACCAAGAAGGCACCCCTGGCGGTCAAGCGCGCGGTGCCCCGGCTGATCCAGCTGGCCGGTGATCGGTTCGTCGACACCGCGATGCTGTCGAACCTGGGCCGCATTCCCCAGCCACCGACGCTGGCCGCCAAGGGCAACTCCGGGCCACCGGAGCTGTGGTTCTCCCCGCCATGCGATCCCACCTGCAGTGTCGCTATCGGCGTCGCGACGGTCGGGCAGCGACTGTCACTGGTGGCCCGTTACCGCTACGACCAGTTCGATGCCGGCGCCGCCGAAGAATTCATCGATCTGCTAACAGCCCAGCTCGTGGGCCAGCCCGGCTAGGAAGCAGGAGACCCGGCACGTCGGCGTATGGCGTCCAGGTCTTTTACGACCAGCCGTTGACCCTCGATGCTCAGATAGCCTCTGCGCTCGAATTGGTGCAGGATCTGATTTACGCTCTGGCGGGTTCCCCCGACCATGGCGGCGAGGTCCGACTGGGTCATCTTGAGGTCCAACGACACAAGTTGGCCCGGGGCATCGGATAAGTCCTCGATCATGCGAAGTAGTAGCTTGGCGACTCTGCCGTGCAGGTCCATGAACACGAGGTCCGCGGCTTGGGCGATCATGTGGCGCACCAGCGTGCCAAGGGATCGCAGGACCACATCGGTAACCCCAGGTTGCCTCGACATCAGGTCCAACAGGGTCGCTCGGGTCAGCGTGAGCACAGCCGTGGGCTCGAGGGTCTGGATCGACGCCGAACGAGGTCCACCGTCGATGAGAGCGAGTTCCCCGAAAATGTCAGGTGGCCGCAGCGTGGCAAGGATCATCTCGTCCCCGTCCGCAGAACCGAAGATGACCTTGACGCTTCCCTCCGTCAGCACGAACACCGCATCTCCGGTGTCGCCCTGGTGGAATATGTACTGGCCCTTACGGTAGATACGTCGAGTCGCGCACGCGCCCAGTCTCATAAGTTCGGCTTCGTCGAGGCCTGCGCACAGCGGGGTTCTTCCCAGCAGGGATGCCGCTTGCTCCGCCTTCATCGAGAACCCCAGCTTTCGCAACCAGCCTGCGGGTGAGCCTAAGCGTCCGAGTGCCCCCGTGCCGCTGGGGTGCGACGATACCCTCCAAAATCGCATGCATCCTGGGCGTGGCGGTGAGACACTGGCGCGAGCGCCCGGGCTGGACGGGGTTGGCTCGTCGCGGTGGAGAGAATCTCCAGTGGACAAGAGCAACATCGAGCAGGCGACCGCTCACCTTCCGGTCGGCACAGTGACATTCATGCTGACTGACGTCGAGGGCTCGACATTTCTCTGGGAGTCCGCGCCGAAGGCAATGGGTGCCGCGATCCGCCGGCACTACCAGCTGCTGGATACGGCGATCGCGCTGCGTGGCGGGGTGCGGCCGCAGGAGCAGGGCGAGGGCGACAGCGTGGTTGCGGTCTTTGCGCGTGCCTCGGACGCGCTGGCCGCCGCGCTGGATATCCAGCGTGCCTTTTGCCGTGAGCGCTGGCCGGAGTTCGCCGCGCTGACGTTGCGCCTTGCCCTGCACACTGCGGAGGCGCAACTGCGCGATGAGGACAACTACTTCGGCCCCGCGGTCAACCGCTGTGCCCGGTTGCGCGCCGCTGCCCACGGCGGCCAGGTCGTGTTGTCCACAACGACGCGGGATCTCGTGGTGGACCTGCTCCCGGACGGCGCCGAGCTGACCGACCTGGGTGTGCACCGGCTTCGCGATCTTGACCGGCCGGAGCACGTGTTCGGGCTGGCGCATCCCGATCTGCCCCTCGAGTTCCCGCCGCTGCGCTCGCTGGGCACGCTGTTGAACAATCTGCCCGCGGAGCTGACCAGCTTCGTCGGCCGGTCCACGGAACTGGTGGAGGTCGGCGAGCTGCTCGGGCAGGTGCGGCTGCTGACGCTCACCGGCGCCGGTGGCTGTGGCAAGACCCGCCTGGCGATGCAGGCGGCGACCGGCGCGATGGAGGGCCATCTCGACGGCGTGTGGTGGGTCGAGTTCACCGGGCTGGAAGACACCGCACTCGTACCAGCCGCGGTGATCGGCGCCATCGGGGTGCGTGAGTTGCCTGGAAAGGGGCCGCTGGGCACTCTCGTCGCCTACCTGCGCGCCCGCCGCGCGCTGCTCGTGCTCGACAATTGCGAGCATGTCCTGGCCGCCTGCGCGGAGCTTGCCGACGCGCTGCTGCGCGCGTGCCCGTCGCTCACTGTACTGTCCACCAGCAGGGCGCCGTTCGGGCTGCCAGGGGAAACGGCGTGGCGGGTGCCGTCGATGTCGCTGCCCGCCGATGCCTACCGCGATCCAGTCGAGGTGCTGCGAAACTCCGACGCGGTGCGCCTTTTCATCGACCGCGCCACGCAGGTGCGTCCCGATTTCGGGATCACCGAGGCCAATGCGCCCGCCATCGCGCAGATCTGTAAGGAGCTCGACGGTATCCCGCTCGCGATCGAGCTGGCCGCCGCGCGGGTCCGGATGCTGGCGCCTGCGCAGATCGCTGACCGCCTGGGCGACCGGTTCCACCTGCTCACCGACGGCACCCGCACCGCGGTGCCGCGTCAGCAGACCCTGCAAGCCTCGATCGACTGGAGCTATGAGCTGCTCAGCGAGGGCGAGCGAACGCTGCTGCGGCGGCTGTCCGCATTCACTGGCGGGTGGACGCTGGACGCCGCTGAGCAGGTGTGTGGCAGCGAGGGCATCGACCACCATGCCGTGCTGGACCTGTTGACCGGCCTGGTTGACCAGTCCCTGGTCACCACCGCAGAACACGACGTCGAGGTGCGGTACGGGCTGCTGGAGACCGTCCGCCAGTATGCCACCGCGCGGCTGTCCGACCCTGATGAACTCCACGGGGTGGCCGAGCGCCACCTCGCGTACTACGTCGGGCTGGCCGAGCGCGCCGAACCTGTCGTACTGCGTGCCGGGCGAGACGACCCTGTCCTGCAGCGCTTGGCCACCGAGCTGCCAAACCTGCGGGCGGCTCTGGAACGGGCGGCGGAGATCGACCCAGCCGCCGCGGGGAAGCGTTTCGACTTGCTTCTGGCCCTGGGTGACGCCCAGTGGTGGGCAGGGCACGTCTCCGAGGCGAGCGCGACGTTTCAGTCCGCGACCTTCCTCGCTCGGCAGTTCAAGGATCCGCATCGGCTGGCCGAGGCAGCGCTGCGGGTGGGCGAGGTCGGGTACGGCGGCGCATACATGGAGGCCTGGTCCTTCGACCCGGTCAAAGTCGAGGTTCTCGATGAGGCCCTGGCCGCGCTTGGTGAGCAGGAGACAGTGCTCAGGGTCCGCGTGCTGGCTCGGCTGGCCACCGCCCTGTACCTGTCGCCGTTCGACTCGTTGGCCCGCAGAGACTCGTTGAGCCGGGCGTCGGTGGAGTTAGCCCGCCGCCTGCCGGACGGTCCAACCCTCGCCTACGCCCTGCACGCCCGTCACCTGGCGGTGTGGGGTCCGGACAACGTCGAGGAACGGGTAGCCCTTTCGGCTGAGATCATCGACCTCGCGCAACAAGCCGGCGACTTCGCGCTGGAGATCACCGGACACGTCTGGCAACTGTCAGATCTGTTCGAGATCGGCGACATGGCGGGAGCCGATCGTGAGCTCGAAGCTCATGAAGCGCTGGCCCGGCGTGTCGGGTACCCGCAGTTCATCGCGCACTCGGTCATGTTCCGCGCGACGCAGGCGATGTGGCGCGGTGAGTTCGCTGACGCCGAGGCCCTCGCGCAGCGCTCGCTGGCGATCGGGGACCAGGTCGGGGATGTGAACGTGCGAACCTCCCACCACGTTCAGATGTCGTTCTTGCGGGCCTTGCAGGGACGTCCCGAGGAAACCGCCGCCTACTTCGAGCCCGCGGGACGCGAACATCCACCCGAACTCGCCAGGCTGGTGAAGCTGGGCTTTGTCTGCCTCGCCGGAGACCGGACTGGGATCACCGAAGCCTTCCCGTTGATCTGGCGAGCCCGAGACCGGATCCCGCCCCCATTCTGGCTGTCCATGACCGGCTGCTGCATCACATTGCTGGCTGCCCACGCGGGAGCCACCCAGGAGGGGGCGGTCATCTACGACCTGCTTCGCCCATACGAAGACCGCTGGGCCTTGGCCGGGCGAGACGCCGTTGCCGCAGGAGGACCTCTGGCGTACTACCTTGGCGTGCTCGCCGCCTCCCTCGCCCGCTTCGACGCCGCCTCCCGCCACTTCGAGGTGGCCCTCGAGTCCACCGAGCGGACCGGCGCGCGGCCCTTCCGCGCCCTGACCCAGGGCGCCTACGGTGCCATGCTCGCCCGCCGGGGTGCCACCCTGGACCGTCGTCGAGCGAGGCAACTGCTCGCCGATGCCCTGCAGACGGCCCAGGATCTCGGGATGAACCAGCTCTACGACGAGGTCATCGCGGCCCGGGCCGGTCTTACCCCGGACCCGGTATGGCCGCAGGCGCAGCTCGACCCATTTGCCGGCGACCCGTCCGCGGCTGTTTTCCGGTGTGAGGGGGAGTACTGGACTATTGGCTTCGAGGGGGTCGTCATTCGCCTGCGGGACACGAAGGGCCTGCAATACCTGCGGACGTTGCTGGCCGCCCCCGGCCAACAATTTCACGTTCTCGACCTCGCGGCAGGAACCAACGCGCCGCCCGAGCGAGCGCGCGCGAACGTCGGCAAGTCGCTGCGTTCCTGCTTGCGGCGGATCGAGCAGGCGCATCCAGCGCTGGGGGAACACCTGGCGACGACGGTCAAGACGGGCTACTTCTGCTCATACCAGCTCGATCTGCGCGTCCCGGTCGAGTGGCGGACCTGACGCGACTTGCCTGGCCTGGCGCCTGCTGAGAGCCCGCAAGGTGTCGTGGAGTTGACGCTGCCTATGTCGAGTAGCTGACAGCCGATCGTCCTGACGGCGCCGACAATCCGGTTGTCAGCACTCGAAAGGAGTCACAGATGGGACAGGCAGCGGATGCGATGCACAGGAAGATCGCAGCGTTCAACGCTCAGGACGGAAAAGAGTTCCAGGAATTGATGGGTCCGGATATCGAGTGGGCGATTCCAGGCGCCCTGCTTCGGGGGCCCGATCAGGTGGCTGCGTTCAACTCTGCGCTTTGGAAGGAATTTCCCGACATTAAGCTGACCGCCACCCGCGTTGCCCAAGACGGCGCGATCGTCGTTATGCAGGGCAGAGCCGAAGGAACGCATCACGGGACGTTCCACACTCCAGGCGGAGACATCCCGCCCACCGGCAAATGCGTGAACCTGCCGTACTCAGAGTACATCGAGGTCGGCGGAAATGTGATCGCCTCAGCGCGACTTGTCTTCGATCGGTTGGGGCTCCTCGAACAGCTGGGTGTGGCGCCTGCTCCGGCACGCGCATAGCGAACCGTGACACGAGGAGGTGGTTTGCCACCATGTTTGTAGGTACCGTCGAACCGAGCACATTAGCAGCGGCTGCCGCTCCTGGCGCTGTCTTGCCGACTCGTCACGATCGTGACATGGCCTCAAAAATACTGAGGGTCGTCATGGAACACCAGCGACTGGCTGCGGACACAGCCTGTGTCCGCAGCCCCTGCGACAGCTGTATGGAGGTCCACCGGGGGCACGTCACGCGGCTCGTCGCCCGAGGCATCCCGATTGACTTCGTACTTCCCGCATTCCCTGCCAAGTCCCCCAATACCGCCAAAGTACTCGGTCCTACTCCGGACATGGCAGAACGGCTCTCGCTCGAGTTTCTTTGTGGCGTAGTCGACAGAATTCGGCGGATCTACCATCCCGGCGCTAGAATCATCATCTGCTCCGACGGTCGAGTGTTCAGCGACCTCGTCCATATCAGCGACTCCAACGTCACACGCTACCAAGCTGAACTGGGGACCATGATTGATGAGACCGGACCGGACGCGCTCGACCTGTTCAATCTTGATGACGAGTACACAGGGTGCACGCACACGACAATGCGCAGGGTGCTGGTCGGACGTTACGGCGAAGATTTAGAGATGCTGAAAAAGCAAGTTCGCGCTGGGGGTGAACAGCTGAAGCTATACCGGGGGATCACGAGATTCCTGCTAGAGGACGCCGATACCCCAGATTACCAAGGCAGTCGTGCTGCGCTTCAGCGAGAATGTCGCGAGCGTGCCTATGGCGTGATCCAGCGAAGCAAGGCATGGGGGAATCTGGTCGCAGAGCGGTTCCCGGATGCCGTGCGACTGTCGATTCACCCCCAGTCATGCGGCTCTGCCAAGCTCGGCATAGAACTTGTTGAGAGCCGGAACAACTGGCTGACCCCTTGGCACGGCACCGCCGTCGATGTCGGTGGCAAGTTCGTGCTCATGAAACGATACCAAGCAGAAGCCATGGGCGCGGAGATTGTTTACATCGGCGGCCGACCGTCGCACTATATGGTCCAGCGCTCGAACACGTGTTTGGTTCGACGGACTCGTCAAGCCTCCTTGCTTTCCAGAAATCTACGAGCTTTGACGAGATCAGGAGAAGGACCGTGAACCCATTGCATCCGCTCCTGCCCAGCCGGTTCGACGCGGAGGCCATGTCACCTTATGGTGTAATGATCCGCCCCCGAAGGGCGAGTGCAGACGCGACCGAGGTCCCCGTTCCGGTAGCACGCGAGCTGGCACGTGAACATCACCTGCTCGTCCTGCGTGGCTTCGATCCGTTCCCAGGACCACCAGAACTAACCTCCTATGCTGCATCGTGGGGACAAGTGCTTAGTTGGTCCTTCGGAGCCGTGCTCGATCTCGTTGAGCACGAGAACCCCGTCGATCACATTTTCGATAACACCGCGGTGACGTTCCACTGGGACGGCATGTTCGTAGAACGGGTACCGGAGTTCCAGATCTTTCACTGCGTCAGCGCGCTCGACGATGAGCAGGGTGGACGTACCATCTTCTGCGACACGACCCGGGTACTCGCCAGCGCCTCCCCAGCAACCCGGACGTTGTGGGAGGGGCTGATCCTGACTTACCGAGTCGCCACGGAATCACACTACGGTGGCGCGGCTACGTCACCGCTCGTTGTCGCACACCCACACTGCGGGTTTCCTACTCTGCGGTATTTGGAACCTGCTCCGGACAACATCGACTACCTCAACCGGCCAAGGGTGCAGTTCCACGACGTGCCGGCTGAGTGCGTCGCCGGGATCGAACAGACGCTGCGAGATGCGCTGTACGACCCTCGCCACTGCTACGTCCACTCGTGGCAGGCCGGGGATCTTGCCGTTGCGGACAACTACACGCTGCTACACGGCCGGGAGCCCTACGCCACCAAGTGTGGACGCCACCTGCGGCGAGTCCACGTCCTCGGTGACCCACCTCTGATGAATCCCGCATTGTGTTGATCAGCCTTTAGAACAGAACTATCCGTAAGGGGATGGGAAAATGAGCGTCGACCTCCATGGTGCGTCTTCGGGAACAGATCCCGGAAACTCAGCCATCAGCGTTTCGAAAGTACACTCCGGGAAGAGGCGGACCACCGGGTATGTCGTGCTCGACAGCACCTGGGCGCGCCGCCTCGGTGTCCGGCGCTCGGGAGGGATGTATCGCATCACCCGCCGGGAGTTCACGGAGCGCCTCACGCAGCTTCAGCACGGTGAGCATTTCGTCGGATTCTATGAGACAGAAGCATTCCTCGTGGACTCCGCGCGGGATTACCTCGCGGCCGGCCTCATCACCGGCGATGCCGGCATCGTGGTTGCCACTGAGGCCCACCGGGATTCGTTCGACCGCGCGCTCATGGCAGCGGGGATCGAGTTACCTGAGGCGCATCGACGCGGCCGGTTCATCGCACTGGACGTGTCCGAAACGTTGGCGATGTTCATGGTGGACGGCATGCCCGATGCGGCGCGCTTCAAAGCCGCCATGGGGCAGCTCGTTTCCCGAGCAGCCGAGAGCGCCCGCCAGCTGAGAATCTACGGCGAGATGGTCGCGGTGCTATGGAACGAGGGGAACATCGCAGCTGCCATCGCGTTGGAGGATCTCTGGAACGACCTCGCCGCCAGCTACCCGTTCTCGCTGTTCTGCGCGTACCCGATGCGCGCCTTCGATCGAGACGGGAGCAACGACGGATTTCGGACGATTTGTGGACAGCACTCGAGGGTGTTGCTCCAGCGTCAGGGAAGCTGATCGCGGGAGAATTGGGTCATGGACGTAGAGCGCGAAACGCAGGCCGGTCGCCCGGGTGCGGAACCCGCCGGCGGGGCAAGCGAAGTGGAGATCGTTCTCCCGGGCGCTCAAGAACGCAAAAGGATCTTCGAGCTGGGTACGTCAGTGTGGGCGTTTTCCGCGCTCGCGGGCGCCCTCGAGGGTGGGATCCTCGACGAGCTCGCCACCCCCCAAACCCCGGCGCAGATCAGCGAACGGACCGGAGCGTCCGCCGCTCTGATCGGGGCCGTCCTCGATGTGCTCGTGGCCCTGGACCTTGTCCAGGTGGCCGGAGGGGCCTTTGTCTGCACGTCCGGCATGTCGGGCTACACCAGCGGGCGCAAAAAGGAAATCGTCTGCGCCGATCTGCGCGCCACCCACTTGATGGCGGCCGAGCTCACGGCGCGTCTGCGGGCTGGCGATGCGTCAGCGCACGGCTGGCGTTACTCGGATCCAGCGCTGCTCCAGGCGTGGGGCGTGCGTTCGGTGGAGCCGGTCGCCGTGTGGGCCGAGCGGCTCTTCCCCGCCCTGGAGGGCCTTCCCGAGGCCTTGAAAGCCTCCACCGCACGCTTCCTCGACGTGGGCACGGGGGTCGGACACCTTGCTATCGCGATGTGCCATCAGTTCCCGACCCTGCGCGTCGTCGGCCTCGACCCCTTCGAAACGGCACTCGAGCTGGCCCGGCGCAACGTTGCCGAGGCGGGCCTCGGCGGCCGGATCGAACTGCGCCCGCAGCCGGTGCAGGATTTGACTGACGAGAACCGCTACGACCTGGCGTGGGTCCCGGTCATGTTCTTGCCCGCTGACGTGGCGGCACGGGGACTGCGCCGGGTCCGCGCCGCGCTACGCCCCGGTGGATGGGTGGTTCTCGGATCGCTCGCGGCCGAGGGGGACGGGCTGCAGCCCGCGGTCCTGCGTCTGGTGAGCCTGCTGTTCGGCAGCGGGCGCCTGTTCCCGCACCACGCCGCCGAGATGTTGGGCGCTGCGGAGTGCGAGAGCATCCGAGTCCTCCCCGCTGCGCCGGGTGTGCCGATTCGCATGCTCGTTGCGCGCCGTCCACCCGACTAGCGCTTCGTGCTGCGGCCGATCCAAAACGTGCGGACCCTCGAGAGGAGAACAAGATGAGAACGCTTCGCAGAGGCGACGGCGACGTCGTCTTCGAGCAGGAGGATGTGGGCCAAATCCGGCGGGTCGAGTCCGGGGACGTCACAGTCGAGTTCGGGCAGGTCGACCAGGCGATCGATCCCACGCCGCTGTTCCGCGGGTTGCCCGGTGACATGTGCCAGTGTCGACACCAGGGTTACGTGGTCAGCGGTCGGATCACCTTCACGACCAAGGACGGCCTCTTCGACGTTGCCGCGGGCGAGGCCTTCGATGTCTCGCCAGGACACATTCCCTTGCCACAGGCGGGCTGCGAATGGGTGCAGTTCACGGCAACGGCGGATCAGCGGAAGACCGATGAGGCGATCCGGCGGAATATGGCTGCGGCTGCGGGAACGAGCACCGGCGATCCGGCCGAGGGGTAACTTCCACATAGTTGCCGCGACACCGGGGTCAGCGGCTGTCTCAGCGTGGGTGACTTCCATCAGTCTGGCCGGTATGCGCCGGTCGGGATCTAACCAGCGCTGCCCACCGGTACCACCGGATGCCAGGATGGTCTGGTGTCTAGCGTGATCTGGATCTCCGTCGCCATCGCGGTGGTGCTGTTGGTCGCGCTGGCCGTGGGCTTGCTGCTAGCTCGCCGCCGGCGGATCAGCATCGCCGAAAAGCCCGACCAGCAGGTGGAGGCGCCTCCTCCGGCGCCTCGCCGATATCAAGCTGGCGGCTCCATCAGCTTCTCTTCCGGCGGAGGTGGTCCACCGGCGCCGCCCCAGGCTCCGGCGCCGCCCCAGGCTCCGGCTCCACCGCAGGCTT
This sequence comes from Pseudonocardiaceae bacterium, assembly GCA_036266995.1. Classification (GTDB taxonomy): domain Bacteria; phylum Actinomycetota; class Actinomycetes; order Mycobacteriales; family Pseudonocardiaceae. The sequence continues at coordinate 20,688 of DATAWX010000016.1, read as the reverse complement.
CCGCCCCGGCGCCGCCGAAAGCGCCTGAGCAGACGCCGCCTGCTCCTGCCCCGCCGCGGGCTCCGGCCCCGGAGAAACCACCGGCGCAGCCACCCGTTGCGCCTGCCCGCCCACAGGCTTCCGCGCCGGCGCCACCGAAACCGCCGGCCCGAGCACGGCCGGAGGCTTCTGCACCAGCGCCGCCGAAACCGCCTGCGCAGGCACCGGCTGCTCCGGCGGCCCCGGCCCCTGCAGCGCCGAAGCCGAAACTGCCAGCGGACCTGCCTTCGCCAGTGAAGGCGGCTCCTCCGGCTCCGACCACACCCGCACCAGTCGAGCCGGCTCCTCCCGCACCTTCAGCCCCGGCACCGGCTCCACCCGTACGAGCAGCCCCGGCACCGGCCCCCGCGGAACCGGCCCCCGCGCTCATGGAGCCGATCGACGCGCCCGCTGGTCGACTGGTCCGGCTGCGCGGCCGGCTGTCCAAGTCGCGCTCGGCGTTCGGGCAGAGCCTGCTGGGCCTCCTCGGTGCCGGCGATCTCGACGAGGACTCCTGGACCGATGTGGAGGACACCCTGTTGCTGGCCGATCTCGGCGCGGCCACCACCACCGAGATCGTGGAAAGGCTGCGCGCCGAACTCGCCGCGCGTGCGGTGCGGACGGCCGATCAAGCCCGTGCGGCACTGCGCGATGTGCTGATCGAGGCGCTACGTCCAGAGCTCGACCGTGCGGTGCGGGCGTTGCCGCACAACGGTGCCGACGGCGCCAGTGTCCCCGGTGTGGTGCTGATCGCTGGGGTGAACGGCACCGGTAAGACCACCACCACCGGCAAACTGGCCCGCGTGCTGGTCGCTGACGGGCGCCGAGTCCTGTTGGGCGCGGCCGACACCTTTCGGGCCGCCGCCGTCGAGCAGTTGGCTACCTGGGGGGAGCGCGCCGGCGCGGAGGTCGTGCGGGGCGCCGAGGGCGCCGACCCGGCCAGTGTCGCCTTCGACGCGGTCAAGCGGGGCAGCGTCGACGGCGTCGACACGGTATTGATCGACACCGCCGGCCGGCTACATACGAAGACCGGCCTGATGGATGAGCTGGGCAAGGTCAAGCGGGTGATCTCCAAGCAGACCGAGGTGGATGAGGTGCTGCTGGTGCTGGATGCCACCACCGGTCAGAACGGGATGATGCAGGCGAGGGTGTTCCGCGAGGTCGTCGATGTCACCGGCATCGTGTTGACCAAGCTGGACGGTACCGCCAAGGGCGGCATCGTCTTCCACGTGCAACGCGAGCTCGGGGTGCCGGTCAAGTTGGTGGGCCTCGGCGAGGGTGTAGACGATCTCGCGCCATTCGAGCCGGCTGCTTTTGTAGACGCCTTGTTGGACTGACTCTCTCGATAACTGCAAGCGACCGGAACTATCCAGTCGGCATCCGCAACCCGGACGTAACAGTGGGGCACCCACAGTTAACGCGGCGGAAACATACTGTGCCTCCGGCCGAAACACCAGCTGTTCACTCTTTTCACACGCACCACCCGATCGTGATGCGTGTCTCGACACAGAGGAGTGAACCCGTGCCAGACACAGGTGACACTGCCTGGATGCTTGCCAGCTCTGCCCTTGTGCTGCTGATGACTCCGGGCCTGGCGTTCTTCTATGGCGGCATGGTCCGCTCGAAGGGCGTCCTGAACATGATCATGATGAGCATGTCTGCGATGGGGATCGTGGGCGTTCTCTGGGTGCTTTACGGCTACTCAGAGGCATTCGGGAACGACGCCGGTCACGGTCTGATCGGCAACCCGTTCAACTACGCGGGGCTCAAGGGACTTTACGGGGGGACCTACGTTGCCAGCGGGGGCGCCAAGGTCGCAATCCCGTTGGTGGGGACAATTCCGGCGACGGTGTTCGTCGCGTTCCAGGCGATGTTCGCGATCATCACGGTGGCCCTGGTGTCGGGTGCAGTTGCCGACCGGATGCGGTTCGGGCCATGGCTGGCGTTCGCCGCGATCTGGGCGACCGTGATCTACTTCCCGGTCGCGCACTGGGTGTTCGCCTTCGACGGCGTCAGCGCCGCGAAGGGCGGCTGGATCGCCAACCAACTCAAAGCGATCGACTTCGCCGGCGGAACGGCGGTGCACATCAACGCCGGTGCCGCGGGCTTGGCGCTGTGCCTGGTGCTCGGCAAGCGCCGCGGTTGGCCGCGGGAGGCTATGCGTCCGCACAACCTGCCGTTCGTCATGCTCGGTGCCGGTCTGCTGTGGTTCGGGTGGTTCGGCTTCAACGCCGGATCGGCCGTTGCCTCAAACGGCGTCGCGGGGATGGCCTTCATCAACACCACGGTGGCCACCTGCGCGGCGATGCTGACCTGGCTGCTTGTTGAACGCATCCGCGACGGTCGACCTACCAGCCTCGGTGCCGCCTCCGGTGTCGTGGCCGGCCTGGTTGCCATCACCCCATCGTGTTCGTCGGTCTCTCCCGTCGGCGCGATCGCGGTAGGAGCGATCGCCGGCGCGGTGTGCGCGCTCGCGGTCGCCATCAAGTTCCGGTTCGGTTTCGACGACTCCCTCGACGTGGTCGGCGTGCACCTTATCGGCGGTCTGGCTGGCACGCTGTCGGTTGGCTTACTCGCCACGGCGGCAGCACCAGCCGGGGTCAACGGCCTGTTCTACGGCGGAGGTACCGACCAGCTGTGGCGCCAAGCCGTGGCAGCATTCGCTGTGATGATCTTCTCGTTCGTCGGGGCCCTGATCATCGCGCTGGTGTTGAAGCACACCATCGGTCTGCGGGTGGACGAGGACGCCGAGCGGACCGGTATCGACGAGACAGAGCACGCTGAGGCCGGTTACGAGCTCAGCGCAATCTTCACTGGGAGCGGGTCGACGAACAGCAAGCCCGCTCAGGCGCCCGCTAGCAAGATCCCGGCCTCGGCCGGGCAGGAAGGGTGATCGGCGATGAAGCTGGTGACCGCGATCGTCAAGCCGTTCACTCTGGAGGACGTCAAGGCTGCCTTGGAGCGGATCGGTGTGCTCGGGATGACGGTCAGCGAGGTGCAAGGCTTCGGCCGGCAGAAGGGGCACACCGAGGTCTACCGGGGTGCGGAGTACTCCGTCGACTTCGTGCCCAAGATCCGGGTGGAGGTCGTGGTAGACGAGGCTCAGGTGGACAAGACCATCGACGCGTTGGTCGAGGCTGCTCGGACCGGGAAGATCGGGGACGGGAAGGTCTGGGTCACTCCGGTGGAAACTGTGGTCCGGGTGCGAACCGGCGAGCGGGGCCTAGACGCCTTGTGACGTGCTGACTTCGCGCGGGGTACCGGTACATCTCACCGGTACCCCGCGAGCGGGTGATCGGCTCGAAACCTGTTTGTAACGTGCCAGCGGTCGCAGCGTTACAAGCCTCGCGAACCCTCAAGTCGACCGACGTCGCCGGGCGTATAGCCAGCATGGACGGCATCCGAAACGGCGATATTCGGCACAGAAGGGCAGGGCGATGAAGCGGCCAGGAGCCCCCCCTCACCCCGGAGGCTCGGACACCCCGGCGGACGATCTCGTCAGGGCCCGCGCCGCCCTTCTCGGCGAGAATCCCCGGCACCGCCACCTCAGCGCGAAAGCGCTGCGGGTAGCGCTCGCGGATCTCTACGAACTGTGGCTCACCTCCTGCTGCACCGCGGTGGGCGTCGGTTGCGGCAGCGCGTTGGTCGCGGTCGGTGCGCTGGGTCGGCGAGAGGTCGTGCCCTACTCCGATTTGGACCTGGTCCTGCTGCATGACGGCAAGCGCGACGTGGCCGAGCTCGCGAACTCGTTGTGGTACCCACTGTGGGACGCCCGCATCGATCTTGACCACAGCGTCCGAACGGTCGGGCAGGCTGTCCAGGTGGCGGCCACCGACCTGCGCGCCGCGCTGGGGTTGCTCGATGCCCGGCTGATCGCTGGTGACGAGGAGTTGTTCACGGCGATGGACACCGCCGTGCGGCGCGCGTGGCGCAGTGGCATCCGCGGCCGGCTCGACGAGCTCATCGAGTCAACGCAGCAGCGCTGGGTGCGCAGTGGCGACATCGCGCACCGGGTCGAACCGGACCTCAAGAACGGCCATGGCGGGTTGCGGGACGTGCAGTTGCTGGATGCGCTCTCGGCTGGCCAGCTCGTGGACCGGGCCGGGTCCGACGTGTGGGAAGCGCGCGATCTGCTGCTCGATGTGCGCACCGAGCTGCATCGGTTAGCCGGCAGAGGCCGCGACGTGCTCCGCGCGCAGGACGCCGACGAGGTCGCCGCGGCGCTGGCGATCGGCGACCGGTTCGATCTGGCCAGGCGGCTTTCCGGAGCGGCGCGGACCGTTGCCTACGCGGTGGACGTCGCGCTGCGAGGCGCCCGGGCCGCCGCGCCTACGTCTCGTGGCCGCGCCCGGTTGACCGGGCTGCGCAGCCTTGGGCGCGGACCGGTACGCCGTCCATTGGATGAGGGAGTGGTCGAGCATGGCGGCCAGGTGGTGCTGGCCCGCGACGCCAACCCGGCACGGGACCCCGCATTGGCTCTGCGGGTCGCGGCGACGGCGGCCCGAACCGGTATGCCGGTCGCTGCCGGCACCCTCATGACCCTCGCCGAGACCGCGCCGGAGCTGCGCCGACCATGGCCGCGGTCAGCGCTGGAGGAGCTACTGTCGCTGCTGGGCGCGGGCCCGGCGGCGGTGGATGTGATCGAGGCGATGGACCGCACCGGGCTGTGGGGGCGGCTGTTCCCGGAATGGGGTGCGGTGCGTGACCTGCCGCCGCGGGATCGGGCACATGTCTGGACCGTGGACCGGCATCTGGTGGAGGCTGTGGCGCAGGCGAGTCGGCTGACCACCACTGTCGCCCGCCCGGACCTACTCCTGCTCGGCGCGCTGCTGCACGACCTGGGCAAGGGCCGCGGCGGCGACCACAGCATCGTCGGCGCGGCGCTCGCCGAGCAGATCGGGCAGCGGCTGGGGTTGTGGCCCTCCGACGTCGACACGCTCTGTGCGATGGTGCGCCATCACCTGCTGTTACCCCATACGGCGACCCGGCGAGACCTCGACGATCCCACCACCGCGCAGCGGGTAGTCGATACCCTCGGTGCGGACCCGACCCTGCTGGAGCTACTGATCGCGCTGGTCGAGGCGGACAGTCTGGCCACGGGCCCCGGCGTCTGGACCGAATGGCGGGCCGGCCTGATCTCCGACCTCGCTGAGCGCTGCCGTGCGGTGCTGGCCGGCCGGCCGATGCCGGCCCCGGAGCCCCTCACCGGGCAGCACCGTGCGTTGGCGCTGCAGTTCGTCGGCAGCGGTGCACTGCACGTCACAGCGAGTGGCGCCACCGGCCCGGATGCGGTGAACACGATCACAGTCGTGGCGCCCGGCCGGTGCGGTGTGCTCGCGCTGGCCGCCGGGGTCCTCGCGCTGCACTCGTTGCGGGTCCACTCCGCCGACATCCGAGTCGTGGAGCTGCCCGGTGGCTGCGCGGCGGTGCAGAGCTTCACCGTCTCCCCGCGCTTCGGTCGGCCGCCGGACGTCGCGCTGCTGCGCCAGGATCTAGCGCGGGCCTTGGACGGCTCATTGCAACTGGCGGACGCCCTGGCGGTCAAGGAGCGCGACTACGGCGAGACCCCAGGGTCCGGAGCGGGATTGTCCGACGTCGAGACCAAGGTGCTGTGGTTTGACGACGAGGCCACCGGCGCGGTGGTCCTCGAACTGCGCACTACCGACCGGATCGGTTTGCTGCACCGGGTCGCCGCGGCTTTGGAGAGCAACGCGGTCACCATCCGATGGGCGCGGATCTCCACCCTGGGCGGCTCGGCGGTGGACTCGTTCGGTCTGACTGTTCCCGGAGGTCACGGTGCCCCCGATGGTCACCCTGCACTGTCGCCCGAGGCGCGTGAGCGGATCGAGCGCGCGGTGCTCAGCGCGGCCCGGTGAGTACCGGGGCTACCATCCGGCGACATGCACGGAACCCGGGACGAGGCCGTTCCCTTACCCCCGCCCTTCGAGATCGTGTTGCGTGGATTTCACCGTCAGCAGGTTATGGACCACGTCACCGCTCTCAAAACTCGCGTTGGAACCATCGGAGCCGAACGCGACGCTGCACTGCAGCGGGCCAGCGATCTCAACGAGCAGGTGGAAAAGCTGCGTCGGGAAGCCGCGGAGGCGACCCAGCAGCTTGATCGTCTGCGTCGAGAAGCCGCGGAGGCGGCCACTGAGGTGGACCGCCTGCAGCGGTCCCCGCTGACCGCCGCGACCGAGGGGATCCAGCGGATGCTGCAGATAGCCGAGGATGAGGCGGCCGAGCTGCAGGCTGCTACCGAGCAGGAGACCACCTCGCTGCGCGAGAGCGCCCGCACCGAGGCCGATCGGCTGCTGACCCAGACCAGACAGCAGTGCGAGCGCCTGGAGGCGGAGTCCAACGCCCGGCGCCAGGCCGTGGAAGCTGAAGCCGCAGCCCGACACGAGCGGGCCGAGCAGCAGGCAGAGCGGGACATCGCGCGGCGCGAGTCCGAGACTGACGCCTGGATCCGCGATTACCAGACGCATAGCGTCGCCGCACTGCATCTGATCATGCGGATGGCGGGCGAGCGGCTGAGCAATCGGGTGATCAAGGTCACTCGCCAGGTGGCCGCGGCCAGGCAGCTGCGATCCGAGGTGACCGATCAGCTGTCCGGCGTGCACCGTCTGCTGGTCGAGGCGCTCGGCGCGGCCGCTGCGCTCACCCCCGCTGAGCTGGCCGAGCAGAACGAGCTGGCTGAGCAGAGCGAGGCGGCTGAGCAGAGCGAGCTGGCTGAGCAGAGCGAGCTGGCCGAGACCAATGGCGCTAAACCCCCGGATGCCGCACCTGCATTGGAGCATCGGCCCCGGCAGCCAGACCAGCCCACAGCCAGATTCGGCTTACATCCGTAGCCGGCGCCGTGCCGCGTCCGCCGAGCTGAGCATCGCCGCCCAGGTCGAGTAGTTCTACCTACGCGCGGTTGCGGGTATTCCCGCTCCCCGGCGCGAGCTGATCTCGGCAGGCTGGTCGGGTGGCTCGGCGCGGAGGTCGGGCGGATGCCAGGTTGCCGCCCCGGCCGGAGACTCGGGCGGCGGGTGTGCCATGCCGACCGCTGAAGCCCATGCCGGACCGCCGGCGCAACCCGGGGTGGGGCCCGGGCCGTCGGCGGTTCCGGCTCCGGAGGTCGGGTCAGGTCCAGCCAGACACTCAACGCGGCTACGCTGGCGTTGAAGTAGCCAGACTCCGGGGCAACCACCCCACCGGACCCCAAGGGAGTGCGACCGGCGTGTTCGACACCCTCTCCGACCGACTCACGGCCGCGTTGGCCGGCCTGCGTGGCAAGGGCAGGCTTTCCGATGCCGACATCGACGCCACCGCCCGCGAGATCCGCATCGCGCTGCTGGAGGCTGACGTCGCGCTGCCGGTGGTCCGCCAGTTCGTCGGCCAGATCAAGGAGCGCGCCAAAGGCTCCGAGGTCTCTGGTGCGCTGAACCCCGCCCAGCAGGTCATCAAGATCGTCAACGAGGAGCTCGTCGGCATCCTGGGTGGGGACACCCGGCGTATCGAGTTGGCCAAGGTGCCGCCGACGGTGATCATGCTGGCCGGCTTGCAGGGCTCCGGAAAGACGACGCTGGCCGGCAAGCTCGCCCTCTGGTTGCGCAATCAGGGGCACACCCCCCTGCTCGTCGCCGCGGATCTGCAACGACCCAACGCGGTCACCCAGTTACAGATTGTGGGCGCGCAGGCCGGGGTGCAGGTGTACGCCCCAGAGCCGGGAAACGGTGTCGGTGACCCGGTCGCGGTCTCCCGCCGCGGGGTGGCCGAGGCGCGGGCTCGCCAGCACGACATCGTCGTGGTGGACACCGCCGGACGGCTGGGTATCGATGCCGAGATGATGCGCCAGGCCGTCGACATCCGCGACGCGGTGCGACCCAACGAGATCCTGTTCGTCATCGACGCCATGATCGGCCAAGACGCGGTGTCCACCTCCGAGGCGTTCCGCGACGGTGTCGGCTTCAGCGGGGTCGTGTTGACCAAGCTCGACGGCGACGCGCGCGGCGGCGCCGCGTTGTCGGTGCGGCAGGTCACCGGTGCGCCGATCCTGTTCGCGTCCAACGGGGAGAAACTGGAGGACTTCGATGTCTTCCACCCGGACCGGATGGCCAGCCGGATCCTGGGCATGGGAGATCTGCTCACCCTGATCGAGCAGGCCGAGCAGGCCTTCGACGCCGACCAGGCCGAGCAGACCGCAGCCAAGATCGGCAGCGGTGAGCTGACCCTGGAGGACTTCCTCGAGCAAATGCAGGCCATCCGCAAGATGGGGCCGATCGCCAACCTGCTCGGGATGTTGCCCGGCGCGGCCGGGATGAAGGAGCAGCTCGCCCAGGTCGACGACAAGCAGCTGGACCGGCTCCAAGCCATCATCCGCGGCATGACCCCCGCGGAGCGGGCTGATCCGAAGATCATCAATGCGTCCCGGCGCCAGCGCATCGCCCGGGGCTCCGGCGTGGCGGTCAGCGAGGTGAACCAGCTGGTAGAGCGGTTCTTCGAGGCTCGCAAGATGATGCAACAGATGGCCGGCCGGTTCGGCTTCGGGACCGGTCCTGGTCGCCGCAGCCGCAAGGGACGCAAGGGCAAGAAGGGCAAGGGACGTGGCCCGACGCCGCCTCGGATGCCCAGAGGGCTGCCCGGTGGCCTGCCGGCCGGGTTGCCAGGAGGGTTACCCCAGGGCATGCCCGATCTGTCCGAGCTGTCCGGTCTGGATCAGCTGCCCCCTGGTTTCGACCCGTCGAAGCTGAGGTTCCCCAAGAAGTGAGGATGCCTTCGGGAGCGACCGCGATGCATGTCCGCGGGGTGCTGCTGCCTACCGGTGAACCCGGCGAGCTGTGGGTGGCCGACGGGGTGATCAGCGCGCAACCGGTGCCCGGTGCGGTGACTGTCTGCGACGGCGGTTACCTGCTCCCAGGCCTGGTCGACGCCCACTGCCACGTTGGTATCGGCGCACAGGGGCCGGCGAGCCTCGCCGAGGCCGCGGAGCAGGCCGGCGCTGACCGGGATGCCGGCACCCTGCTCATCCGGGACTGCGGATCCCCGATCGACACGAGGCCACTGCAGGCCCGCGACGACCTGCCGCGGATCATTCGGGCCGGCCGCCACCTGGGCCGTCCCAAGCGTTACATCCCGACCATCGGCGTGGAGCTCGATGATCCCGCGCTACTGCCGCAGGCCGTGCACGAGCAGGCGGCGGCTGGAGACGGCTGGGTCAAGCTGGTCGGCGACTGGATCGACCGCGACTGTGGTGAGCTGGCTCCCCTGTGGCCCGACCACGTGCTGGTCGAGGCGATCGCCGCCGCGCACGCCGCCGGGGCCAGGGTCACCGCGCACGTGTTCGGTGCAGACGCGCTACCAGGTCTGATCTCCGCGGGGATCGACTGCATCGAACACGGCACCGGTCTGTCCGCCGAGACCATCACCGAGATGGCCACGCGCGGCACTGCCCTGGTGCCTACCCTGATCAACATCGAGACGTTCCCGGCGATCGCCGACCGGGCGGCCAAATACCCGCGCTACGCCGCCCAGATGCGCGCGCTGCACGCCCGGGTCCGGGACACCGTCGGTGCTGCCGTCGACGCGGGAATTGCGATCTTCGCTGGCAGCGACGCCGGTGGTGGCATCCAGCACGGACGCCTGGTTGACGAGATCGCCGCGTTGCGCACCGTCGGGCTCACCGGTGCGCAGGCGCTGGCGGCGGGGAGCTGGGCAGCCCGCGACTGGTTGGGAGTTCCCGGCCTGGTGCCCGGCGCGCCGGCGGACCTGCTCGTCACGCGCACCGACCCGCGGCTGGACTCCGACGCTCTGCGCAATCCCGCGTTGCTGATGTTGCGCGGGCGGGTGCTGTGACCACTGTCCTGCCAGACAACCGCCGGGGCTGGCTGATGCTCGCCTGCTTCGTGGTCGCAGAGGTGACCTTCCTGGTCGTCTCGGTGCTGGTGCTGGTGCCCTTCACGATCCGGCACGGGGCTGCCGGTAGTCAGTTGCCCGGCGGGGCGTTGATCGCCGCGCTGCTGGTGCCTACCGTGGTGGCCGGTGTGGTCGCAGCCACCGGTGCCGCGCTGCTCGCCCAGGGCAACTTGCTGGAGCGGTTACGAAGCCAGCTGTCAGTCCGGTGGCGGCCGCGAGACGCCGGCCTCGGGCTGGCGCTGGGCGTCGTGGGGTTGGTGGTCACGGTGCCGGCCTCGGCCCTGTGGGCGGGGTGGGTCGGCCCGAGTCACGCGAACTCGGCGGTGGGGGAGGTGTTCGACGGTCTGCGGCTGCCCCTCGGACTGGGACTCCTGCTGTTCTTGGCGGTGTGGCTGATCGCGCCGATCTGCGAGGAGGTGCTCTACCGCGGCGTGCTGTGGCGCGCGATGGAGTACTGGAGGTGGAACCGATGGGTCATTTTCGGGTTGACCACGGTGCTGTTCTCCTTCGCTCACCTGGAGCTGCTGCGTACCCCGCTGCTGGTGGTGATCTCGTTGCCGATCGCGCTGGCGCGAGTGCTCACCGGCAACCTGCTGGGCAGCATCGTCGCCCACCAAGCGAACAATTTCCTGCCGGCGATCGGCCTTCTGCTGATCACCCAGGGCGCGATATCGGGGTGATCCGACGGCCGATACGCCCCCGGCCGGGCCTATCTGGCACAATAGGCGGCTGTTGTCGCGTCGGTCCTCTCATCGCGCCGTGATGAGAAACCTCAGTGACCACTGACCTCGCGAGCATCGTCGGCCTGTGTCCCCACCATGGGCCGTGCGCGCTCACCGTGAACCTCGCGCGTTGACAGGAGTAGCTCGACCCGTGGCTGTCAAGATCAAGCTCATGCGGCTCGGCAGGATCCGCCAGCCGTACTACCGGATCGTCGTCGCCGACGCTCGGACCCGCCGTAACGGCAAGGCGATCGAAACGATCGGCAAGTACCACCCCAAGGAGCACCCCAGCGTCATCGAGGTCGACTCAGAGCGGGTGCAGTACTGGCTCGGCGTCGGGGCCCAACCCACCGACCCGGTTCAACACCTCCTCCAGATCACCGGGGACTGGCAGCGGTTCAACGGCCTGCCCGGAGTTGAGGGAACGTTGCAGCGAGCCGAGCCGAAGCCGGACAAGGCTGAGCTGTTCAATCTGGCGCTGGCAGAGGCCGGCGAGGCGCCGACTACCGAGGCGACCACGCCGCGAAAGAAGTCGGCTCGCCAGGCTCCGGCCACGCCCCCAGCAGCGGCCCCAGAAAAGGCCCCAGAAAAGGCCCCAGACAAGGCTCCAGATAGCGCACCGGCTGCAGCCGACGATCGGGAGGACACTGCGACGGTCGCGGACGGCCAGGTGTGAGCATGCTGGCCGACGCGCTCGAACATCTCGTGCGGGGAATCGTCGACAACCCCGACGACGTGCGTGTCCAGCTGGTGACCACACGGCGGGGCCGCACCCTCGAGGTGCACGTCCACCCCGATGATCTCGGCAAGGTGATCGGTCGGGGCGGCCGCACCGCCACGGCGTTGCGCACGGTGATGGGCGGTATCGGCGGGCGTGGGGTACGCGTCGACGTCGTCGATACCGACCGCTGAACCCGGTGGCTGAGGCGTCGATCGTGCAGCAGGGCAGTGACGCCGCAGGCGGGCAGACCAAGCGGGTGGTTGGCCGGATCGGCAGACCGCACGGCCTCCGGGGGGAGGTTGCGGTACAGGTGCGCACCGACTTCCCCGACCAGCGCTTCGTCACCGGCGCGCAGCTCAACGACGATGCTGGCCGCGTGCTCACGGTGGAGACCGCCCGGCCGCATAGCGGCGCCCTGCTCATCCGATTCGCCGGGGTGGCCGATCGTGATGCGGCAGCAGAACTGAGCGGTCTTGTGCTGACCGCCGACGTCTCCACGCTGCCCGAGCTCGACGATCCCGACGAGTTCTACGACCACCAGCTCGAGGGCCTGGCCGCCGTCGGGCCGGACGGCGTGAAACTGGGCACGGTGCGTGAGGTCGTACACGCTCCGGCTAGCGACCTGCTGGTGTTGGAGACCGACCACGGCGAGGCTCTGGTGCCCTTCGTGCGAGAGATCGTTCCCCAGGTCGACCTGGCTGGTGGCCGAGTGGTGCTCGACCCCCCTCCCGGGTTGCTCGACTGAGGACAACCGTGCTCATCCAGGTCGTCACGATCTTCCCCGAGTACCTGGCACCGGCTAGGGAGGCCCTGCTCGGCCGGGCAATCGACCGCGAGCTGATCGACTTCACGGTACATGACCTGCGGGAATGGGCCCACGATGTGCATCGGTCGGTGGACGACGCGCCCTACGGCGGCGGACCCGGCATGGTGATGCGGCCGGACGTCTGGGGCGACGCGCTGGATGACGTACTCGCTGGCGAGCCACCGCCTCGGTTGGTGGTGCCCAGCCCCGCCGGGCGGCCTTTCACCCAGCAGTTGGCTGCCGAACTGGCTGCGCAACCACGGCTCGTTTTCGCCTGCGGCCGCTACGAGGGCATCGACCAGCGGGTGATCGACGACGCGGCTGACCGGGTCGCTGTCGAGGAGATATCGATCGGTGACTACGTGCTCGTCGGTGGTGAGGTCGCCGTGCTGGTGATGGTCGAGGCGATAGCCCGGCTGCTGCCTGGAGTACTGGGCAACCCCGCCTCGGCGATGCAGGACTCGTTTTCCGACGGCCTGCTGGAGGGGCCCTGCTATACCCGTCCGGAAGTGTGGCGAGGCCGGGAGGTCCCGGCCGTCCTGCGCTCGGGTAACCACGCCGCGATCGCCCGTTGGCGCCGCGACCGCGCTGTCGAGCGCACCGCGGCGCGGCGTCCTGATCTGCTGGCGGCGTTGCCAGCCGGGGCGCTGGACGGCGCGGACCGCGCGGTACTCCAGGGCCTCGCCACCCCGCGCGGATGAACGCCACCAGACGTTAGCTCCCGGATTCATCTCCGACGGCAGCGTCTGGCACACTGGACCGGTTGGTACAGCGCAGCAAGGCAGAAACGGCGCCCAGGGCGGACGTTTCTGCCATCACCGACGCCGCTGTTCGCGCCCACTCCCGGGCGCTCCAAACCGTGCACAGCCACACGAATGACGAGGATGGACTTGCGATGAACACCCTGGACGCCCTGGACGCGAAGTCGCTGCGGTCCGACATCCCCGACTTCCGGCCTGGTGACACGCTCAAGGTTCATGTCCGCGTCATCGAAGGCTCGCGCCAGCGGGTGCAGATATTCCAAGGTGCGGTCATTCGCCGTCAGGGCGGTGGAGCTCGGGAAACCTTCACCGTGCGCAAGGTGTCCTTCGGTGTGGGCGTGGAACGCACCTTCCCGGTGCACACGCCGAACATCGCCAAGATAGAGATCGTCACCCGCGGTGACGTCCGGCGCGCCAAGCTGTACTACCTACGCGATCTGCGGGGCAAGGCGGCCAAGATCAAGGAGAAGCGTGAGACGCCGTCCGCGTCCTGATCCCCCCGCACCGGTCGACTGTCGATAGCCTGAGGACGTGGCCCACCTGGCTCGCTCGACCGAATCCGCTCGTGGCGACGATCCCGACAATTTTCCTGGCCGCCGCGTGCACCGGCATCGCCTGTCCAAACGCAAGAAGGGCTCGTTCTGGCGCGAGGTACCGATCCTGGTACTCACCGCGCTGGTGCTCACGTTCTTGATTCAGACGTTCTTGGCTCGGGTTTACGTAATCCCCTCGGCGTCGATGGAACCGACCCTGCATGGCTGCCCTGGCTGCACCAACGATCGGGTGCTGGTCGACAAGCTGACCTACCGGTTCCGCGATCCGGTACCGGGCGACGTGGTGGTTTTCCGTGGTACCGACTCCTGGGCCAGCGAGTTCACCAGCCAGCGTTCGGACAACCTCCTGATCAATGGGCTCCAGCAGGCCGGAGCACTGGTTGGCCTCGCTCCACCGGACGAGCGAGACTTCGTCAAGCGGGTGATCGCGGTCGGTGGCCAGACCGTGCAGTGTTGCGACAAGCAGAACCGGGTCACGGTCGACGGCAAAGCGCTGACCGAGCCCTATGCCGTCTTCATCGGGCACGAGCCCCAGGAGGAGTTCGGGCCGGTCACGGTGCCGCAGGGAAACCTGTGGATGATGGGGGACAACCGGAACAACAGTGCGGACTCGCGACGGCACGTGGCGGACCAGCGTTCGGGCACGGTGCCGGTGAGCAACGTCATCGGCAAGGCTCGGGTGATCGTGCTCCCGCTGTCGCGCTGGCAAGGAATCTCCGACCCTGACCCGCAGCAGATCCCAACGCTCGGCGCGCCGGGGGCTCCCGGCTCGTCCCCGCCGTCCGGACTTCCGTTGGCCGCCGGCCTGGTGCTGAGTTGGCCAATGTCACGAGGTGGCCGGTGGCTGCGGGAGCGGGTGGTCGCCAGGAGGCGTGGCTGACGACCGTGCCGGCCGTAGGACGAAGTCCCCGTCAGGCCCTGCCGCGACCGCCGAGGGCGGTGATGCGCAGGGACGGCGGCATGTGGGCCCTGCAGACTGTGCTGGACCGCAGGGGGTTGGGCCCGGTCGCTGGGGTGGACGAGGCCGGTCGGGGTGCCTGTGCTGGGCCGCTGGTCGTTGCCGCGTGCGTGCTACGTCCAGCGGACGCGGTGGCTATGGCCGGGCTCAACGACTCCAAGTTGCTCACCGCGGCGCGCCGGGAGCATTACCACGACCTGATCGTCACCAGGTCGGTCGCACGGAACGTGGTAGTGATCCCACCAAACGAAGTCGACGAGTTGGGGGTGCACGTGGCCAACCTGGAAGGGATGCGGCGTGCCGTCGCCGGCCTGGCCGTACATCCCGGTTACGTGCTCACCGACGGCTTTCGAGTGCCGGGCCTGACGGCCCCGAACATGGCCGTGATCGGCGGGGACCGGGCTGCCGCTTGCGTGGCGGCGGCCTCGGTGCTGGCCAAAGTGACCCGTGATCGGATCATGGGCTACGTACACGAGCGCATGCCCTGGTACGGCTTCGGCGAGCACAAGGGCTATTGCACGCCCGAGCACAACGCGTCCCTGCTCGCGCACGGCCCGTCGGCGCAACACCGGTTCAGCTACGTCAACGTCGTCCTGGCGGCGCGAATGCACAGCATCACCGCCCCGCCGCGCAGGGCGCCACGGGCGCGATTGTGGCCGATAGTGCCACCGGTCGTGGTCCAGAATGGGGTATTGCCGAGAGCAGGAGAGGTCAGCACCCGATGAAGCGACTGATGGGCTGTCGATGAGCGCAGAGGATCTCGAGAAGTATGAGACCGAGATGGAGCTGTCGCTCTACAAGGAGTACCGCGACGTCGTCGGACAGTTCGCCTACGTCGTGGAGACCGAGCGGCGCTTCTATCTGGCCAATGAGGTCGATGTGCAGGCCCGCAACGCTGACGGTGAGGTGTACTTCGAGGTGCGGATGTCCGATGCCTGGGTGTGGGACATGTACCGGCCGGCCCGATTCGTCAAGTACGTCCGAGTGCTCACATTCAAAGACGTCAACATCGAAGAAGTGGACAAACCAGACTTACGACTTCCGGAAAGTGCTCCCTTCGGCGGCTGACCCGAGTCAAAGGGCGTTGGCGATGGAGTGGAGAAGTTCTAAGGCGGTCTCGACGGTACCCCGGGCCATGTGCGGCAACCATAGGAGCCACTCGCTGCCTTCCGCCAGGTGTAAGGGGTTGAGCAGCAGCATGAGGCCAGCGAAGCCCACGGCGTAGAGGGCTATCGCGATCAAGGGGCGGCGTAGGTCGGCGGTGAGCGGGCTCGTGAGCGGGTCCGCTACCTCGCCGGTCGTACGGCCGAGCTGGCAGGGGTCGTCGCCGACCTTGTAGTGCTTCGACATCTCGGTCTCCCTAGGGTGACGGTCGGCGACTTGCACTGGAGCGGCGTCGCAGTCCCGAGCTCTGGTTGCGCCTCAACGACGGCTGCGAGGTGCGCTCGCCGTCGCCTCGACAGCCCGTCGACCTGCGCATCGAGCGCGATCTCGGCGCCGTCGGTGTGTTGCGGTACGACGTCGAGTGGGTCGGCAACAGCCAACGGGAGCAACGAAAGGAGCGCCGGGTGGGGTGCGGTGGCCTTGGTAACACTTGTGCACGACGGCCGGTTACCTCTGCGTCCTCTCCCGGCTGGACCGCGAGGTGTCTGTACCAGATCCAAAGGTTGACCAATCGCGAAGTCAAGAACCAGATAGACCGTGCACTGTGGTCGCCTATGGCACAAACGCCCTGTTTGCCTCGTCCATCCGCAATATTTGCACTGCCCCCGTTTGTTGATGTGGTGTTGCCTCAGCAACATGACCACACCCGCAAGTAACCGCACCGCCTGGTCTTCGAGGACTGGCTGGGTGATCGGTTCCTCACCGCTGAGCAGGTCTGCAAGTGCCTCAAGCTGTTCTAAAAGCAACCGATAACGGGTCTGCCAGACGTTGTTCACGGCTCCCAGTCAGGCGCCACGGTATGTGCCGGAAGGGTAAGTGGTCCGCTGGGCAAGAACTTCACCTTCTATGATCGTTCCACCGTTGTCGTTGGCACGTCGCTGCATCTCTACGTCCGCTCATTTACACCGCCCGTGAGACGGAGGCGCGGCGAATTCCCTCGGACACCGACCTTGCCGGACTTCTGCCGTTCCTCAACGGCGCTGGTTACGAACGTCGTGGACTGCTAGGGACGGCCGCGTGTACTACTCCTGATGGAAGGGATTCCCTGCTTCGCGGAGCCGGCGATGACGGCCAAGCAGGCGATGACGGCTCGCCGCAGTATCAGCGCGCCGTGGCGCCAGCGGAGTGGGTGTGGGGCAAGGTGGTAGGAGCCTAGAGAGTATTCATCCACAGATCTTTGACTATCGTGCACCAGGCAGTCCTGGATCTTGCGGTGGTTGACCTGCTCGCAGCGTTCGGCTATGCCGTTCTGTACTTGCCATCGAGGATCCCTATTTTTCAGGCGAAGTATCACGGCGAGTTCGACGGGTCTCTGTATATGTAGGCTCTGACCCGGTGCTTACCTCATCTGAAGCGGGAGCCCACGATGACCCGTCTGACCGCTACCACCCCGCGACGGGACGTGCCAGGTCCCCCCGGTATCCCGCTGCTCGGCTCAGCCCTGGATCTGCGCCGCGACTTGCTGGCGACCTTAGAGGAGGCCCACTGCCGCTACGGCGATGTCGTTCGCTTCTCGGCTGGTCCACCCGGGTTGCGGATCGTGATGTACGCGGCGTTTTCCCCCGAGGGCGCGCGGCAAGTGTTGACCGGTACTGGTCGGCGCTACACCAAGGGCAACCTGTTCTACCGGGAGACCGCCGCGATGGTCGGCGACGGCATTCTCACCAGCGAGGGCGACCGCTGGCAGCGTCAAAAGCGATTCATCCAGCCGCTGTTCACCCGCTACCGGGTCGGGAGCTACGTCGAGGTGATGGCCGAGGAGACCGCGGCGCTGATCGATCGCTGGCACGCCGCCGTTCGGCATGGCGGCACGGTGGACGCAGCCGAGGACATGATGCACCTCACGCTGGCTGTGATCGGGCGGGTGCTGTTCGGCGACGACCTCAATGACGCCACGCCAGCGCTGCGGGAGGCGTTCCCGGTGATCAACGCGCATGTCGGGCGCCGTGCCCAATCGCCGCTGCGCCTCCCAGCGAGCTGGCCGAGTCCAGCCAACCGCCGCGCTGCCGGTTCCCAACGGCAGCTGTACGAGGTGGTAGAGGGCATCATCGACCGTCGCCGCGCCGCCAGCGCCGCCAGCGAAGACTTGCTGTCGTTGCTGCTGCGCGCCCGCGACCCTGATGCCCTCGGCGCTGACGCGCTAGACGACGCCGAGATCCGTGATCAGGTACTGATTTTCCTGCTCGCCGGCCACGAGACCACCGCTACCGCCCTGACGTTTGCACTGCACCTACTCGGCCGCCATCCCGACGTTCAACAACGCGTGCGCGTCGAGGCCGAGCGGGTGCTCGGCGCCGATGATCAGCACCCGACCGTCGAGCGGATCGCCGCGTTGGGCTACACCACTCAGGTGGTCAAAGAAGCGATGCGGCTGTACCCGTCGGCCTACGGGATAGGGCGGCAGATCCCGGAGGGAGACGTGATCGACGGCTACCACCTCCCGCCGGGCGCCGACGTGTTCGTGAGCCCGTGGGTCACCCACCGTTCTCCACGGATATGGGAAGAACCGCAGCGCTTCGACCCAGACCGTTTCGCACCGGAGCAGGAAAAGCAGCGCCACCGCTACGCGTACCTCCCGTTCGGCGGCGGCCCAAGAGCCTGCATCGGCCAGTATTTCTCCATGCTCGAAGCGACCCTGGCCACCGCCAGCATCATCCGCGCCTTCGGTCTGCACGCCTCGCCCGGCCCAGTGCCACTGACCACCGGCATCACGCTGCGACCTGCCGGATACGTACCTCTGACGCTCGCACCTCAACCACCACACCGACGCGTCCAGTGATCCAAAGATGAAGTCGGGGAATTCGCCAGATCTGTTGCGTCGGACGAGGAGGTTGCTGCAGTTTCGGTCCCGGAGTTTGCGTGGCAAATCGTCTGATCGCACACCACCAAGCGGCACGCGAGCCTCAGAGGGTCATCAAGGTACTCGGCTTCGGTGTAACCCTTGCACCGACAACGCCGTGGTGGCGAAACTTGTTGACGCCGCTGCCGGACCAGATGTCCCATGAACACGTCGGCAGAACTTTTGTCCTGATGGAGCTGCTAGTTCGCAAGCCATTGCGGCAGTCACACGTGGTCTCGACGATCCATCGTCAGCTCATCCAGGACCGCCACGAGGAGCGGGCGACCCTGACGGCGCTGCCTGCGGCCGACGCCGCTCAGGCCGCATATGCTAAGTGGGGTTGGCAGAAGGTAGCGCAGAAGCAGATTCCGCTACCCGGCTCGCCAATCTTTGATGTCATGGTGAAAGAACTGTGGAAAACTCAGCGATAATCCTTTCACTCGTGGCTCGACTCACTTTCGTTGATTGTTGAGACGTTCAAGCCTGAAGCACAACCGAAACAAGGATTTGCAGAACAGCTATTACTATTTTCGGCACGGTGCTGTTTAAGGAGTTGCTGTAGGCTCGTAAAGGGCGCAGTGCCGCAAATCTGCGCGCATCCAAGCGATGATCATGTTCTGCCGCGAACCGTACGATGGCTCGTATCTCGAGGTTGCGGCTCTCGCCCTGCAGCGGGGGCCCGCGTGTCTCGGAGCGGCTGCGCTATCACTGCACCCTGACACTTCACGTCCACCACGCGCGCTACGCACCCACTTATCCACATCCGACCCTTTGTCCACAGATCCGTCTTCGCGACATCGACCGCGCTTCGGCGGCCGGGCAGCCTCATGGCTAAAGATCGCCCGACGGACGGAGAGATCGCGATGGAGACGACGGCGCAGGCGGCGGACCGCCGTAGCGACGAACTGGGCAAACGGGGAGAGGACCTGGCGGCGGACTACCTCGCCGGCATCGGTCTCGTGGTGCTCTCGCGCAACTGGCGGTGCCGCGACGGCGAGGTCGATCTCATCGCAACCGATGGCGAGCGCCTGGTCGTCTGCGAGGTGAAGACTCGTTCGGGGACCGGGTACGGGGAACCGTCTGAGGCCGTGACGGCGGTGAAGGCGGCTCGGATCCGGAGGATCACGGCGCAGTGGCTGCGTACGCATCGGGTCGGCTGGTGCGAGATTCGCTTTGACGTGCTGGCGGTGCTGTGCCCACCGGACGGGCCGGTCACGGTGGAACACCTCCGGGGTGCGTTCTGATGTCGCTGGCCAGTGCCTGGGCGGTGGCATTGCACGGGGTCGACGGGGTGTTGGTGGAGATCGAGGCCCACATCGGGCCGGGACTACCGGGGCTGCAGATGGTGGGGTTGCCCGATACCGCGCTGTCCGAGGCGCGGGACCGGGTGCGGGCCGCGGTGCTGAACTCGGGTGAGCGGTGGCCACCACGTCGGATGACGCTCGCGCTGTCGCCTGCCACCCTGCCTAAGGGCGGGAGCAGCTACGACCTCGCCCTGGCGTGTGCCTTGCTGGCCGCCGACCGCCGGATCCCGGCCGAGCGGTTGGGTGGGCTGGTGTTGATCGGGGAGCTGGCCCTGGATGGCAGGCTGCGCCCGGTGAGGGGGGTGCTGCCGGCGGTGCTTGCGGCCCGCGAGGTGGGTATCGGCCAGGTGGTGGTGCCCACCGCGTCGCTGGCCGAGGCCTCGTTGGTGACCGGGCTGCGGGTGCGCGGCGCGACCTGTTTAAAAGACGTGCTGAGCTGGCTGCGGAACCCCGCGGTGGGGCTGACCTGCCCCGGCCCGCCGCGCCCGGCACCGCTGGCGGCGGTCCCCGATCTCGGCGACGTGCTGGAACAAGGTGACGCCCGCTGGGCGGTGGAGGTCGCCGCCGCAGGGGGCCACCATCTGCTCCTCACCGGCCCGCCGGGCACCGGCAAGACGATGTTGGCGCAACGGATGGTGGGGTTGCTTCCGGCGCTCACCGGTCAGGAGGCGCTTGAGGTGACCGCGGTGCATTCGGTGGCCGGTCTGCTCTCCCCGGACACTCCGCTGATCACCGTTCCACCCTTCGTCGCGCCGCACCACACCAGTTCGGTGGCCGCGCTGGTCGGCGGTGGCTCGGGACTGGCCAAGCCGGGCGCGGTGAGCCGAGCGCACCGCGGAGTGCTGTTCCTCGATGAGGTCGCTGAGTTCGGGCCACGAAGGCGGCTTTGCGGTGGTCTCCGGCGCCGCGTTCGGCATCGACGGTGCCGCGCTCCGTGGTGCG
>DATAWX010000015.1:0-9287 GCA_036266995.1 Pseudonocardiaceae bacterium | reverse complement strand
CGACAAGCTCTCCCCGCAGCTGCGTCGGGATCTGCGGTGGATCGTCCGCGACGGCGAGCGCGCCAAAAACCACCTGCTGGAGGCCAACCTGCGTCTCGTCGTGTCGCTGGCCAAGCGTTACACCGGCCGCGGTATGCCCTTTTTGGATCTGATCCAGGAGGGCAACCTGGGTCTGATCCGTGCGGTGGAGAAGTTCGACTACACCAAGGGATTTAAGTTCTCCACCTACGCCACCTGGTGGATCCGACAGGCAATCACCCGCGCGATGGCTGATCAGGCCCGTACCATCCGGATCCCGGTGCACATGATGGAGGTGATCAATCAACTGGGCAGCATCCAGCGCAAACTGATCCTGGACCTCGGCCGCGAGGCCACCCCTGAGGAGCTCGCCAGGGAGATGGACATCACCCCGGAGAAGGTGCTGGAGATCCAGCACTACGCCCGGGAACCCATCTCGTTGGACCAGACCATCGGTGACGAGGGCGACTCCCAGCTCGGCGACTTCATCGAAGATACCCAGGCCGTGGTCGCGGTGGACGCGGTCTCCTTCACGCTGCTACAGGACCACCTCCAGGCGGTGCTGGCCACGCTCTCCGAGCGGGAGGCCAACATCGTCCAGCTGCGATTCGGACTCACCCACGGCCCACCACGCACGCTCGATGAGATCGGTCAGATCCACGGGGTCACCCGAGAACGCATCCGACAGATCGAATCCAAGACGATGGCCAAACTGCGCCACCCCTCCCGCTCCCAGGCGCTCCGCGACTACCTCGACTAGCAAAGAGACACCGTCCGAGGTCCAGGTGGAGCACCTGTAGCTGTAGCTGTGTGTGTTTCGTGAGAGCTTGGGCACAGTCGATTTGGGCCTCGCCAAACCCCTGAGCAGCGGTTTCGGCTCGGCATGACTGACGGTGAAGGGCCACAGGTGGTTCCCACGAGGAGCTGCACCCGAGCTGCACCTGAAACCAGGGCTCGTGACATGGGAAGGCCCCGTGAGGCTGCCAGGTCGGGGGTCCAACAGCCTCACGGGGACTGCCAGGGACATCGGTATGCGTACTGGCACCGTTACACGTCCCTGCCAACAACCCCGGTGGTTCACTCTTTCGAGATGCTCGCTACATCGTGAGCTTGGGAACCCGCACTTGACGCGTGTCGACTCGACCTGGATTCGTGGCAGGGTTCCTCCCCCGCGTCTGCGGGTACCTTGATGGGCCAAGTGGGTTTGCTGAGTCGGGTGCGTCTGGCTACTATCTGTGGCCTGCGCCCCGGACCCCGGCGTCAGTGTCATGAGAGCTCGGCGATTCGCGGCGAGCCCTGGCCTGTCCGAGGGGTAGTTATGTGCCTTGTAAGATCGTCGCGATCGTTTGAAGTCGCGCGTCGTGCGGGTATCACCCCATGTCACGAAGCCGACCCCGAGCGTGCCGTCCGGTATGGCGGGCACTGGTGGAGTGGGCTCACAAACTCCGGTGGGCTATGGCCTGGCCGGATCCAGCGGCCGGCAGCCCGAACCCGGAGCGGGGGCTCGGGGGAGGAGTACAGCGGCCGGTCCCGGCGGTGGCACCACCCTTGGCGAGGGGCATCGGTGGCGCCACCGCCTATATTCTCCCTTCGGCGACGGGCGCCCGCCGCTGCCACAGGTTTCGGCGAACACAACGACCACACGGTCAAGTTTGTGCTCGGCTTTCCACGCTGTCCAATCCTCCGTGGCGGATAGGGACCTAAGAGCGGTAGCGGCGGGGGGTGAGCGGCGTGTTGGGCAGTGTCGCCACTGACCGGGGTGGCGCATCGTTGGCGCATCAGGCCTTGCTGTACGGGTCTGAGGAGGAGTTCGTCGCGGGCACTGTCCCGTTCATTCGGGATGGCTTGGACCGCGGTGACCCGGTCCGGGTGGTGACCACGGACCGTAATGCGGGTTGGCTGCGGGCGGCACTGGGCGCGGATGTCGGGCGTGTGACGTTCGGTGAGACTAGCCAGTGGTACCGGCATCCGGTGCGGGCGCTGGCTGCGGTGCACCGCAGCGTGCAGGTGGCGAGTCGGGGTGGGCAGCGGCTGCGGATGGTCGGAGAGCCGTGGTGGACTGCGCGCACCGCGCAGCAAAGTATGGAGTGGGCTCGATACGAGTCGCTGGTCAACGCCGCACTCGCCTGGTCCTACGCCGCTCTGTTGTGCACCTATGACGCCAGTGTTGTGGGTCCCGATGTTGTGACCCAGGTGGCGAGGACCCACCCGGAGCTGGTGGTCAACGGCGCCGCCCGGCCCAGCCCGAGCTACCTCGACCCGGCGGTGTTCAACGCCAAATGCGACAGGTCTCCGCTGCCTGAGTTGCCGGCGCCGGTCCTGTGGTTCAGGTTTGACGGAGTGGGTCAGCTGGTCATCTTGCGTGATTTCGTGATCTCCCATGCCACCCAGGCCGGAGCGGCTGTACTGGACGTCACGCAGTTTGTGCAGGCGGTTTATTCGGTTGCGACCAACGCGATCGAGCATGGCGGTGGGTCAGGCGTGGTGCGGGTCTGGACTGGCCCACAGACAATATTGTGCGAGGTCAGCGACACCGGTGCGGGACTGCGCGCCCCTTTGGTCGGGCGTCTGCCTTCCGGTCGCTCCACCGCGCGCGGGCGTGGACTGTGGTTGGCCCGACAGTGGTGCGATCTCGTCGAGGTGCGCAGCGGTCCGGCGGGCACGACCGTACGGCTGCATCTGACCCTGCCTGACGGCCCAGATAGTGCCGCCGGCGACAAGGGCGCGTCCGTTCCGGGCCGTCCGGGGGAGAGCGGGTGACCCGGCTCGCAGTGAACCGCCGCTGGTCAGCGGCAACGACAGTGCCTTCTTCGCTTCCCAGATCGCCCGTTGGCTCGTCCTCGATCACGCGGGCACCGGCGTGCTGCCGGCATAACCCTCGGCTATGCCACGGCTTGCACTTGTGGATGAGCTAAGTCCGCCAGAGTCGCTACGGGACGGACCGACTGTGGTGCGCGGGACGAGGGCAGTGCCTGACGGCTTGACAGCGTTGGCTGTGGGTGTCAGAAAATGCGCCGACAACAACAGTGGACAGTCCAGGAAGCGCTCGCACGAGGCAGCGCAAGGGAAAGTGCACAAGGGAACGCAGGAGGTTGAGGAACGGTCGAGATGGAGGTGGTCGCCGCGACGTTTCGGTGTTCATCGGAGTCCAGACAGGTTCATTCCCTCTCAAGGGGCCCGGCCATTCGGTCGGGCCCCTTTCCCGTGCATCGTCGGCGCTGACTGAGCCGTCGGGTGCGGTTTCGGGACTTGATCTAGGGTGACGGGGTGGTTGCTATGAGACTGCTCGGTGAGAGCCCGCGTGGCGGGGTGGTCTAGGTGGCTGGGCGGGGCGTGGTGACGCGGGCGTTGCTGGAGATCGCCCGCGACGTCGAGGATGATCGCGCGTTGGCTGAGCAGGTCTGCCAGGCCTATGTGTTGGGCTTGGACGTCGATGGCGCGGCGATCTCGCTGCTGACCGCGAGCAACGCGCACCAGACGCTGTGCGCTACCGATGCGACGGCGGAGTTGCTCGAAGATCTTCAGTTCAGTTTGGGTGAGGGCGCGTGTGTGGAGGCGGCGGTGACCGGGCGCCCGGTGCTCGTCCCTGACTTACACCACAGCACCAAGGTGAGCCGCTGGCCCATCTTCGCCGCGGCTGTGGTGGAGCAGTCCGACGTCGGGGCGTTGTTCGCGGTGCCGTTCCAGTGGGAAACGATCAACCTCGGGGTGCTGGACCTGTACCGCACGGCTCCGGGCTCCCTGAGCGATGCGCAATTACGGGATGTGATGCGCGCGGCGGACATGGCCGCGCTGATGTTTTTGGGGTTGCGCACCGATCCCGGTGAGGGAGCGTGGCTGGATCAGTCGTTGCACGGCCGCGCGGAGATACATCAGGCCACTGGCATGGTGGTGGTCCAGCTCGGAGTCAGCGCAACGGATGCTCTGGCCCGGATGCGGGCCTATGCTTTCGTCGAACAGCGGTTGCTCAGCGACGTCGCCCACGACGTGGTGTCCCGGCGGTTGATCTTTACCCCGGACACGAGGTGAGCCGCGAGATGACAGCCCGCGGTTGTCTACGAGAGCCACTCGGTGGCGGTCATTGGCGGAGGGATTGAGATGAGTTCGGTGGGAAGTAGCCGTGAGCAGCTGCTAAGCAGGGCATTCGTTGGGCTCGCGGACACCCTGGTTGATGACTACGACATCATCGAGATGCTGGACCGGTTGGTGGGCTACAGCGTCGAGCTGCTGGCCGCCGACGCCGCCGGGATCATGCTGGCCGACTCCCACCGAAAACTGCGGGTGGTGGCGTCCTCGCGGGAGGACGCCAAGGTGATGGAGCTGCTGCAGCTGCAGTCCGCCCAGGGCCCGTGTATGGACTGTTGCCGCACCGGCGCACCCGTGAGCGTCCCGGATCTGACCGACGCGGGCGGGCGGTGGCCGATGTTCGTCGCCGCCGTTGCCGAGCGGGGGGCTTACCGGTCGGTGCATGCGTTGCCGCTGCGGTTGCGTGGCCAGGCGATCGGGGCGATGAACCTGTTCCACGGCCAACCCGGGGCCCTACCCTAGGCTGACCTGGCGTTGGGTCAAGCGCTGGCCGACGTCGCCACGATCGGGATCCTGTCCGAACGCGCCATCCGTAGCAGTGAACTGGTCACTGAACAGTTGCAGACCGCGCTGAACAGTCGGGTAATCATCGAGCAGGCCAAAGGAGTGCTCGCCCAGCGCGGGAACCTGACCATGCCGGTGGCCTTCGACCGGCTACGTAGCTACGCCCGCACCCACAACACAGGACTGTCCGAAGTAGCCCGCCAGGTCGTCGAGACCGACATCGCCGCCGACGTGCTCGACGCACCCGCCGTACGGAGCCAAGCAGCCGACCAGCGGTGAACTCGGCCATCACTGTCCCGTGTTGTTGACGGGGCTAAATCGCACGCCAACAACGCACTGCGTGTCTGCTTGTTGCAGGACAACGTGAACGACACCCGATCCGGCCGACGCGGACCTCCGCAGGATGCGCCGACCGGATCGGGGCTCCTCGATCCCCGAATGCAATCGAGGTGGTTGAAAGGATACAGGGAGAATTAGGAGTCGGGCGTCGGTTCTCCTGGTGACGCGTTACCTCACTCTCGCTCGATTCGGGTGTACGGGAGTACTGATGAAGGATGGTGTGGCGTGTCGGCTTGCCGCAGGAAAGGCGGGGACGGCAGCGGGGTATCCCGTCACGTCGGCGAGTTAATGGGAGGTGCCTCCTCGTCTATGGGGCTCGCCCTGCTCGCCGCCGTTCCTCACACCCGGCAAGCCTCTGCGTCGGCGCGGCGGGGTCACGGGTGGCGCTTGCGCCATCGCGTCAGCGACGCCATCGGCGCCCTTGATGCCGCAGGGGCGGCGTAGGACGATCCCGGGGACTTGTGAGGGAACGGAGACCCGGCAGGCCACTTCCGACGTTGGCTGTGTCCGGGAGTGGCTGCACGTCATCCGTTCTTGGCCGCGCCGGTTGTGGCGGCGCAGCTGCCGGGGACGCTGGCCGTGCGACCGGGCCGCGACCGAGCACGGCCCGCAGGGCCGCGCGCAGTGTCGTGGTTCCGGTCGCACGACCAGGTGACCACCGCGCTACCGATGGGTGCGCGCGCCGGCGCAGCCGGCGCACTTGATCCCATAGAGGGGAATTCGGCAAAGACACCACGTTGTAACGCGTTGTAATTCTGCTGTCGCTGTGTGTAGTCGGTGTCGTGTTGTGTGGTGCTCGTCCACTTGCCTGACTTCGAGGGCGGGGTTTGGGGCTTGGCGGTCGGCTGAGCGGGATGAGGTGCGCAAGATCGCGATGGGTTACGAGGCTGCGAGTTTCGGCGGGGACGTGTCTCCCCGGTTCAACATCGTCGTTCGCAGGGTGGTGGGCTGCGCGATGGTCCTGTGGGAGGCCGACGCTTGCCGTTGTGTTCGGCAGTCCACAGCGCGATGGCTTCTGCCGGTCTCACGGGACATCTACGGCCCCGCGACAACGTCGAAGGTAGATCAATGTCACTGTAACGGTGGGTCACGACGACCCAGGTCACGCTGCATGGCTTCAGCGAGCACTCGCCGCGCTTGGCGGCCGGGACGCCATGCCGTCGCAACAGCCAACCATGGGCTACAGGCCACGATCGGGTGGCGGTCGACTGTGTCCATCACAAGCTGTGCGTCACGCGGATCCAGGCCGCTGCATAGCGATAAGCGGTCAGACCTGCTGCGAGGGCACCCGGCTGACCTGGCGTGCATGAACAGCCAGGTCACGAGACGTGGAGTCGGGTCTGGATGCTAGAGCCTGGATCATCGGGGCGAGGCGATCCCGCGCACGCTGTGAGCCCACCTGCGAGACCAGCGACAGCGCACGGCGAGCCTGGGGGATCCCGGTGGATGTCTCTCCCGCGTTGAGCGTCACCGTCGCGAGCACGATGGTGTCCAACGCGTTGCACCGCAGGTCATAGCTAGGGCGAGTTCGGAGGGCGTTGACTACGTCGGTCCGCGCGGTGTCGTAGTTGGCGAGCTTGCTGCTCGACGCCGCCAGCAGGCCATGTCCCGCGCCGTAGAAAGAAAAGAAGGGCAGCGAGTCTGCGGAGCGAGCATCAGCGAACAAGCTACGAGCCCGGGAGACTTGGCGCCTCGCCTCGTCGGCGTGCCCCAATGTCAGGAAGGCAGACGCGCTCAACCCGGCGAGCACCGCCGACGCCTGCGGATCGCTGTCAGCAGAGATGCCAGTCGCGGCGAGCTGGAACATCTTCAGCGCCGCGTTGGGATCGCCCGCGTGCTTTTCCATGTCTGCTGCGCTGGCCAGGATCGCGGCAACCCGCGCGGGATCACCCTGGGCAAAGTCCAGAGCACGGTGCATGTGGTACCGGCAGTGATCCACTAGTCCGATATCCCCAGACGCCCACCCGGCCAGGCGATGCGCCTCGCTGACCGCGTATCGAAGCTGCTGATGGATCTCAGGACTGGCTTGGGAGGACAGCAGCGTCTCTCCGGTCTTGGCCGTCGCTGCTAGTGCCTCACGAGCAGCCATACCGCCAGACTCGCGGTCCAGAACGTTCAGTCGGGCAACCGTTTGCTCGTATGCAGTGACATCTGATGGCCCGACCCGCGCTGGTGGGGAGACCGTCACATCCCGCAACGTCAAGGGGTGAGGGTCGCCAAAGACCGGGGTCCCGAACAGGATCGCTCCGGCTATCGCTAGGAAGTTCCGTCTCTCCACGTCATCCTCCTCACCTGGAGGATCTGAGGGCGCGCTGTCTGCTGCCTCATCGTACGCAAGACCCATGGCACCGCGAGGGATCCCGAGACCTTCACAGATGCGAACCAAAAGGTCGTAGCCCATCACCTGTCGACCGTTGATGATCTCCGAGACCTCAGACTGCGACTGGTCCACCAACTCGGCGATGTGCCGCTGAGGGATCCCCTCGCGCACCAGGATCTTGTAGACCGTGGTGATGTCGCGATGAAACAGGGCATCACGCAGGCTCGGGAGATTAAGTAGGCCAGGGTCCAGACCCGGCGAATCAGACATGCTCGGATGGTAGCTCTTGAGACGCCCGGCCTTTGCCTGCATGGTGCCACCATGCTGACAGCGCTGCTAGCGCTGGGTACTGCGTCCACATGACTGTCGGGTTCTCCGAGCTGTCCTCGGAGGGGCGGCTCGCAGCACTGATCATGGCCAGCCTCAGCGCGGCTGCGCTCCAGCGATCACAACGACCAACACTGCACCCTCAAAAAACCTTCAAGCGCCCGCACCGGGAGGAGTTCGTCAACGCAAGGACCTTCGGGGCTGTCGACGACTCCTGCCACGCCACCCGAGCCCGCAAGTCCTCCTTCATCGTGCCAGGGGGACTGCCGATCACCACGCGCGTCACCGGGGACGCGGTCACCGTCTTGCACACCGTGGTGTCCGACTGACCGCCCACCTGATCCCTTGACCGACCGCCGGTTGAGCCGCACCGATGTCCGCATGTGGGGGTGTGCTCCGGTTGCGCCTCGGTGAAGACGCTGCCAATAGACGGTCTTCCGGTCGGCCAGGCGAATGTCACAGCCGATCAACGCCTCGGACCCGGGTGGCATCGGCTCGGGTTTTGCCAGGCAGGGTGGTCAGCGTAGCTGCGGAGGTGGAGACGGGGACTAGTAGCGGACTAGCTCGGGACTAGCTCGCGGACCCCCTGGAAGCAGGGGTGTCGTCGTTTTATGGGTAGGCGGGTCGCAATGGCCGGCCAGTCACCGATCAGGAGGAACGCGATATGCGGTTGGAGATCAGCGCTGGGGCGTGGATGTCGTGGTTCTCGGGCGCCGCACTCAAGAACGATCACGACGGTCACCAGAGGGCAGACCGGGACACCGGCGCGCGCGGTGCGGGGAAGTGAGCTGGTCGCGATGGTTAACCCGGGCGTGGAGGTCACCAAGGTCAGCACCGCCGAACAACGACGAACCGCGGGTATGCGCGCGGCATATGTGAGGGCATCGTTGTGCGTGCTGGTGAGCTGTCCTTATGCGTGGGGCGCATATGCGTGGTCAGTGCCGGCGGGGCATATGCGCTTGCTTTGTTGGTGATTGGTGCGCTCGGTGAGAGTGTGTTCGCTGTCCGAGAAGACCAAACCCGGTAGGTGCTGCCACAGCAAAGACAGGCGAACAACCCTAGACTACTAACGTAATCCGGAAAACCACGGGCACAGGTCACGTGGCGAGAACATCTGCGCCCTTTTCCGGAGAATGAGATTCACAGCGCAGAAGCGGATTCCTGGCTACCAACCCGTCCGCTTCTGCGCCATCCACCCAGTCAGGAGTGAATACCAGTGAGGATACGCACAACGACCAGGGCGACCGCAAGCCCCCACCCGATCTCCCTGACAACCCCACCACCGAGCAGCGTCCACTCTGGCCACCGATGGGCACCCTCGCCCGCGGTCGTGGTCTACGGCGGCCTCGCAGCCACCCCTGGTGATCTGAGCGCTGAGCCGGCCCGCGATACCGCGAGTACCAGTCCGCTGGCCGCGTTGCGGCACACCGCCGACACCGACCGGGAGGTGAGAGCTTGATGGCCACTACTGATCCCGCCGGTATCGATGTCGCGCGGATGACCCGGGCGCAGCGGGCCGCGCTGCCGATCGGCGCTGATGTCGCCCGAGCTTTGGCCGAGCAGCACGGCGTCTGCATCCGGCCACTGGCCATGCGCCGCATCGACACCACCACCGGCCGCGTCGAGGTAGTGCCGGTGCCGTGTGGGTCCACCCGGGAGGATCAGTGTCGGCCGTGTGCGGACAAGGCTCGTC